>NZ_BAAAAV010000038.1:0-315 GCF_054768095.1 Clostridium sp. CTA-7 | reverse complement strand
ACCTCATCTTTAAAATGTCCGAAGAACGATTCCTGCRGCGCGTTGTCCCAACAGTTACCGCGCCTAGACATAGATTGACCCAAGCCGCAATCTTTTACTAGCTTTTGAAATTTGGGACTTGTGTAATGTGCACCTTGATCTGAGTGAATAAAAGCTTCATTATRAATTTTTACACGTTCTGATTTTTTTAGATTAGTAAGAGTATCTATAACTATATCTAAAGTAAGGCTTTCAGATACGTTGTAGGCTAATATTTCATTAGTAGATGCATCTTTAATGGTCGACAAATAAGCCTTTTTACTCCTATCTTTATAG
>NZ_BAAAAV010000037.1:0-321 GCF_054768095.1 Clostridium sp. CTA-7 | reverse complement strand
TATCCATGCTTCTTTTCCAGCGTTAGCTCTAGCTTTAGCTTCATTTATAGCTCCAACTCCAACTCCACCAGCTGCTGTAAATATTGCTTTAACTCCATTATCAAACATAGTTGCAGCTAATTGTTGACCTGCAGCAACATTATCAAATGATCCTTGATATACTACATTTTCTTTCTTTATATTCATTTTTGTTCCAAAATTTTCATTAGCATATTTAACACCTTGTTGGAATCCCCAGTTAAACTTTTGAGGTGCTGGTATTTCCATACCACCTATAAATCCTAGTTCTCCTTCTTTTAATTGAAGTGCTGTTGCAACACC
>NZ_BAAAAV010000036.1:0-330 GCF_054768095.1 Clostridium sp. CTA-7 | reverse complement strand
TTCACTCAGATCAAGGTGCACATTACACAAGTCCCAAATTTCAAAAGCTAGTAAAAGATTGCGGCTTGGGTCAATCTATGTCTAGGCGCGGTAACTGTTGGGACAACGCGCYGCAGGAATCGTTCTTCGGACATTTTAAAGATGAGGTCAACATAAAGCCGTGTCAAACTTTAGAAGATCTTAGAAATGAGATAGACCGATATATGACTTATTATAATGAATATAGATATCAATGGAACTTAAAGAAGATGACTCCTGTTCAATACAGAAATCATCTTCTTAACTTAGCACGGTCTTTTTCATAATGTCCTTTACAAGGGGTACATTTTA
>NZ_BAAAAV010000035.1:0-368 GCF_054768095.1 Clostridium sp. CTA-7 | reverse complement strand
GTGGCTCAATGGTAGAGCGTCACCTTGCCAAGGTGAATGTTGCGGGTTCGAGTCCCGTCTTTCGCTCCAATATGCGGGTGTAGCTCAATGGTAGAGCCCTTGCCTTCCAAGCAAGTTACGTGAGTTCGATTCTCATCACCCGCTCCAATACGCGTGTTTAGCTCAGCTGGATAGAGCAACGCCCTTCTAAGGCGTGGGCCAGGAGTTCGAATCTCTTAACACGCACCATTATGGTGAACGTAGTTCAGTTGGTAGAGCGCCAGTTTGTGGCACTGGTTGTCGTGGGTTCGAGTCCCATCGTTCACCCCATACGCTGGGATATCGCCAAGCGGTAAGGCACCGCACTTTGACTGCGGTATTCGTAGGTT
>NZ_BAAAAV010000034.1:0-378 GCF_054768095.1 Clostridium sp. CTA-7 | reverse complement strand
CTATTTCACTCCCCTCCCGGGGTTCTTTTCACCTTTCCCTCACGGTACTGCTTCACTATCGGTCATCAGGTAGTATTTAGCCTTGGGAGGTGGTCCTCCCTGCTTCCCACAAGGTTTCACGTGTCTCGTGGTACTCTGGATCAGAACTCTAAACCTTTTCGTTTCACTTACGTGTCTATTACACTCTATGGAGCAACTTTCCAGTTGTCTTCAGTTACAAATCAGTTTATTTAATGTTCTGTCCGCAACCCCAGAGATAAATCTCTGGTTTGGGCTCTTTCCCTTTCGCTCGCCGCTACTAAGAAAATCGATTTTTCTTTCTCTTCCTCTAGGTACTTAGATGTTTCAGTTCCCTAGGTTTACCTTTCTGCAGCTATT
>NZ_BAAAAV010000033.1:0-379 GCF_054768095.1 Clostridium sp. CTA-7 | reverse complement strand
CTATTTCACTCCCCTCCCGGGGTTCTTTTCACCTTTCCCTCACGGTACTGCTTCACTATCGGTCATCAGGTAGTATTTAGCCTTGGGAGGTGGTCCTCCCTGCTTCCCACAAGGTTTCACGTGTCTCGTGGTACTCTGGATCAGAACTTAGTAATTATAATTTTCATTTACGTGGCTATTACACTCTACGGCACAACTTTCCAGTTGTTTTCAATTAATTATAACTTCCTCTTAATGTTCTGTCCGCAACCCCAGAGATAAATCTCTGGTTTGGGCTCTTTCCCTTTCGCTCGCCGCTACTAAGAAAATCGATTTTTCTTTCTCTTCCTCTAGGTACTTAGATGTTTCAGTTCCCTAGGTTTACCTTTCTGCAGCTATT
>NZ_BAAAAV010000032.1:0-380 GCF_054768095.1 Clostridium sp. CTA-7 | reverse complement strand
GGATTTTCAATAAAGTATTTCTTTACTGCATCAGAAAATGGTATTTTTAAATCTGTTGCTACATTAACTTTGCATATTCCAAGTGAAATAGCCTTTTTAACTAATTCATCTGGTACATCTGATGCTCCATGTAAAACTAGTGGTACATCTACCATATCTCTTATTTCCTTTAATCTATCAAAGTCAAGCTTTGCTTCACCTTTATATAATCCATGAGCTGTTCCAATAGCTACTGCTAATGAATCTATTCCTGTTCTTTCTACAAATTCTTTTGCTTGTTTTGGATTAGTGTACATAGCATCTTTTTCATCTACTACTAAGTCATCTTCTTGCCCACCTAGTTTTCCAAGTTCAGCTTCTACTGTTGCATCAAATTTATG
>NZ_BAAAAV010000031.1:0-458 GCF_054768095.1 Clostridium sp. CTA-7 | reverse complement strand
GGGAGCGCGCGTGGTTTGGGACCATGAGGTCGCAGGTTCAATCCCTGTCACCCCGACCACTTAAAACATAATATGCGGGTGTAGCTCAATGGTAGAGCCCTTGCCTTCCAAGCAAGTTACGTGAGTTCGATTCTCATCACCCGCTCCAATTTTTTTTAAATGTGATTTAAAAAAATATTGACAAGTGGCAATTAATGATATAAAATAATTAATGTCATTTAACGAATATGCGTGTTTAGCTCAGCTGGATAGAGCAACGCCCTTCTAAGGCGTGGGCCAGGAGTTCGAATCTCTTAACACGCACCATTGCCGGGGTGTGGCGCAGATGGGAGCGCGCGTGGTTTGGGACCATGAGGTCGCAGGTTCAATCCCTGTCACCCCGACCACTTAAAACATAATATGCGGGTGTAGCTCAATGGTAGAGCCCTTGCCTTCCAAGCAAGTTACGTGAGTTCGAT
>NZ_BAAAAV010000030.1:0-476 GCF_054768095.1 Clostridium sp. CTA-7 | reverse complement strand
TCCTTCATCGGCTCCTGATGCCAAGGCATTCACCATGTGCCCTTTGTAGCTTGACCTTTATGGTTTTATAAATTACAAAGTTATTCACAAAGAATATTTTTGGCTTGTTGTCACTTCTCAATTAACGTTGTTAATTAAAGTTGTTTTTATTCATGTGCAATTTTCAAAGAACAATGGTGGGTCTAAATGGACTCGAACCATCGACCTCACGCTTATCAGGCGTGCGCTCTAACCAGCTGAGCTATAGACCCATATTTTGAAGGAAGATCCCTCAAAATTGAACAGAAGTTAAGTTTAAACCTTCTTCTAAACTTATACTAGATAAGCATCTTGCTTACTAGATTTCTCCATAGAAAGGAGGTGATCCAGCCGCAGGTTCTCCTACGGCTACCTTGTTACGACTTCACCCCAATCGCTGACCCTACCTTAGGTCGCTGCCTCCCTTACGGGTTAGCTCACGAACTTTGGGTATTGCC
>NZ_BAAAAV010000029.1:0-497 GCF_054768095.1 Clostridium sp. CTA-7 | reverse complement strand
AAGAATTTGTTGACAAAGGAATTGCAGCTTATGCAGAGCATGGAATAAAAGCACATGGATATGTATGTGATGTTACAGATGAACAAAGAGTAAATGAAATGGTTAAGCAAATAGAAGAGGAAGTTGGAGTAATTGATATACTTGTAAAGGGGTATGGTTGGATAAAACAAAGACTTTGATGATATGGATGCTGTTAAAATGACTGAATTAAGATAAATATTACTATTAAAATATAAAAGTTAAAATTAGGAGGAATTTATTATGGATATTATGAAGAATTTTTCATTAGAAGGAAAAGTTGCTTTAGTAACAGGAGCATCTTATGGAATAGGATTTTCAATAGCAAAAGCATATGGGGAAGCAGGAGCAACAGTTGTATTTAATGATATTAGTCAAGAATTTGTTGACAAAGGAATTGCAGCTTATGCAGAGCATGGAATAAAAGCACATGGATATGTATGTGATGTTACAGATGAACAAAGAGTAAATGAAATGGT
>NZ_BAAAAV010000028.1:0-558 GCF_054768095.1 Clostridium sp. CTA-7 | reverse complement strand
TCCTTCATCGGCTCCTGATGCCAAGGCATTCACCATGTGCCCTTTGTAGCTTGACCTTTATGGTTTTATAAATTACAAAGTTATTCACAAAGAATATTTTTGGCTTGTTGTCACTTCTCAATTAACGTTGTTAATTAAAGTTGTTTTTTATTCATGTGCAATTTTCAAAGAACAATGGTGGGTCTAAATGGACTCGAACCATCGACCTCACGCTTATCAGGCGTGCGCTCTAACCAGCTGAGCTATAGACCCATGTGGTGGAGGTAAAGGGATTCGAACCCTTGACCCCTTGCGTGCAAGGCAAGTGCTCTCCCAACTGAGCTATACCCCCACATTAATTTTGAGGTAAATCCCTCAAAATTGAACAGAAGTTAAGTTTAAACCTTCTTTTAAACTATACTAGATAAGCTTCTTGCTTACTAGATTTCTCCATAGAAAGGAGGTGATCCAGCCGCAGGTTCTCCTACGGCTACCTTGTTACGACTTCACCCCAATCGCTGACCCTACCTTAGGTCGCTGCCTCCCTTACGGGTTAGCTCACGAACTTTGGGTATTGCC
>NZ_BAAAAV010000027.1:0-792 GCF_054768095.1 Clostridium sp. CTA-7 | reverse complement strand
ATTTGATAATGTTGCTGCAGGTCAACAATTAGCTGCAACTATGTTTGATAATGGAGTTAAAGCAATATTTACAGCAGCTGGTGGAGTTGGAGTTGGAGCTATAAATGAAGCTAAAGCTAGAGCTAACGCTGGAAAAGAAGCATGGATAATAGGTGTTGACAGTGACCAATATGCAGATGGTATTTATAAAGACAATAAATCTGTAATATTAACTTCAGCTATGAAAATGATAGATACAGCTGCTTATGATATGATTAAAGCTGAATTAGATGGAAACTTCCCAGGTGGAAAAACTTTAATATTTGATGCTAAAAATGATGGTATAGGACTTCCAAAAGAAAATCCTAATTTAAGTAAAGAAACTTCAGATAAAGTTGATGAAGTACTTAAACAAATTAAAGACGGAAAGATTACTGTATCAGATAAGCAAGGAGATTTAATTAAGTAGTTTTATAAGGAAATTTAAAGGCTAAGCCTTTAAATTTCCTAAATTAAGTATTAATAAGGAGAAAGCGGTGAATTATATGGAATATGTAGTAGAAATGCTTAACATTCGAAAAGAGTTTCCAGGGATTGTAGCAAATGATAATGTAACTTTACAGCTAAAAAAGGGAGAAATTCATGCTCTTTTAGGAGAAAACGGTGCTGGTAAATCTACATTAATGGGAATGTTATTTGGAATGTATCAACCAGAGGCTGGAATAATAAAAGTAAATGGAAAAGAAGTGAAAATTTCTAGTCCGAATGTAGCAAATGATTTAGGAATAGGTATGGTTCATCAGCATTTTAAAC
>NZ_BAAAAV010000026.1:0-867 GCF_054768095.1 Clostridium sp. CTA-7 | reverse complement strand
TCAGTTGGTTAGAGCAACCGGCTCATAACCGGTTGGTCCGGGGTTCGAGTCCCTGAAGGTCCACCATATTTGGGGGTATAGCTCAGTTGGGAGAGCACTTGCCTTGCACGCAAGGGGTCAAGGGTTCGAATCCCTTTACCTCCACCAAAGCTACGATATAATCGTAGCTTTTTTTGCTTTAATTAAAGTTAAATCAAATTATCTAATATGATAGATCAATAAAATTTAGGTATATAATCATAACTTAGAGAAATAATTTTATTTATCTGAATTATAATAATCTATAAGATCATAATAAAGGCTATAAAAGTATTTTATATAATCTTAGATTAGAAAATATTATTCTTCTTACAAAAGAATATAAAATTTATAATACTATGGTACTTTCAGAGTAAATTTAATACTAAACTTAATTGATAAAGATTAATAAATTTTAAATAAAGTATAGGTAGCTAGTAAGGTAATATATATAAACGTATCACGAAAATATATGTTGAATATGAATAACTAATCCTGGTGTATCAATAATAGAATTAATTAGATAATAATAGAGAAATAGAGTAAATTAATAATAAGTTTAAAAAATGGACACATATGCATAAAACTATATTAATTTTAAATGATATTATAAATCTCGTCGCTGAGAGATGCGATAAAACAAGTCAAAAAAACTTTGAAAAAAAGTTGTTGACAATAAGAAAAACAAATGATATTATAATAAAGTCGCTTGAGGGCGATGAAGAAAATGGTCTTTGAAAATTGAACAGAATATAAGTTAAGTAAACAAACCAGCAATTCTTTTAGACGTCTTAAAATTAAGACTCAAAGTAATTTGAGCAAAGAGATTAAACTTTTTATTGAGAGTTT
>NZ_BAAAAV010000025.1:0-878 GCF_054768095.1 Clostridium sp. CTA-7 | reverse complement strand
GTTTAAAATGCTGATGAACCATACCTATTCCTAAATCATTTGCTACATTCGGACTAGAAATTTTCACTTCTTTTCCATTTACTTTTATTATTCCAGCCTCTGGTTGATACATTCCAAATAACATTCCCATTAATGTAGATTTACCAGCGCCGTTTTCTCCTAAAAGAGCATGGATTTCTCCCCTTTTTAGCTGTAAAGTTACATTATCATTTGCTACAATCCCTGGAAACTCTTTTCGAATGTTAAGCATTTCTACTACATAACTCATTAAGTATCCTCCCTTTATTAATTAAAAGATTTTTAATTACATCATCTCTATTCCTTTTTATTGTCAAATTGTAAAATTAAACAAATTTAGGTGTATATAAGAAAAAGACGGTACTTCCGTCTTTTCCTATGTTATTAATTCTTTTATATAAACTCTATAAAATTACTTAATTAAATCACCTTGTTTATCTGATACAGTAATCTTTCCGTCTTTAATTTGTTTAAGTACTTCAGCAACTTTATCTGAAGTTTCTTTACTTAAATTAGGATTTTCTTTTGGAATACCAATACCATCATTTTTAGCATCAAATATTAAAGTCTTTCCACCTTGGAATTTTCCATCTAACTCATCTTTAACCATATCAAAAGTAGCTGTATCTATCATTTTCATAGCTGAAGTTAATACTACAGATTTATTGTCTTTGTAAATTCCATCTGCATATTGGTCAACGTCAACACCTACTATCCATGCTTCTTTTCCAGCGTTAGCTCTAGCTTTAGCTTCATTTATAGCTCCAACTCCAACTCCACCAGCTGCTGTAAATATTGCTTTAACTCCATTATCAAACATAGTTGCAGCTAATTGTTGACCTGCAGCAACATTATCAAAT
>NZ_BAAAAV010000024.1:0-1072 GCF_054768095.1 Clostridium sp. CTA-7 | reverse complement strand
CACTCTGATATCTGGTGATGATGGCGTAGAGGAAACACTCCTTTCCATTCCGAACAGGAAAGTTAAGCTCTACAGCGTCGATGGTACTGCATGGGAAACTGTGTGGGAGAGTAGAACGTTGCCAGGTCATTAAAAAGACTTAAGAATTTAATTCTTAAGTCTTTTTTTATTTATTCCATAATATTTATCTTACAGTACTTATATGATACTAAAATAAATATAAGTATTAATTTCTATTTTCTTAAAACTAATCCCTTACTTCTGATACAAGTACACTCTTTAGCTTCTGTTGTGTGTAGACATTGATATTTTACTTTCTTAGGGGCTATAATTTCATTTGAGTTTTTATTTTCTATTTCTTTTGTACTCATTAAAGACACTCCTTTATAATAATCTATTTTATATACTATTATATAGTAATAGATAATAATTATCAATATAGCTGCTATTAAAAAATTTAAATGTTAATATAATCTATTTATCATATCATTACTAATATTTACTTTTTTATCATGTTAAAAAATTTAAGTTTAAATATTATTAGGGTTTAAAAAATATATAAGAATTTTTATATTTTGATTGAAGTATGATAAAAGAATAAAAAAATATAGAGATACTTATTTTAATATTATTCTAATGAATTTAATTATTATATAAATTGAATTATCTGAAAAAGAAAATAAACATTACCTTGTATATCATTACTAAAAAATTAAAGAAAATATAAGAAATTTAAAGTATTATAAATATAATCAATAATAAATATGAATTAATTATATATATTATGTAAAGATAGATGGTATTATACTTTATGTCGCTGATGCAAATAGTCGTAACAAGTTGAAAAATAAAATTTAAAAACTTGTTGACAAGAAAATGTGTAAGTGATAAGATAAGAAAGTCGCTTGAGGGCGATGAAGAAAATGGTCTTTGAAAATTGAACAGAATATAAGTTAAGTAAAAAACCAGCAATTCTTTTAGACGTCTTAAAATTAAGACTCAAAGTAATTTGAGCAAAGAGATTAAACTTTTTATTGAGAGTTTGATCCTGGCTCAGGACGAACGCTGGCGG
>NZ_BAAAAV010000023.1:0-1119 GCF_054768095.1 Clostridium sp. CTA-7 | reverse complement strand
TAAAATGTACCCTATAAGATAGACAACTAAAAAATGTCTATTTTATAGGTTTTTTTATGTATAATAAAACATAACGATAGGAGTGGATTAGATGAGTAGCAAGTTATTTACGAAGGAAGAAATAGAATTATTAGCTAATAATAAATATGTAAAGAGTGTCAGYGAAAGATCAATTACTTACAYGAATGAATTTAGACGTATTTTTATATCAGAATACGAAAAAGGAAAATTCCCACGAAAGATATTTGAAGAATATGGWTTTGTAATAAGCATATTAGGARTTGGACGAGTTGAGTCAATAAGTAAGAGATGGCGTGCTGCATATAAGAAAAATGGTATACATGGATTAGATGATTCAAGAAAAGGTAAGTCAGGAAAAATTATTGATAAAGAATTTTCTATAGAAGAAAAATATSAACGTCTTAAAGCGCAAAACAATCTACTTAAGGCTGAKAATGAATTACTAAAAAAGCTCGATATGATGGAAAGGAGGATGAGAAAAAAGAAATAGTTTTATTAGCAAAAGAAAAATTTATTCTTATTAAATCAGTAATTAAAAGATATAAACTAAAAAATWTGACTAGTTATTTATGTGCATTAGTTGGTGTGTCACGTTCGGGRTATTATAATTATTTTTCATCAAAATCCGAATGCTTGCGTAGCAAGCGCAACGATAAGGACMTAGAGATTRAAAATGTARTTTTAGCTGCATTTAATTTTAAAAATCGTAAAAAAGGTGCYAGRCAAATAAAAATGACATTGGAAGGCCAATATGGAATTGTATATAATCTAAAACGTATTCGTAGAATTATGAAAAAATATAATATTSTTTGTCCTCATAGAAAAGCAAATCCATATAGGAGAATGGTAAAAGCAACCAGAGAACATAAAGTCTTACCCAATCTACTTAATAGAAATTTCAAACAAAATATTCCGGGTAAAGTAYTACTTACTGATATCACTTATTTATTCTATAAAGATAGGAGTAAAAAGGCTTATTTGTCGACCATTAAAGATGCATCTACTAATGAAATATTAGCCTACAACGTATCTGAAAGCCTTACTTTAGATATAGTTATAGATACTCTTACTAATCTAAAAAAATCAGAACGTGTAAAA
>NZ_BAAAAV010000021.1:0-2305 GCF_054768095.1 Clostridium sp. CTA-7 | reverse complement strand
TCGCTCGACTTGCATGTGTTAGGCACGCCGCCAGCGTTCGTCCTGAGCCAGGATCAAACTCTCAATAAAAAGTTTAATCTCTTTGCTCAAATTACTTTGAGTCTTAATTTTAAGACRTCTAAAAGAATTGCTGGTTTTTTACTTAACTATATTCTGTTCAATTTTCAAAGATCTTGTCACATAAGCGACTTCTTTATATTAACATCCTTAGGATTTACTGTCAACATATTTTTATTGTTTTCAGTAACTTACTCCCCTGTAGGACATTGACTATTCTATCATAGCTTTAAATATATAAAAACATATATATTCTATTTATTTAAAATTATTCATTATTCTTATAGCATTTTATTATTATTTCTCTATTTTCTATATATTGATACACCTGGGTGTGTTTAATATTATTAAATCACATTATTATGTATATTAACACTTTAATTCCATTACTTATCTATTAATATACGTAACAAATACGTACATATAATAACTAGCTATATTACTATATTGAGCAATTGTATTAAAAACAAAATAATGAGTTAAAATTTTAGAAATCACTAAATTGTAGAAATTTTATTTTATTAGTATTATAATATATTTTATATCTGTAAAATAATTTAATATAAGCATCTATAGCTCAGTTGGATAGAGCGTTGGACTTCGAATCCAGTGGTCGGGGGTTCGAGCCCCTCTAGGTGCACCATATAAAACTTAAAATATCAACATTTTTATATATTTAGCGTATTCAAAATGTTGATATTTACTTTTTATCCAAACTTTTCTCCAATAGAATAAGTTTAAAATTTTTCACATCTTTCATTACAAACTGATAAATAATTTTTTTCTCAAAAAAATAGCTAAGCAATATATCCTAATTTACAACTATATTACTTAACTACTAAATAATTATCTATACAATTTTTGTTCCATGTAATTCCTTTGCATTTGTTTTTTCTATAACTAAATCTCTATTTTCATTAGTTATCCCTGCTCCCGGCATTATAACTATTCTGTCTTCAGCATATATAATTAATTCTTTTATCTTTTCTAAATTATTCAATGCAGAGATTTTTCCACCTTTAGTTAATATTCTATCTATCTTTAAGTCAACTAATTCATCTATTGCTGCTTTCTTATCTTCAATTTCATCAAATGCCATATGAAAAGTTATTTCTAAATTTCTACTTATTTCTTTTACCTTTTGTATAAAGCTTTTATCTATTTTATTTTCGTTTGTTAATGCTCCGATTACAATAGCATTTGCCCCCAAATTTCTACACATTTCTATATCAAGACACATTATTTCCTTTTCTATTTCACTATATACAAAATTACCACCTCTTGGCCTAATTATTACATTTATAGGTAGGTTCATATTTTCTATAGTTTTCTTTATAGTGCCATAACTAGGAGTAGTGCCACCCTCATTTAAATTATCACACAATTCTATTCTATTTGCACCATTATCTCTTGCTAAGACAGCTTCCTCATAACAACCAGTACATGCTTCAAATACCATACTTTCCTCCTAAATTTTTTTCTAAGAACTCTAACTACATTTGGAGCGGGTGATGAGAATCGAACTCACGTAACTTGCTTGGAAGGCAAGGGCTCTACCATTGAGCTACACCCGCATATTGGAGCGAAAGACGGGACTCGAACCCGCAACATTCACCTTGGCAAGGTGACGCTCTACCATTGAGCCACTTCCGCTTATGCTAATATTRTTTTAATATATATGGTGCAGATGAAGGGAGTCGAACCCCCACGCCAATGGCGCTAGATCCTAAGTCTAGTGCGTCTGCCAATTCCGCCACATCTGCATATATATTGGTAACCTACGAATACCGCAGTCAAAGTGCGGTGCCTTACCGCTTGGCGATATCCCAGCGTATGGGGTGAACGATGGGACTCGAACCCACGACAACCAGTGCCACAAACTGGCGCTCTACCAACTGAACTACGTTCACCATAATGGTGCGTCATCAGGGGATCGAACCCGGGACACCCTGATTAAGAGTCAGGTGCTCTACCAACTGAGCTAATGACGCATATCTGGTGCGTGTTAAGAGATTCGAACTCCTGGCCCACGCCTTAGAAGGGCGTTGCTCTATCCAGCTGAGCTAAACACGCGTATTACCATTAATATATTATGTTTAATGGAGCGGGTGATGAGAATCGAACTCACGTAACTTGCTTGGAAGGCAAGGGCTCTACCATTGAGCTACACCCGCATATTATGTTTTAAGTGGTCGGGGTGACAGGGATTGAACCTGCGACCTCATGGTCCCAAACCACGCGCGCTCCC
>NZ_BAAAAV010000020.1:0-3233 GCF_054768095.1 Clostridium sp. CTA-7 | reverse complement strand
TGCAATTTTCAGAGAACACTCTGATATCTGGTGATGATGGCGTAGAGGAAACACTCCTTTCCATTCCGAACAGGAAAGTTAAGCTCTACAGCGTCGATGGTACTGCATGGGAAACTGTGTGGGAGAGTAGAACGTTGCCAGGTTATTATGCGTTATTAGCTCAGTTGGTAGAGCACCTGACTCTTAATCAGGGTGTCCCGGGTTCGATCCCCTGATGACGCACCAAATCCTAAACTTTTGTTTAGGATTTTTTTTTATAAATTTTAAAATATTTAATATTTAATAAATAATATTTATAATCTAGTTTATACGAAATAATATAAGACTAATATTAATATATAATTTATAGATAAATAAAATTGAAGTAATTAAATAAAACTTAAAGTGAAGTATTAATTAGCCACTTAAAAACGAAAAAATAGACATAATAGAGATTGGATTAGTTGAAGCTATTACGGCATTTAGTTTAATAACTCAATAGGTTTGTAATGAAGTGCTTATGATAGATATTAATAGGGAAAAGGATCTTGGAGAAGTAATGGATCTAAAATGTTTATATAGATTAAGTTTTAGAAACTGAACAAGCTAGTTTAGAAGTTTATAATAGAATATCAATATTATATTTTATAAATTAAAGTATAATATTAAGTTTAAAAATTCAATAAGAAAGTTATATTAGAGTTAGCTTAATTAAAACATTTATGGGGAAATTTAAATTAATTTATATTAAATAATAAAAAAATAAATTAATTTTGAAAAAAATGTTGACATGTGGACAATATATCTATATAATAAGTTCTTGTTGAGAGAAAAATATCTGGTGATGATGGCGTAAAGGAAACACTCCTTCCCATTCCGAACAGGAAAGTTAAGCTTTATAGCGCCGATGGTACTGCATGGGAAACTGTGTGGGAGAGTAGGACGTTGCCAGGTTCATAGGGTTTACTAGCTCAATCGGTAGAGCACTTGACTTTTAATCAAGGTGTACCGGGTTCGATTCCCGGGTAAGCCACCAAAAATCACTTCATTAATGAAGTGATTTTTTAATAGGAACTTGCTTAGCATTATATATAAAAAGAAAGGGACATGTCCCTTTCTTTTTATTTTCTTAATATATCATCTTTCATAAATTTAAAAAATTTCTTTACAGAGTTCAAATCATCATTTAATGTTGATGAATCTTCTTCTTTAAAATATCCTTTTGTGTATATTAACATTATAAAAAATAAAATTCCTAAATTTATATACATATCCTTTATATCTGCTATAAATAAATTACTAATTCCTATAAAGTCTAGACTTCCACCATAAAATACTTTATCTATAAATGAACATAAAGCACCAGCCATAATAAATAAAAATGACATATCAGACCAGAAGTCTTTATTTCCTTTAGATAAATAGTATCTATAGAGTTCTATAAATAGAACTAATGCAATTCCATTTAATATTATTAAAGCAGAAAATCCAACTCCAAGTCCAAATCTAGCATTTAACCAAGAACCATCAGTGTTTATTATTGGATTAAATGAAAGAAATTTAGGGATAATTTCAAAATATTTATCAAAAAAGAAAAATTTAATCACTAGCTTTATTCCTTGATCTATTAGCATAAGTATGAAAAAAATAATTAATATTATTTTACTAGTGAAGCCTTTAGGATATTTATTAGATACAAAATAAATTATCCAACCAGTTACTGCAAATAAAATAGTTAATAATAAATTTAGTGATAAAGTATAAACACTATCTACTCTTCCAGTAATAATCTCAAATGCAAAGTATAATAGCCACATTATCGGAAGTATCCCGATGGTAATCCATTTATCCTTATTAAATTTGTTATTCATGTTATCCTCCTAGAGAAACTTTAAGATATTAAGATTTTATCATATATAAATATAAAATTCATATAAGTATAACAATTTATTTTAAATACTGATATAATTAAAGAGAAAATACTGAATATTTACGTTATTTAGATAAATAATAAAGTAATGATATACATAGGAGGGGATTGAGTTGTTAAAAATTTTTGCAGTTTCAGATTCTATAGGGGAAACAGCAGAGCAAGTTGCATTAGCAGCAGCGAGTCAATTTAAAGGTGAGGTAGAGGTTAAAAGAGTACCATATGTAAATGGGTTAGAAGATGTAGAGGAACTAATTAGAGAAGTAAGTGAATCTGACAAAAGTGTGATAGTTTCTACAATAATAACAGTTAGTGTAAGAGAGTACTTAACACAAAAGTGTGTAGAAAAGAATATATCAGTAGTAAATGTGTTAGGACCAATTATAAATGTTGCATCATCAATATTAAATAAAATGCCAGACAATAACCCCGGAGCTATGAGAAAAACAGATGAAGTTTATTTTAAAAGAATTGAAGCTATGGAGTTTGCTATGCAATATGATGATAGTAAAGACTATAGAGGATTAAAAAATGCTGATGTTGTACTTATAGGGTTATCAAGAACATCTAAAACACCATTATGTATGTATTTAGCTAATAAAGGAATAAAAGCAATAAATATACCACTTATGCCTGAAGTAGAAATACCTAATGAACTTTTTGAGATAGATAAGAAAAAGATATTTGGATTAGTAATCAATCCATTGCAGCTAATTGAAATAAGAAAGCGAAGATTAGATAAATTCCATAGGATGCCAACAGGTATAGAATATGCCAGTGATGCAAGAATTTTAGAAGAGTTTGATTTTGCAGATAGAATAATGAGAAGGTTAGGCTGCAGAACTATAGATGTCACTCAAAGAGCAATTGAAGATACAGCATTAATAATAGTAAAAGCATTAGGTCATGAAAAATAAAATATAATAATGATGTTATCTAGAACTATTTGTTTATTTTTAGATAACATCTAATTAAGAATCTTTATATACAAATTTATATAAAGATAAAAACTAATTACAAAACAAGTGTTTTTAGAACAGAAATATAATTTTATTAAAAAATATATAAAAATATGTTGACGTAAGTGTTTTTTAGTGATAATATTTATTTATCGCCTAAAAGACGTCAAATATTTTAAAAAATTATAGAAAATATGTTGACATAAGTTGATTAGGATGATAAGATAAGAAAGTCGCTTGAGGGCGATGAAGAAAATGGTCTTTGAAAATTGAACAGAATATAAGTTAAGTAAACAAACCAGCAATTCTTTTAGACGTCTTAAAATTAAGACTCAAAGTAATTTGAGCAAAGAGATTAAACTTTT
>NZ_BAAAAV010000019.1:0-3439 GCF_054768095.1 Clostridium sp. CTA-7 | reverse complement strand
TTATCTCTTACCAGCATCAAATGGTTCACCAGAAGCCTTTGGAGCTTGTGATGATTTAGAGAATAGTACTAACGCTATTAAAGTAACAACGTATGGGAAAATCTTTAATAATACACCTGGTATAGATGCTAATGATGGTATAACTTGAGATACGTTTGCTATAGTTGAAGCAAATCCGAAGAATAAAGTTGCTCCTAGTATCCCCATAGGTTTCCATTGTCCAAATATTAATGCTGCTAAAGCTAGGAATCCAAGACCAGCAACATTTCCGTTAAACTCACCAGAATATGTTACTAATATTATAGCTCCACCTAAAGCTGATAATCCTCCAGATATCATGACACCTATATATCTCATTTTGAATACGCTTATACCAGCTGCCGCTGCCGCTTGCGGATGTTCCCCACAAGCTCTTAATCTTAATCCAAAACTTGTTTTATATAATAAGAATACACTTAGTATTAAAATTGCTATTACAAGCCATGTTGTTGCATAAGTTTTAGTAAAGAAAAGTGGTCCTATTACAGGTATATTTGATAATACTGGTATATCTTTTGGAATAAATCCATTTGTTACTCTTATATTACCACTACCTGTCATATTTCTTGCTAAGAATACTGTTAATGCTCCAGCTATCATATTTATTGCTGTACCACTAATTACTTGATTAGCATTTAAGTTTATACTTGCAAATGCATGTAATAAGGARAATAAAACTCCTGCTAAAGTTGCAACTAAAAGACCTATCCATAAAGCCCCTGCAACTCCGTTTGCTTGTAGTTTTGATACTGTTAATGCTCCAGCAAATGAACCTATTATCATAAGYCCATCTAATCCTATATTTATAACTCCACTTCTTTCACAGTAAAGTGCTCCTAACGCTGTTATTAAAAGAGGCACTGTAAAAGAAATTGCATATGGAAAAATTTGTTGTATTATGCTCCACATTATTTTTCCACCACCCTTTCAGCAGAACTATTTTTACCTTTTGAATCGTCATCTTTTYTTGATTTTTTAAATCTTTTTATTACTTTATCCATTATCATACTTGTTGCTGCAAAGTAAATTATTGTTGCCATTATAGTGTCTGCAAGTTCTGGTGGTACCTTTACCGCAGCATTCATAAATCCTTTTCCAACATATAGTACTCCAAAGAATAACGCTGAGAAGAAAACTCCAATAGGGTTACTTGCTCCAAGTAATGCAACTGCTATTCCATCAAAACCTTGAGTTGGCATAACTCCTATTTGCATTATATTTGCGTTACCTGTATATTGTATAGCACCTGCAAGACCTGATAATGCTCCAGCTATCATCATAGAAATAATTATATTTCTATTAACAGGCATACCAGCATATTCTGCTCCAAATCTATTAAATCCAACAGCTTTTAATTCATATCCTAAAACTGTTTTATTTAATATAAACCAAACAACAAAAACTGCTATTATTGCTAAGAAAATCCCTAAATTTATATATGATCCACTAAATATACTTGATAACCAAGAAGCTCTTAAAGTAGCTGTTTCTGGTAACATTCTTGATTCAGTTTCTAAGAATTCTCCCTTAAAATATTTTGGAATGTTATAGTAAACTATCCAATAAGCTATCCAGTTCATCATTATTGATGATACGACTTCGTGAACGTTGAATTTAGCCTTTAATAATCCTGGAACTGTAGCCCATACTGCTCCTCCTATAATTCCTACTAATACAACTATAGGAACAAGTAAAGCTTTAGGTAAATCCAGTGTTAAACCTACAGCTATTGAACAAAATCCTCCAAATAGCATTTGTCCAGGCGCCCCTATATTAAATAATCCTGTTTTAAATGCAAAGGCAACTGAAAGTCCTGTAAGCACTAATGGAGTTGCAGTAGCTATAGTGTTACCTATTCTTTCTAAATTCATTAATCCGCCTTTAAATAAATACTCGTACCCTTCAACAGGATTAAATCCCATGATTACCATTAATATGGCACCTGCAATAAGACCTAAGATTACAGCCATTACAGATTTTAAACCTTGATTTTTTTCCATTAGCTTTCACCTCTCTTTATTCCTGCCATCATTAATCCAACTTCGTTTTCGTCTGTTTCAGAGGCATTTACTACTCCTATTAGTTCACCATTGTTAACAATAGCAATTCTATCTGAAACATTTAGTACTTCATCTAATTCTAGTGATACTAAAAGTACAGCTTTCCCACTATCTCTTTGCTCAACAAGCCTTTTGTGTATGTATTCTATTGATCCTACATCTAACCCTCTTGTTGGTTGAACAGCTATTAATAAATCTGGATTTGATTGAACTTCACGTCCAATAATTCCTTTTTGCTGATTCCCACCTGATAAAGATCTAGCCATAGATTTTCCACCTTCACCTGATCTTACATCAAAGGTTTCTATAATGTTATTTGCATATTCTGTTATTTTACTTCTATTTATAAGTCCATTTTTAGAAAACGGTTCATTTTTATAAACTTTAAGAACCATGTTATCTTCCATAGTATAATCAAGAATTAGTCCTCTTTTATGTCTATCTTCTGGAATATGTGCTATTCCATCATCAATTCTATCTCTTATTGAAGTTTTAGTAATATCCTTTCCGTTAAAGAATATTGCTCCACTTTCTATTTCTCTCATTCCCGTTATAGCTTCAACTATCTCAGTCTGTCCATTTCCTTCTACACCAGCTATACCAACTATTTCTCCTTTTCTTACTTCTAAAGAAAAGTCCTTTAATCCTAATACTTTTTTATTATTTTTAACTGATAAATTTTCAACTCTTAATACCTCTTCCCCTGGGGTTGAAGGTTTTTTATCTACTTTAAAGGATACTTGTCTACCTACCATCATTTTTGCCATATCAGCTTCAGTAGTAGTTTTTACATCAACTGTTCCTATACATTTACCTCTTCTTATAACAGTACATCTATCTGCAGCGGCTTTTATTTCTTTTAGCTTATGTGTAATTAATATTATTGATTTACCTTCTTTTATAAGGTTTTTCATTATTTCAATTAAGTCTTCTATTTCTTGAGGAGTTAAAACTGCCGTTGGCTCGTCGAAAATAAGCACATCAGCGTTTCTGTATAACATTTTTAAGATTTCAACACGTTGTTGCATACCGACAGATATATCTTCTATCTTTGCATATGGGTCAACATTTAAGCCATAAGTTTTTGATAAATCGTCTATTCTTTTAGCTGCACTTTTTACATCAACTGTTAAGAATTTTTTTGGTTCAAGACCTAATATAATATTTTCTGTTACAGTAAAGTTTTCAACTAGTTTAAAATGCTGATGAACCATACCTATTCCTAAATCATTTGCTACATTCGGACTAGAAATTTTCACTTCTTTTCCATTTACTTTTATTATTCCAGCCTCTGGTTGATACATTCCAAATAACATTCCCATTAATGTAGATTTACCAGC
>NZ_BAAAAV010000018.1:0-7433 GCF_054768095.1 Clostridium sp. CTA-7 | reverse complement strand
CACTCTGATATCTGGTGATGATGGCGTAGAGGAAACACTCCTTTCCATTCCGAACAGGAAAGTTAAGCTCTACAGCGTCGATGGTACTGCATGGGAAACTGTGTGGGAGAGTAGAACGTTGCCAGGTCATTAAAAAGACTTAAGAATTAAATTCTTAAGTCTTTTTTATTTGTTTTTATAAATTTATAAAAACAAATTATTAACAATTTTATAAAAATATTAAAAGAAATGTTAATAATTTTAGATATCTTGTGGATAATTATTTTAAATATAACTATAAATCATATCGAAGGAGTTTAATCATTTACTTGGTTTGCTCCTATTTTTATTTACATAAAAAGTTTTACTAAGAATACTATTTAATAATTTTCATACATTTTAATATGGTATAAATTTTAAGTCATAGGAGAGGTTATTGTATGAGAGTATTAATGGTAGCATCTGAAGCAGATCCATTTATTAAGACAGGAGGACTTGGGGATGTGATTGGAGCATTACCTCAAGCATTAAATAAGGAAGAAGTAGAAATAAGAGTTATATTACCTAAATATAAAAATATAAATTATAGATTTAGTAAAAATTTAGAGTTTATGAAATATTTTTTTGTTGATGTAGGATGGAGAAGGCAATATTGTGGGATTTTTAATTGTATATATAAAGATGTAGAATATTACTTTATAGATAATGAATATTACTTTAATAGAGATAATTTATATGGATATTATGATGATGCAGAAAGGTTTATTTTTTTTAATAAAGCAGTTTTAGAATTTGTAAGAGAAATGAATTGGATACCAGATATAATACATTGCAATGATTGGCAAACTGGAATGATACCTGCTATATATAAATTTGAATATAAAAATAAAGACATATACACAAATATAAAGACATTTTTTTCTATACACAATTTACTTTTTCAAGGAACTTTTTCACCAGAGATTTTACCAGAATTACTTGGGTATAATTATGAAGCATATTTCAATAAAAGCATAGAATTATATGGGGGAGTTAGTTTTATTAAAGGTGGCATTAATTATTGTGATCAGATAATTACAGTTAGTAATACTTATTCAAAAGAAATTCAGGCTGCTGAATATGGAGAAAAGTTAGAAGGATTACTTAAGTATAGAAGTTGTGCTTTAAAGGGAATTTTAAATGGCATAGATTATGATGAGTATAATCCTGAAACTGATAAAAATATATATAAAAATTATTCTCTGCAAAATATAGAGGACAAGCAAATTAATAAAGAATACTTACAAATGGAATTAAGATTACCTGTAAATAAGGATATACCAGTTATCGGAATGGTATCTAGGTTAACTCATCAAAAAGGTTGTGATTTAATAATAAATGCTCTTGATAGAATACTACAAAAAAATATACAATTAGTTATTCTAGGTACTGGAGATAAAGATTATGAAGAAACTTTAAGTAAGTTTAATTATATATATCATGATAAGGTATCTGTAAATATCAAGTTTAACAATGAGTTAGCACATAAAATATATGCTGGATCAGATTTGTTTTTAATGCCATCACTATTTGAACCGTGTGGATTAGGTCAACTTATAGCTTTGAGGTATGGCGCATTACCAATAGTAAGAGAAACAGGTGGGCTAAAAGACTCGATTTCTCCCTATAATCAATATACTGGCTTAGGTAACGGTTTTGGGTTTAAAAATTATAATTGTAGTGAATTAATAAATGTATTAGAATATGCATTAAATATTTATAATGATAAAAATATTTGGAGTTCACTTGTAGAACAGGCCATGAAATCTGATAATAGCTGGAAAAAATCAGCAAGAGAGTATAAAGAGCTATATATAGATGTAATTAATAGATAATTTATCTTAGCGGAGGGAAAATTATGCTAGATATAAATAGAGATTCCTTGAAAAAGGATTATAGGAGAAAATTTTTAGAGATACATGGAAAAACATTAGAAGATGGTACAAAAGAACAACAATATGAGGCCTTAGGGGGGCTTGTTAGAGATTATATTGCAGAACAATGGTTAAATACAAATAACAGATATAAAAGTACTGGTGAAAAGCAAGTATATTATTTTTCTATGGAGTTTCTTTTGGGGAGATTACTAGGAGATTCTTTAATGAATTTAGGAATAAGAGAAATATGTAGAGAAGCTCTAAAGGATTTAAATATAAACTTAGATGAGCTTGAGAATTTAGAGCAAGATCAAGGACTTGGAAATGGTGGATTAGGTAGATTAGCTGCATGTTTCTTAGATTCAATGGCATCATTAAACATTCCAGGACATGGATGCGGCATAAGATATAAATATGGATTCTTTGAGCAAAAAATTATAGATGGGAAGCAAGTAGAAGTTCCTGATAATTGGTTAAGATCAGGGAATGTATGGGAAATACAAAAAAGAGATAAGGCTGAAGTAGTAAAGTTTGGTGGAGATGTAAAGGTTGAAACTGTAAATGGGAAGCTAATGTTTACACATGTAAACTATGAGCCTGTTTTAGCGATCCCCTATGATACTCCTGTAGTTGGGTATAAAAATGAAGTTGTTAACACATTAAGATTATGGAGCGCTGAACCTGTTAGTAATGAGTTTGACTTCTCATCCTTTAGTAGAGGAGAATTTTTAAAAGCTATAGAGTATAAAAATTCAGTTGAATCAATATCTTTAGTTCTATATCCTGAAGATTCATTTTATGAAGGCAAAATGCTAAGGTTAAAACAACAGTACTTTTTTGTATCATCAGCATTACAAAGTATAATAAGATATTATAAAAAATATAATAATAATATACTTGAGTTAGATGAAAAAGTAGCAATTCATATAAATGATACTCACCCGACACTAGCTATACCAGAGCTTATGAGAATATTATTAGATGAAGAAGAATTATCATGGGAAGAGGCTTGGAGAATAACTCAAAATACAATTTCATATACAAACCATACTATTTTAGCAGAAGCATTAGAAAAATGGCCAATAAATATGTTTAAAAAAATATTGCCAAGAATATATATGATAGTTAAAGAAATAAATGAAAGATATTGTAAGGAATTATGGAATAAATATATAGGACAATGGGATAAGATATCCAGGATGGCTATAATTGGAGATGGATTTGTTAGAATGGCCAATTTAGCCATAGTGGGAAGCCATAGTGTAAATGGAGTTGCTAAGCTTCATACAGAAATACTTAAGAAAAAAGAAATGTCAGACTTCTATTATTTATATCCCAATAAATTTAATAATAAAACCAATGGAATAACTCATAGAAGATGGTTACTAAAAATTAATCCAGAATTGACGAATCTATTAAAAGAAACCATAGGTGAAGGATTTATAAGACATCCAATGGACTTAATTTCCTTAGAAAAGCACTTAAACAACAATAGCGTATTAGAAAAACTTCATAATATAAAGCTAAATAATAAAATAAAATTAGCTAATGAGATATATAATTCATCAGGTATTCAAGTAGATCCTTATTCAATTTTTGATGTTCAAGTAAAAAGGATACATGCTTACAAAAGGCAAACACTTAATTGCCTAAGAATAATTGACTTATATAATAAAATAATAGAAAACCCTAATATGGATATAAATCCAAGAACATTTATTTTTGCAGGCAAATCAGCCCCTGGTTACTTATTGGCAAAGAATACAATAGAATTAATTACATCTATAGCTGATAAAGTAAATAATGATCATAGGGTAAAAGATAAAATAAAAGTTGTTATGATGGAAAACTATAGAGTTTCATTGGCTGAAAAAATAATTCCAGCAACAGATTTAAGTGAGCAAATATCAACAACTACAAAAGAGGCATCAGGCACATCTAATATGAAATTTATGATGAATGGAGCATTAACAATAGCAACTTTAGATGGAGCTAATATTGAGATAAAGGATGAAGTTAAAGATGATAATATAGTAATATTTGGGCTAACTGCAAATGAGGTTTTAAATTATTATAAAAATGGTGGCTATTCATCATGGGATATATATAATAGTGATTTTAGGATAAAAAGAGTTATAGATAGCTTAATTGATGGAACTTATTCATATGATAAAGAAAAATTTAGAGTAATATATGATAACTTACTAAAATATAATGATGAATTTTTTGTATTAAAAGATTTTGATAGTTATATAAAAGCACAAATAAGAGTAAATCAATTATATAATAATAAGTATAATTGGCAGAAGATGTGTGGAGTAAATATAGCTCACTCAGGAATATTTTCGTCAGACAGAACCATAAAAGAATATGCTACTGGAATTTGGGGATCAGATGTACTATATAAAAATTTATAGAGAAGAGCATGTATTATATAAAGATTTTTAAATTATTAAAACACCTAGTAAATTTTTTTAGAATAAGAAGTTTACTAGGTGTTTTTACTCTATAGGAAATTATATTTTCAAAGTATGTTGATAAATTATTTATAGCATATAAGTTATTAAAGTTAGCCTTATAGAGTAAAAAATGGAATAAAATGCGCGTGCAAAATTTTCCTCAGGCAAGCTTCGGAAATGCACATGCGCTAAAAAAAGTCGACGGCTCGGCAAGCTCGCCTTGGCGACTTTTTTAAAAAATACTATTACATAACATATAACTAAAATCTTACTCATATTTATATAAAGAAATACTTTTAGAATTTAATAAAATTAATATATAACTAAGCTAAGGGAGTAGGATAGGATGGGTAAAAAAGAAATTGTAGCAATGATTTTAGCTGGAGGACAAGGATCAAGATTAGGAGTGTTAACCAAAAGATTAGCTAAACCAGCAGTGCCTTTTGGAGGGAAATATAGAATTATTGATTTTCCATTAAGTAATTGTTCTAATTCGGGTATATATACGGTGGGAGTATTAACTCAATATAAACCATTAGAGCTAAATGCTCATATAGGGATAGGAGCACCTTGGGACTTAGATAGGAGAGATGGAGGTGTAAGAATATTACCACCATATCAGGGTGAAAAGGGTGGTAAGTGGTATAAGGGAACTGCAAATGCTATTTATCAAAATATTGAGTATGTAGATAGATATGATCCAGAGTATATACTAATACTATCTGGTGATCATATTTACAAAATGAACTATGATAAAATGCTAGAGTTTCATAAGCAAAAGGGGGCAGATGCAACAATAGCTGTAATAGATGTATCAATAAAAGAGGCAAGTAGATTTGGAATAATGAACACAAGAGAGGACTTATCAATATATGAATTTGAAGAAAAACCAAATAATCCAAAGAGTACAAAAGCATCTATGGGAATATATATATTTAACTGGAGTGTATTAAAAAGACTTCTAAAAGATGATGAAAATGACATAAACTCTAGTAATGATTTTGGAAAAAACATTATACCAAATATGTTAAGTAAGAAAATGAGGTTAGTTGCATATCCTTTTGATGGATATTGGAAGGATGTAGGTACAATAAGAAGCTTATGGGAAGCTAATATGGATTTATTAAATATAGATAATAAATTGAGCCTATATGATAACGAATGGAAAATATATTCTGAGAACATAGCAAGACCAGCACAATATATAGGGCATAATGTAGAAGTTAAAGAATCTCTTATAGTTGAAGGGTGTAATATTCAAGGGAAAGTAAATCATTCAGTATTATTTCAAGGAGTAAGTATAGGTAAAAACTCCATAATTAAAGATTCTGTAATTATGCCTGATGCAAAAATAGAAGATGATGTAATTATAAACAAAGCTATAGTTGGAAGTAATGCAATAATAAGAAGAGGATGTAAAATCGGAGACGGTAATAAAATAGCTGTTATAGCCTCTAGAGAAGAACTTAAAAGCGGGACTACATTAGAGCCAGCTGAAGTATTATAAGTTAGGAGGAAAATACATGAAAGATTGTATAGGAATAATAAATTTAGATGAAAGTGAAGAGAGAGTAAGAGAGCTAATTAGATATAACATAATATCATCAATGCCTATAGCAGGAAGATATAGAATAATAGATTTCGTATTATCAAATTTAACTAACTCAGGGGTAGAGTGTATAGGCATATTTACAAAGAAGAAATCTTATTCTCTTATGAAACATTTAAGTAATGGTAGACCATGGGATTTGCATAGAAAAAACAACGGATTAAGAGTTTTTAATTATAGCGAATATGATCCATTATATGATGATATACATGGATTTATAGAGAATATAGAATTTATAAAGTATAGTAGAAAAGAATATATAATAATAGCTCCTTCATATATGATTTGTAATATAGATTATAAAAAGGCTTTAGAAAATCATAAAAATTCAGGAGATGATATCACAATTATATATAAGAAACTAAATAAGATTAATGAAAAATTTTTAAATTGTGAAGAAATAAATTTAGATAAATCAGGAAAAGTAAAATCTATAGAAAAGATTAAGTATGGAAAAGAGAACACTAATATAAATATGGAAATGTATATAATGAAAACAAGTTTCTTTATAGATATAATAAAGGATAGCATAACTACTGGTTTATATAAGAAAGTGAAGGAGTATATAGTAGATAATATAGAAAATTTAAAAGTAGGATCATATGAATTTAGTGGTTATTTAGCTTGCATAAATTCAGTTAACGCATACTTTAATACAAATATGGAAATTCTAGATGAAAAAATAAACAAGGAATTATTTTATGATAATAATCCTATATACACAAAACAAAAGGATGAAGCTCCAACATACTATTCAAAAGAAAGTCAAGTTGATAATTCAATAATAGCAAATGGATCATATATAGAAGGTAAAGTAGAAAACTGTATAATTGGAAGAAAAGTAAAAATAAAAAAGGGAGCTATAGTTAGAAATAGTATTATAATGGAGAGTTGTATAATAGAAAATAACGCCATAGTAAATAATACTATATTAAATTCAGGAAATAAAATAAATGAGAATAATATTATAAATGGATATAATAATTATCCCGCTATAAATTAATAGATAGATATATAAAAACCATATATACTGAATTTATATGGTTTTTATAATTATCTTGTATAATACATAGAACAACTACTCCACACGTATCAATATAAGAAAAAAAGAGGAAAATAAATAAATTTATAGAAAAGTTATAAAAATAACTCTATTTTAAAAAATATACTTAGAATTAAAAATAAACAACATGATATTATATTTTATGTCTTCGGGCGAGAAACATTTTCATTAAACATTAGTAATATTAAAAATATTGATAAAAAATGTTTATAAAAAAATGTTGACAAATTAGCTTGAAGATAGTAAGATAAGAAAGTCACTTGAGGGCGACGAAGAAAATGGTCTTTGAAAATTGAACAGAATATAAGTTAAGTAAACAAACCAGCAATTCTTTTAGACGTCTTAAAATTAAGACTCAAAGTAATTTGAGCAAAGAGATTAAACTTTTTATTGAGAGTTTGATCCTG
>NZ_BAAAAV010000017.1:0-7879 GCF_054768095.1 Clostridium sp. CTA-7 | reverse complement strand
TATTTCTTCCTTCGTAAATAACTTGCTACTCATCTAATCCACTCCTATCGTTATGTTTTATTATACATAAAAAAACCTATAAAATAGACATTTTTTAGTTGTCTATCTTATAGGGTACATTTTACAGAAAGGAATATGCGGTATTTTTTATTTTATAGTTATAAGATATTGAAGATAAATAATAAATTAATGTTTTTAAAAATAAATAATTAGTTATGTGAAAGGATAAATATTTATAAATTAAAATACTATAATATAAAGCAAATTTTATATTAAAGAACAACGATGTAATGCTAAGAATATATTAAAGTATACAAAAGTGAGAAAGTTTTTAATTAATAAGTCTAATATTTGATAGGGGGAATGAAATTAATGAAAAAATATGGAGTTTATGTCCCAATGGCAGGATATATTTATAAGGAAATTGAAGCGAATGATAAAGAGGAAGCTTTAAATAAAATAGTAGAAGAAGGATATGACTATGAAGATATAACTGGATTAGTAATGTATAATGATATAGTTAAAGAAGTAATTGATGAATGGATTAAAGAAATAGATTAGTAGCTATAATTAGAATAAGAAAGCAATATAATATATAATTTAGTGTAAATAAAAAGAAGTGACTTTGATTGTTACTCCTTTTTATTTTATGTTAGATGATAGTGATATTAAATTAGTGTGTTAAATAAATAAATATTAAGGTATATTAAATAAACATATGATATAGTTTTCATTAATATAATTACAAATTTAAAATTATGTTAATTAAGATGTTTAGAGAATATAGGTAAAGATTAATATGAGTAATTTAGAAAAAAATAATGATATAAAGAATAAATAGATTATAGATAAATACAAGGTATATTATTAATAATATACCTTGTATTTATAATATAGGTGCAAGTTTAGTTTATCATTCCATAGTTGATTCAGTTTTTATTGTATTAATATCAGCTTGAGAAGCTGGCTGAGCAGGTTTATAGTATCCTTTTTCCTTTGCTTTTTGATAAATTGTATATTGACGTATTTCATCTTGATTTCTCATTTGTTGTACTGTTTGGCGCAATTCTTGATTGTCTGTTTGAGCTATTATACTAGCATATCCAGTTAAACTACTATTAATCATACTTAAATAATCATTCATTATATCTTTTTCTTTCATTTTAAATACCTCCTATTTTAAGAATGAAATTAATTTTTCTTTACTAGTTCTTGCTTCTTGAGCATCTCTTTGAAGCATTTGAGTTATTTGAGGATCGGTACATTGTTTTGCATATTCATCAAGCTTATTTGCAATTGTTCCATGGGCACCTATAAGATGTCTTAAATTTTGTAGTTCTAATTGATTTAAATTACACATAAGATCACTCCTTATTTAATAGTTCTATACTATTATGGCAATTAGTAATTTTAATTATTCTTATTATAAACAAAATAACTAACTAGTAAATTATGAAAGAATTTATCAAAATTTTTAATAGATTTACTTCATTTATAAAAGAGATTAAAATTGAAAATATAAAATGGGGAAATAAAAATTATAAAATAAGTTAATGGAAATATCGTATTATTCAAAAATGAATATGCGGTATTTTTTATTTAAATAATACGGAAATAAATAAAGACAAATTACAAAATAGATAAAATTTATGTAAAATATTGGAATATATGCTATAATTTTAATTAACTCTATTATATGATGCTTTTACGAGGTAATATTTACAGTACTAACTAAAGATGGATTATATTATTTTAAGGGGGTTAATAAATGCATATAAATGGAGCAAAAAATAAAAGAAAATCTAAAAGTGCATTTAAAAGATGTATATTTCTAGTATTAATTTTTATAGCTTTCATTTCATTAATTGGTGTATCTTATGAAAAAATTGGAGAGTACAGAGATTCTAAGAAATATCCGACAGTAGGGGAAATGGTTAATGTAAATAATCATAAAATCAGTATATTTACAAAAGGAGAAGGAAATGTAACTGTAGTTTTTACTGGAGGGTTAAATGAGCCAAGCGCTTATGCAGATTTTTATCCTCTTTATAATGTAATTTCAAAGTATGCTAAAATAGCTGTTTATGATAAGCCAGGACATGGATGGAGTGAAATAACAGATGTCTCAAGAGATATTGATTCAATTGTGGATGAAATGCATACAGCTCTTTCAGAATCTGGGAAAAAACCACCATATATATTAGTTGGACACTCATTAGCATCATTATCATCAATAAGATTTGCGCAAAAATATAAAGATGAAGTTTCAGGAATTGTGCTAATTGATGGTGGTAGTCCACAATATTATTTTGAAAATAATCCTGCAATAAGTGGTAGTACAGGATTTAAATATCAGATACTAAAATCATTGGGAATTGCTAGATTAGCAATGTATCATACAAGTTATTCTTCAAAAATTGTATCAGGACAAAATAATCATAAATTATTGCCTGATGATTTGAAAGAGTTATACATTTCAATGACTCTTAAAACTATGTATAATAGAAATATTATAGATGAAAGTAAGATGGCAAGTAATAATGCAAAAATAATTTTAGACAACGGGAAATTAGGAGATATTCCCCTTAGAATATTTACTGCTGAAAGTAATACTTTAGCAATTCCTGAATGGGAAAGTAGTCAGATAGACTTGAAGGAGTGGTCTACTGATAGTACTCAAATGGTTGTTAAGGGCTCAAGACACTCTATATATCAATTTGAGCCTGATATCATAAATGATGAGATAATAAAATTAATAAAAGAGCATTAGTATCTAAAGTATAAAATAACTAATAAAAATACCGTATTATTCAAAAAAAGAATATGTAGTATATTTTATTATTCTGCAATTATAAAATATTAAAAAAGAAATTAAAGAGTTTTATGCGAAGTTAAGTGGAATACTAGAAGTATTTGAGCTTAGAGGTGATATAAATGTTAATAGGTATAGGACTATGGTTAATAGGTGTGGCTTTAATACTAATGTTTATTAGAGGAGCCACAAGAAAAGGTGGATAAAAGAAAATATGTTCTTTAAATTTGAAAAATATGGTATAAAAAATATGTAATATAATATATAATTTTTATATAACTTAATAGATTGTTTTATGTAGAGGGGGAGGTTACAGGTGGAAGTTGTGAGTGGTCTCCAGAAAAAGGATTTGTAGATAGAAGATAGTATATATCCAATGTTATGTTATTTTAATAAGATTAAAATATTAGAGATATTATCAAAAGAAGTAAATATAAAAAAATACAAGAAAAGAATCTAAAATAGGTAAATATTATAGAGCTTATTTAGATATAGAGTAGGTACTAAGAAACGTATTGAAGTAACTACAAGGAAGTGATATAAATGTATTGTGTAATACAAGAAGTAGAACTTAGAAAAGAGAATGCTTATGGAGAATATAAGGAGTTAAAATCTACAGTTAATGATTTTGTTATTTCGGGAGAGAGAAAAATATCATATAGTCATACTTATTCAGATGAAAGGTTTAGAAGGCCTATAAAGAAGGCTTATAGGATAAGTATTCATAAGAGCTATAGAGAGGATGGCAAGGTTAAAAAGAAACAATGGGTACTTGGTACTATGGATTATTATTATATAGCAACATTTGATGGATATATAGGAGACTTCTGTGATTTAGAGGAGAGAGCAGAAACAATAGGTATTACAGTAGATGAATTATTTGATATTGTATCAGTTAAGCTAGAGCTATTAAGAGAGAAAATAGAAAAAGAATATAAAGAAACAGAAGAATATAAAACTTATAAAAAACACAGAGAAATACTAACAAAATATTTGGAAGATAAAGCAAAGTTTGAGAAAGTATATGGTTCAAATAGTTACGATTATTGCTATGATGTATTTGGAATTCTTAGAAATAAAGAAATGCTAGATAATATAAAAAGTCAATATGAAGCAGCTAAAGAGCAGCAACGTAAAGAATATAAAAACTTTAAAAATAAGTATAATTCATATGGTAGTTATCAGAGCAATAAACATAGTAACTACAATGAGGAAGATAAAAGTAAATATAAGAAACTATATAAGACTTTAGCAAAAGCATATCATCCAGATATAGTAAAAGATAATGGTGAAATGATGAAGATAGTTAATAAGCTAAAAGAAGAATGGGGTATATAGTAGTCATCAAATAAAGTTATATAGTAACTACACTTGAAGTTTTGAAATCTTTTGCATTAGAGCTTATATAAAATATATATTATTGACTTAAAAGTAGGTAAATATAAGTAGTGGGAGAAGAAATTTTGAATAAATGTTATTGTGAAAACACAAAGAAATATTCTTGCAAGATTGAAAAAAACAATTTATGTCCTATGTGCAAAAAGCAGGGTGACCCTGTAAACAAAATTACAGTAAAACATATGGTAGTTGAGGAACTAACTGAACAAGTTAGTGATGATTATTATTTCTTATGTATGAGTGAGGAATGTGATATTACTTACTATAATACAGAATCTAATATTAAATTTAATAAACAGCAGGTAAAAGTACCAATATGGTTTAAAAAAGATGCAGATCCTAAATATGCCTGTTATTGTAGTAAAGTTACAGAAGAAGAAATAATAAATGCTGTAGTGAAAGATGGAGCTACTAATATGATGGAGGTTTTAAAAATTACTGGAGCAATGAGTAATTCACAATGCCAGAATAAAAATCCATTAGGCAAGTGCTGTCATCAAATAATTCAGGATGCAATAGATAAAGGACTATCAATGAAATAAAATGTACCTTTTGTGAAGGAATGTTTAAAAAATTGATTTAGGGGGAAGACATATGAGCATAAAAATGATACACCATATATGCATTCAAACAGAAAAATATGAAGAATCACTAGACTTCTACACAAGAATATTAGGATTTGAAATGGTTAATGAAACACCAAATTTTCATGGAAGAGATTTTAATACATGGATAAAGTTAGATAACTTTATGATAGAGCTTCAAACGCCTAAAGAAGGTGATAAATTCAATAAATGGAGTTCTTTAAATGCTGGGCCAGTTCATATGGCATTTATGGTTGACAATGTAGAACAGGAATATGAGAGAATTAAATCTTTGGGATATAATGATTTCAAACTAAAAAATGGTCAAGTTGTTTATAGAGTACTTGAAGAAAGTTTATTTAAAATAAAAGCTCCAGAGGGGACTGAAATAGAAATTAGAGATACTGAGATTAAATAAACTTTTTACATTGTAGTAATGTTATTTAATAATCAGTACTTAAATAGTATTAAGAAGTGTTAGGAGTTAAGAAAATGATACAATCAGTTGTCCATATAGCTCTAGTTGTTAAAGACTATGATGAAGCTATAGAATTTTATACGAAGAAACTTCACTTTACATTAATTGAAGACACATATCAACCTGAACAAGACAAACGTTGGGTAGTTGTGTCACCACCCGGTTCTTCTGGAACTACGATATTACTTGCAAGAGCATCTAATCCTAAGCAAGAGGAATTTATAGGCAATCAAGCTGGAGGTAGAGTTTTTCTATTTTTAGGAACTGATGATTTTTGGAGAGACTATACGGAAATGCTTTCAAAAGGTATAGAGTTTGTAAGAGAGCCTAAAGACCAGACATATGGTACCGTTGCAGTATTTAAAGATTTATATGGGAATCTATGGGATTTGGTTCAGTTTAAAGAAAATCATCCCATTGCAGAACGAGTAAAATAAACAATTAAATATACAAGGTGATAATATGTTTTGTTCAGTAAAGAATGATAGTGAGAATAATAAATATAAAGATAAACATAGTAATAAAATATAATTAGTATTCCACTTGAGAACGTGGAAGGTTTGTAAGGCCATGGAAATTATATCAGTTTAGACTGAATAATATTCTGTGGTCTTTTTATTTTTAATAAATATAAGAAATTTTATTGATTTAAACAATAAAATATGTTCTTTGAAAATTGAATAATGAGGTATTAAAAGTAATCACAGCAATACAACCTAAATATTAATATAATATAAGTTCATATTTAAGAACAATTATGTAATATTATGAATATACTAAAGTATACAAAAGAAGAAGGTGATTAATGTGGGCTTTGGATTTGGCGGATTCGGGTTTGGCGGATTTGGATTTAATAGATGTTGTTGCTGTTGCTGTTGTAGAAGACGTAGAAGACGTAGAAGACGTAGTTAAATTATACCATTAATTAATTGACTATAGCCAAATTAATAAATTAATATACCGTATTATTCAAAAATGAATATGCGGTATTTTTATATTTAAATAATAAATGAGTGGACTACATAAGTAATCCACTCTATATAGTAGAGGTAAAATTAAGAAAAATAAAAAATAAGCTTTTAAGAAATAAACACGTTACCATTACCAACTATTACAAGTCTATAGTCTGGCTTTAAAGGAAGTAAATTATATTTATCAGAAGTAGGGGATAGATGAATTGATTGCAATAAATTTTGATTTTCATCAAAAACCTGAATAAAAACACTATTATTTTGAGATACATTTTGAACAATATACTTATTTTCTGGTGAAAAATTGAAATCAGCTGCTTTATAAACGCCTTCATTAAAGATATTTACAGCATATGCAGATTGAGTAAAAATACCAAATGATAAAGATAAAGAAATTAAAAGCATAGCAATGAGTTTTTTCATTAGCAAAACCACCTTTCAAGGTTATTTTGGCTAGATAGATAATTAAATATACAGGATAGATTAAGGAGAGATAGAATGAATAAAGAATTATTTAGAAAGACAGAAGGAAAGTTATATAGATATTATAATAAAGATAAGTAAATAAATTTATTAATAATTATAATTAATATGTTAGTTATCAGAGCAATAAACATAGTAACTACAATGAGGAAGATAAAAGTAAATATAAGAAAGCATATAAAACTTTAGTGAAGGCATATCAGATATAGCAAAAGATGATGGGTAAATGATGAAAATAGTTAATCAGCTAAAAGAAGATTCAGGTATATAGTAGTTATTAAATAAATTTATGTAGTAACTACACCTAAATCATTGAGATAACTAGCCTGTAAAGATGTTTTATGCTAAAAGAAACATAAACATAATAATTAAATAGAATTAGTACCTCACTATTTTAGTGGAAGGTTTCATATAATAGACTATGGGAAATATATCAGTTTAGGCTAAAGAATATCATGTGGTCTTTTTGTTTTTAACAAATATAAGAAATTTTATTGATTTAAATAAGAAAATATTTTCTTTGAAAACTGAATAATACGGTATCGTTGTTAGATATATATTCCAGATTATACATTTAATATGATATATTGTATAATTTATATAAATTTGTGAGGTGAAACAGATGGATATAGAAAAGAGTAAGGAGCGAAAAACTTATTTTAAGATTATAGTTAGTGCATTAGTTGGTGCTATATTAGGGATAATAGCTTATTCAAATAATTGGCTGGGTTAATAATGTCGAAGATAAGTATATATTTTAAATTACAATAATTTGCTTCCATAACTTAATTTAATAATCTATAAAAAATACCGTATTATTAAATAAAATGTACCCCTTGTAAAGGACATTATGAAAAAGACCGTGCTAAGTTAAGGAGATGATTTCTGTATTGAACAGGAGTCATCTTCTTTAAGTTCCATTGATATCTATATTCATTATAATAAGTCATATATTGGTCTATCTCATTTCTAAGATCTTCTAAAGTTTGACACGGCTTTATGTTTACCTCATCTTTAAAATGTCCGAAGAACGATTCCTGCGGCGCGTTGTCCCAACAGTTACCGCGCCTAGACATAGATTGACCCAAGCCGCAATCTTTTACTAGCTTTTGAAATTTGGGACTTGTGTAATGTGCACCTTGATCTGAGTGAA
>NZ_BAAAAV010000016.1:0-9459 GCF_054768095.1 Clostridium sp. CTA-7 | reverse complement strand
TGCAATTTTCAGAGAACACTCTGATATCTGGTGATGATGGCGTAGAGGAAACACTCCTTTCCATTCCGAACAGGAAAGTTAAGCTCTACAGCGTCGATGGTACTGCATGGGAAACTGTGTGGGAGAGTAGAACGTTGCCAGGTTATTAAAAAGACTTAAGAATTAAATTCTTAAGTCTTTTTTGTTATGAAAGATTATTTAAATATAAGATAAATATTACTTAATATAATATAGCTATCCATTGTGTAATATAAAGCTTATCTAAATATATGACTATGTGCCTTTAACTTTGCACGGCTACATCAATTACTAATTAGATAATTATCTACATAAATCTAAACACATTAAAATATTTTTATTGTTTATTTGAAATTTAATATTTATTAAGGACTATACTTCCTATTAAATATAAATTATTAACATTATTTATATTTATTAATGTAAGAAATGTTAATAACTTTATATATATGTGGATAAATAATATATTAGTTGTAGAATATACACTAGGTATGTTTTTTCAGTATCATATATCACCAATAAAAGATTTTTAAAAAACTATAGTTTTCTGCATATTTAAATAGTAGGATTTTATTTGAATTAAGAATATACAAAGGGGGTAGCGAAACGCTACCCCCTTTGTATATTACATATAATACTTCATATTCATGTTTTCACTTAAATAGATTGAAATATTATTTAAATTTATTATATTAAAATATCTTTTTTAGTAAAGTTAATATGCGCTATTATATATGCTATTATTGCTGTTACAACCATGCATATTATTCCGTTGGTTGTTGTTAATTTAGGGTTTTGATACATTAACGGTAATTGAGATGTTACTAAGCTACCTGCATCAGCATAAGTTATAAATAAAAGATGACTTACATCTCTAATAGCTGAAATTGCTTGAGTTCCAATAGCTAAGAATATAGTTGATATTACTGAAACAGCCATTGAAATCATACTGCTTTTAAATATTGTAGATATCATAAAGATAACAGAGCAAGCTGATAAAATAAATAATGCTTGATATCCTATTGTTCTTACTGCATTTTCGGTATTAGTTACCATTCTTGATGTATCTGGAATTTGTTTCATTATGATTTCACCTGATGATTGATCAAATGATTTTTCATATTTTTGTTCAATTCTAACAGGATAATTTGAAGCATCTACATCACTTGTCATATTTACAACAGTCATACCAACTATTTGGGGTATTAAAATTAATGAGAGTACTGTAATTACTGAAACTATAAATTTAGAGAATAAAATTTTTCCTCTTTTAACTGGTTGTACAAGTAAAAATTTTAATGTTGCAGGTGTACATTCTCCTGAAACTATATCACTCATAAATACAGCAATACCTGCTATTAATACTCCTAATCCAAAGAAGTTGTTAAGTATTTTTAAGAAGTTAAAGGCTTGATATTCCCAGCCTTGCAATGGTTTTATGTTATTAGCTTTTAAATATTTCAAGTCATCTAATTGTTGTTTTGAGTCTGCATACCATCTTTTATTCCATTCATTTATGCCATCTTCTTCATATTGTTTAATTGTATTTTCAGCAGATTTTATTGATTCATCTAATTGTTTTTTCCATGCATCTTCAGAAATACCATTTTTAATTATTTCTTTATTATCATCTATTTGCTTTAAAAGGCTACTTTCTATTTCTTTAGCATTTTTAATCCATTGTGGATCACCGTCTGATTCAGCTCTTTTTATATCATTTCTTGCATGAACTAATTGTTCTTCAGCTTGTTTTATTTGATATTCAGGGGACATCCATTCTTTCATATGTTTGTCATTCATCCAAGTACCAAAGACAGTAATACCGATAAACACTATAAACAATCCAAAAACAATCCATGTTTTAGATCTCTTAAACATTTTAATAAATTCATTTTTTATAAGAGTTAATAACATTATCTAATGCCTCCTTCAACTAATTCCATATATCTTTGTTCCAATCCTTTTCTTAATTTAAATACTTCTTGTATATCGTAGTTATTATTAACAAGATATTTGATTAATTCTGAAGTTTTGTTAGATAATAAAATTATCTCTATTCCATCTTCGATTTCTCTAGCTGAGTTTATATATTCAATAGATAGTAATTTATCTACATCTATTTTTTGTAATAATTTTAAGCATATTATGTCTGTATCAGTTTCCATAGATTGATCTACTACATTTTCTACTGATTTTATAGTTCCATGATTTATAAATGCAACCCTATCACAAAGATTTTGTACCTCTGATAATATATGTGAAGATATAAATACAGCCAATCCTCTTTCTTTAGCAGCTTTTTTAACTATTTCTCTAAAATCCAATATTCCTGATGGATCTAATCCATTAGTAGGTTCGTCTAAAATAAGAAGTTTTGGGTTAGATAGAAGCGAAGCAGCTAAACCTAAACGTTGTTTCATACCTAGTGAGTATTTTCTGACTTTGTCATCTATTCTATTTTCAAGTCCTACTAGTTTTATAGTATCATCAACTTGACTTTTAGAAATATTTCTAATTCTAGCAATTTGCATTAAATTTTCTCTTCCAGATAAATATTTATATAATTCTGGATTTTCAACTACAGCCCCAACTTGATTTAAAGCTTTTTCTGTATCACTTTTTAAATTATGCCCACAAATACTAATGCTACCTTCATTAGGGTTTATAAGTCCAACTAACATTCTTATAGTAGTAGTTTTCCCAGCTCCATTTGGGCCTAAGAAGCCAAATATTTCTCCTTCTTCTACTGAGAATGATATATCTTTTATAATTTCTCTTTTTCCAAGTTTCTTTTTAAGTCCTTTTACCTCTAAAACCTTCAATTTGTTACCTCCCTTAATTTCATATATTTAATTCTAATACATAAATCTTAATATAAATAAATAAAAGTCTTAATATAACCTTAATAAAATCTTAAAAAATAATATAAATAAATATTAATAAAATTTGTGGTAAAAATAGGTTTTTTGTATTTTGCAGTTTGATAATATCAATTTAAAGTATTTAATAACTAGTCATTTGTAACTACATGATGAAAAAACTCCTATATTAAGATATATGGTATTATGGAATAAATGGAATTTAATGTAAGTTGATGTTATAATTATTCATACAGAATTATGTTAAGTTCAAGGGAGATGTTAGTATGGCGCAGGTAGCAAAAAACAAGGTAAAAAACGGACAAATTATAGATACAGAAATAGACTTATTTCATAAAGGTAAAAACTATAGCAGCTATAAATTCATGGGAGCTCATTGTGTCAGTGAAAAAAGGAAAAAGGGAGTTAGGTTTACTACTTGGGCACCAAATGCAAAAGAAGTTTATGTTGTAGGAGATTTTTGTGATTTTAAGCCAGAAAATGAATTTAAGATGGAAAGAATAAATAAGAAAGGCTTATGGTCATTATTTATTCCAGGATTAAAAGAAGAAATGAAATATAAATACTACATTATAAATAAGAATGATTGTAATGGTATATATAAGGCAGATCCATATGCTAAATTATCAGAGCTTAGACCTAATACGGCTTCAATTATTAAGGAAGAAACAAAATTTAGGTGGGCAGATAAAAAATGGATTAATAGAAGGGAAAAAAAAGATATTTTTAAATCGCCTGTAAATATTTACGAAATGCATCTAGGATCATGGAAAACTAAGGAGGGCAAGTTTCTTACATATAAAGAGTTATGTGATGAGCTGCCTAAATATTTAGTTGAAATGGGATATACTCATGTAGAATTTATGCCATTAATAGAGCATCCATTAGACGCTTCTTGGGGATATCAGGGAACTGGATATTACTCTGCAACTAGTAGATATGGTAAGCCGGAGGAGTTAAAAGAATTAATAAATATACTTCATAAAAATGAAATTGGAGTTATTCTTGATTGGGTTCCAGGACATTTCTGTAAAGATGAACACGGATTATATAATTTTGATGGTAGTCCAACATATGAATATAAAGAATGTTGGAAAGGTGAGAATAAAGGTTGGGGAACAGCTAATTTTGATCTGGGGAAACCAGAGGTAAAAAGTTTTTTAATATCAAATGCATTATTTTGGATAAGGGAATTTCATATAGATGGGCTTAGGGTTGATGCTGTATCTAATATGATTTACCTAAACTATGGAAGAAAGGATGGTGAATGGATACCAAATAAGTTTGGAGGGGATGGGTGTTTAGAAGGAATAGATTTTATAAAACAATTAAATAAGGTTGTGTTTAATGAGTTTAGAAGTGTACTTATGATTGCAGAGGAGTCAACGTCTTGGCCAAATGTATGCAAACCTATTGAAGATGGTGGTCTTGGATTTAACTTTAAATGGAATATGGGGTGGATGAATGACACTTTAAGATATATAGAACTTGACCCAATATATAGAAAGCATCATCACAATAAAATTAATTTTTCTATGATGTATAATTACTCAGAAAATTTTATATTACCAATATCTCATGATGAGGTTGTTCATGGAAAGAAATCTCTAGTTGATAAGATGTGGGGGGATTATTGGAATAAATTTGCTGGATTAAGATTATATTTGGCTTATATGATAGGGCATCCAGGAAAAAAATTGACTTTTATGGGATGTGAGTTTGCTCAGTTTATAGAATGGAGAGAATATGAGCAATTAGAATGGGAGTTAATTGATAAATTTGAAATGCATAGATTGACTCAGAAATATTGTAAAAAGTTAAATAGCATTTATAAGGAGAATAGTGCTTTATGGGAACTAGACTATGATACTGATGGATTTGAATGGATAGATCCGGATAATACTAATCAAAGTATAATCACCTTTATAAGGATAGGAAACAAAATAGAAGATGCATTAATTTTTATATGTAATTTTACTCCTGTTGTCTACCATGATTTTAGAATAGGAGTGCCTTATAATGCTGAGTATGAAGAAGTTTTTAATTCTGATAATAAGGAGTTTGGAGGATCAAATCAATTAAATGAAGGTATTTTCAAATCTGAAAAAGTAAATTATCATAATAGACCATATTCTATATTATTAAAGATACCACCTATGGCTGTATCTATTTTATCTATTAAAAAGTTAATTGATGATACAGAAAAAATTGTAATAAATAACAAAGATATAATAGTAGAAATTAAGCAATAATTAGTATTTGGGGGGGATGTAAATTTGAATATTTTAATGGTTGCATCAGAAGCACATCCATTTATTAAAACAGGAGGATTAGGTGATGTCATTGGAGCTCTGCCACAAGCACTAAAGAATCTAGGTGCTGATGTAAGAGTGGTAATTCCAAACTATAGAGATATAAAAAAAGAAATAAAGGATAATCTAAAATATATTAGCAATTTTACTGTAAATGTTGGATGGAGAAATCAATACTGTGGAATTTTGGAATATGAATATAACGGGGTGAAATTTTATCTTTTAGATAATGATTATTATTTTAAAAGAGATGGACTATACGGATATTATGATGATGGAGAAAAATTTGCTTTTTTTAATAGAGCAGTTTTGGAATTTATAAGATATATAGACTGGGTACCTGATATATTACATTGCAATGATTGGCAAACTGGAATGATACCAGTACTTCATAAATTGGAATATATAAAAGAAGAAAAGTTTAAAAATGTAAAAACCATCTTTTCAATTCATAATTTATTTTTTAAGGGAATGTTTGATTCGCAGGTATTGCCAGAACTATTTGGTTATGATTACGAAGCATTTAATAATGGGACACTAGAATTATATGGGGCTATGAGCTTTTTAAAGGGAGGAATAAATTATTCAGATAAAGTTACTACAGTAAGTAAGAGTTACGCTGAAGAAATAAAAACACCTGAGTATGGAGAAGAGCTAGATGGCTTACTTAGATATAGAAGCTCAGTTTTAGAAGGTATTGTAAATGGAATAGATTATGATGAATATAATCCAGAAAAGGATAAATATATATATTCAAAATATAGCGTGAGCAAACTAGAAGATAAGAAAATTAATAAAGAAAAATTGCAAAAAGAATTAGGCTTACCTGTAAACTCTGAGGTAGCAATGATAGGGGTTGTATCCAGGTTAACACATCAAAAAGGGTGCGATTTAATAATAAATATATTAGAAGATTTGCTTAAGGAAAATATTGAAGTTGTTATTCTAGGGACAGGAGATTATATATATGAGGAAGGCTTTAAAAGCTTTCAAAGGAGATATCCTAATAAAGTCAGTGTAAATATAAAATTTAGTAATGAATTAGCACATAAGATATATGCTGCATCTGATATATTTCTTATGCCATCACTATTTGAACCTTGTGGACTAGGACAATTAATTGCACTTAGATATGGGGCTATACCAATTGTAAGAGAAACAGGAGGGTTAAAGGATACTGTAATCCCTTATAACAAATATGATGGTACTGGAAATGGATTTGGATTTAAAAATTATAGATTTGATGAATTGCTTGAAATAACTAGATATGCCTTAGAAATTTATAAAGATAAGGATAGTTGGAATAAAATTATTAAGCAAGCTATGACTTCTGATAATAGTTGGGAAAAATCAGCTAGTCAATATATAAGAATATATAATGAGCTTTTATTTAACAATATTAATTGTATTTTATGAATTAATATATTAATAATTTTAATATAATTCGTATAGGGGAGGGGAAGAGAATATGGGAAAAAAGGAAATTGTAGCAATGATTTTAGCAGGTGGACAAGGATCGAGATTAGGGGTATTAACTAAAAATATAGCAAAACCAGCTGTGCCCTTTGGAGGTAAGTACAGGATTATAGACTTTCCTTTAAGTAATTGTTCAAATTCAGGTATCTATACTGTAGGAGTACTAACTCAATATAAGCCGTTAGATTTAAACTCTCATATAGGAATAGGGGATCCATGGGATTTAGATAGAAGAGATGGAGGGGTATCTATATTGCCACCATATCAAGAGGAGAAAGGAGGAGATTGGTATAAGGGAACTGCTAATGCTATTTATCAGAATATAGAATATGTTGATAGATATGATCCTGAATATGTTTTGATATTATCAGGAGACCATATTTATAAAATGAATTATGATAAAATGTTAGAATTTCATAAAGAGAATAATGCAGATGCTACAATTGCTGTTATAAATGTTCCTATTGAAGAGGCTAGTAGATTTGGAATAATGAATACAAGGGAAGATAACTCTATATATGAGTTTGAAGAGAAGCCTAAAGATCCTAAAAGTACAAATGCTTCCATGGGAATATATATATTTAATTGGAGCATTTTAAAGAAATTTTTAAGAGAAGATGAGAATGATCTAGAATCAAGTAACGATTTTGGTAAAAATATAATACCTAGTATGCTAAGGAAAGGTAAAAAAATGATGGCATATCCTTTTGAAGGGTACTGGAAAGATGTTGGAACTATTGAGAGCTTATGGGAAGCGAATATGGATTTATTAAAAATAGATAATGAGCTAAATCTTTATGATAGCGAATGGAAAATATATTCGCAAAATCAAGTAAGACCCGCTCATTATATCGGAGAAGAGGCTAAAATAATAAATTCATTAATAGTAGAGGGATGTATAATAAACGGTAAAATTGAAAATTCTATATTGTCTCAGGGGGTATACGTTGGTAAAAATACAGTAATTAAAGATTCTGTAATAATGCCTAATGTAGAAATAGGAGATAATGTTTTAATAGAAAAAGCTATAGTTGGGAGTAATGCAATAATAAATCATGGTTGTAAGGTAGGAGATAGCAGTTCCATAGAGGTAGTTGGTGCATATCAATATTTAATTAATGAGTCAACTATAAACTTAAAGGAAATATGCTTAGATAATGAAGCTATTAATATTTAGGGGGCAGAATATAATGAACAATTGTTTAGGAATAATAAATTTAGATGAAAATCAAAGTAGAATGGGAGAGCTTGTAAGATATAGAACATTAGCATCAGTACCTCTTTCTGCGAGGTATAGAATAATTGATTTTGTATTATCTAATATGGCTAATTCAGGAATAGAAGGAATAGGTATATTTACAGCAAATAAATCAAGGTCATTAATAAATCATCTTACTAATGGAAGACCATGGGACTTACACAGAAAAAAAGATGGCCTTAGGGTATTTAACTTTGGTGATTATGATCCATATTATGATGATGTTCATAATTTTTTAGATAATATAGAGTTTATTGAACAAAGCAGAAAAGAATATGTACTAATAAGCCCTTCGTACATGATTTGTAATATAGATTATAATGAAGTATTAAGATACCACAAGAAATCCCAAAATGATATAACAATAGTTCATAAGGATGTAAATAATTCACATGGGAAATTTTTAGATTGTGAAGTTTTAAATATAGATGATACTAATAGAGTAATAAGCGTTGGTGAAAATATAGGAAGAGAAAAAAATGCGAAGATAAGCATGGAAATGTACATCATGAAGACAGATTTGTTCATAAACATAATTCATGAGTGTATAAAGACTGGGATTCATAGAAAAATAAAGGGATATATAAATTCTAATCTAGATAGATTTAGAGTAGGAGCCTTTGAGTTCGATGGATATCTGTCCTGCATAAACTCTATAAAATCATATTTTGATACTAATTTAGATATATTAAACCAGAATATAAATAAGGAGTTATTTTATAATAAAAAACCTATATATACAAAATCTCAAGATGAACCACCAACTCAATACACAGAGATGAGCTTAGTATTAAATTCTATAATTGCAAATGGATCATATATAGAAGGGGAAGTTAAAAATTGCATTATAGGAAGAAGAGTTTTTATAGGGAAAGGATGTAAATTGGAAAATTGCGTAATAATGCAAAACACTATAATAGGAAATGATGTAGTGATGAATAGAGTTATAGCTGATAAAGGAACAGTAATTAATGAAAATGAAATAATTAGGGGAACTAGCAATTATCCGGTAACAATTCAAAGATCAAAGGTAGTCTAAAATATAAAATACTATATAGAAGCTATAACTTACAGAACCTATAGAAGGATCTATAAATAGTTTCTATATAGTGAAATCCAATAATATTAACAAAAACAGTAACAAATGTGCCAGGTGTATCAATAGTATTATATGGCGAAAATAAAGAGAACTACTAAGTATATAGTAAATAATTTAATATAAAAGGTATATTTTATAGAAATAAGTCGTATCATAAATGTTAATATTAGTTTCGTTCCCAGTGAGGAACAAGATTCCTTAAAAGTTATAAAAGTTAACAAAAAAAGTAGTTGACAAGAATAACTTAGGATGATAAGATAAGAAAGTCGCTTGAGGGCGACGAAGAAAATGGTCTTTGAAAATTGAACAGAATATAAGTTAAGTAAACAAACCAGCAATTCTTTTAGACGTCTTAAAATTAAGACTCAAAGTAATTTGAGCAAAGAGATTAAACTTTTTATTGAGAGTTTGATCCTG
>NZ_BAAAAV010000015.1:0-11469 GCF_054768095.1 Clostridium sp. CTA-7 | reverse complement strand
AAAAGTTTAATCTCTTTGCTCAAATTACTTTGAGTCTTAATTTTAAGACGTCTAAAAGAATTGCTGGTTTGTTTACTTAACTTATATTCTGTTCAATTTTCAAAGACCATTTTCTTCATCGCCCTCAAGCGACTTTCTTATCTTATCACTTATGGATTTCCTTGTCAACAATGTTTTTAATTTTTTTAATTAACTTTGTTATCAATTCAAATCCGTGTCATAAGTGACGAATTACATAATATCACCTTTTAATTATTAATATATCTTAAATTATGTATCTTATTCACATTTATATGATATTTTCTTTATTTTTCTTTATTTTAATTCTATTTACTTATAAAGACATTCTAGGTAACGTTTTTGCCTAATTAACATTAATATATTCCAAAATTATCATATATATATTATTCTTAGATATGTATATGATAATTTTTTATTGCTTAAATCTAATATATTATGATTTTTTGAGAAAAATATTATTATAGTTCTTTAATCAATACTGAAATAATTTTATATAGAGGTGATTTTTTGAAAAATATATTAAACAATGATTGGCAAGACTTATTAAAGGATGAATTTGACAAAGACTACTATCAAAATTTAAGAAAATTTTTAACAGAAGAATATAAATCAAAAACTATTTATCCTGATATGTATGATATTTTTAATGCATTGAAATTCACATCATTTAAAGATGTAAAAGTTGTTATTCTTGGGCAAGATCCTTATCACGGTCCAAATCAAGCACACGGATTATCTTTTTCTGTTAATAAAGGTATTAAAACTCCACCATCTTTACTTAACATTTATAAAGAGCTTTCTGATGACTTAGGGTGTTACATACCTAATAATGGCTACTTAAAAAGCTGGGCTGATCAAGGAGTTTTACTATTAAATACAGTTTTAACAGTTAGAGCTCATGAAGCAAACTCCCATAAAAATATGGGATGGGAAATATTCACTGATAAAATAATCTCTTTACTTAATGAAAGGCAGGATCCAATAGTATTTATATTGTGGGGAAATCCAGCCATAGCAAAAAGGAGTCTCATAACTAACAGAAATCACTTTATAATTACCGCCCCACACCCAAGTCCATTATCAGCTTTTAGAGGTTTCTTTGGAAGTAAGCCTTTTTCTAAAACAAATGACTTTTTAAAATCAATTAATAAACTCTCTATAAACTGGCAAATAGAAAATATATAATAAAAAGGCACTAAAATGTGCCTTTTGGTTTATTTTAACTAATTCTATGCTTTGATTTCTTATAGAAGGAATACACAAGAGAACAAATTATTCCTACAACAGAGCATGCTGAAAATGTCAATATTATATTATCAATGAAAAATCCCATAAGGATTCCTATCCCAGCCCCCAGTGCTATCCCCTTTGCTAAGTAATCATAATCCTCATCTGATAAAATTAACTTTTCCAACATATGCATCCCTCCTAATATATTTAACTCTTTAAAATTAATTAATTATATACTCTTATTTTAATATATACTTCTTAAGTATTTCTTAAGTTAAGCTTAAAGTATAATTAATTATAATAATTACTTATAATTATATATTAAATCTTTTACCATAACTTGTAAAGAGTTATTTTATACCTTTTATTTTAAATGCTCTAAACATATTAGTGTTACATTAATATACTAAACTCATATGAAATTGTTTTTATAAATAAAATACTTAAAATTAGAGTGTATTCATTTAAATAATAAGTTTAAATAAAGAAGATTATTACTACTTTCACTAAAAATAAAAAAAGCTAACTAATTTAAATTAGTTAGCTTTCCTGGTGGCTCGACCAGGAATCGAACCAGGGACACGAGGATTTTCAGTCCTCTGCTCTACCGACTGAGCTATCGAGCCTTAACGAATTCTATTTTATAAAATTTTTTACCATATGTCAACGTTTTTAATGATTTTTATTTTTTATTTTTTATATAGTTTTATATTTATAAATTTAAATATAAATTTAAGTAATTTTTACTTAAATCTATAAATATAATAAATTATAGTATTACTAGGAGTTTCTTATGAAATATATATTATTTATTTTACTAATATTATCATTAGTAGCTATTTATTTTTATTATGACAAAAAACTTTCACTAATGAAAAAACAATTAATGATAACATCAAATCAATACAATAGTATAAGAAAAAAATATGAAATGTCCAGAAAAGCTAATAGTAATTTGTCTATAAAGTTTGCTACTCCTTCTTATAAGGTAGGAATAATTAATAGTGCTGCCAAATTATATATAGCTCCTATAGATTCCTCTCAATTGATTAGAAAAATTAACATACGAATGGAGGTTGGAATTTTAGATTCTGCTGAGGTTAATAAACAAATATGGTATTATGTAAATTTACCTATTGATAATTGTATAAATTGTAGAGGTTGGATAAATTCTAAAGAATTCTCTATGTTTTATAGTGAATCTTCTTCTATAACAAAATCTAATTAAATTCTATATAACAAAAAGTTAGGAGATTAATTAACTCCTAACTTTTTGTTATATAAAAATAGTCATACCTGCTATATATACTATTATTGATAATATAAAAGGGATATTAAATATTCTTTCATCATCTAATATAACTTTCCCTCTCGTATAATTTAAACTTTCTATCTTTCTATTATCATTTAATCTTTCTAGTTTTTTTATTATTAGAAAAACAAAGCTAGCAAATACTATGGCAATTCCCCCATATGTTATTAATAAAATTAACTTTTCTGATAATGCTATATTTTTAAGTGTTAATTCAGCTGCATCACCAATTACAGATGATCCATTTGTAATATAGCTTGATAACTTTGCAATAGTTACTGATGTTCCATTTACTATAAAGTGTATTATCATAGATGCAAATATACTATTAGTTATTCTAACTAATAATGCAAGTATAAAACCTAATACTGCAGCATATAGGAATTGTTGTGCATTTAAATGTAAAAGTCCAAAAAATAATCCTGTTACTGCTGAAGCTATATATTTATTTTTATTTTCATATCCTGAAAGAACTATACCTCTTATTGTGATCTCTTCTGTTATTGTTGGTAAAAGTGCAACTAAGGATAAAAGAAATATATATGGTGTTGATGTTATTTGAGATATAAATGCTCCTATTTCATTGTTGAAGAAAAACGTAGAAATTACTGAAAAGAAAGTCATTATAGGTTGCACTAAAAAAGCTAATAATATAATTAAAAGTGTATCTTTCCAATGTAATTTGTTTAATTTAAGTGTATCCTTAAAAGATGATTTTGTTACTATTAAATATATTAATGCTGGAAGTAAAAATATTATCATGTGAGTTAAAAATAGTATTATTCTTACATCACTTAATCCTATAGCCTGATAAATTGGTGTAAGTGCAATTGGTCCAAATATTTCTGCTAATAATATTATTAAAAAATACATGTTTGCTCTAAAAACTTTTCTCATATATATACCCTTTCTTTTTTAGTTTTAAAATAAATTTAGTTAATTCATAATCATTTTAAACTTTATGATGTCTATTTTTTAACTTTTGTAGTGTATAACTTTATAAATTAATGGACATAATTATAATGAAGCGAGAAAGCTTCCACAGTTAATCGCCTCTCCCCCATTTTATTTATATACAAAAAATAATCCCCTACTTTTTAAAAGTATAAAAGGGGATTATTTTATTCCCCATTTTAATAATTAGTGCTCAAAAGTTCTTTTCTTAAAATATTAAGTGCATTCATTGTAGCCTTTCTTCTGATCCTTTCTCTATCTCCTGTAAAATTAAATTTTTTCACAACTACATTTCCTTTCACAAATACACCTATATAAACTAGCCCAACAGGCTTTTCATTAGTTCCTCCACCAGGTCCTGCTATTCCTGTAGTTGAAATAGCTATATCAGTTTTTGCTTCTCTCGCTATACCTATTACCATTTCTTTTGCTGTTTCTTCACTTACAGCTCCATACTTATCTAAAGTTTCTTTTTTAACTCCTAGTCTCTTCATCTTAGCTTCATTTGAGTAAGTAATAGCACCCTCTTTAAAAACTTCTGATATTCCCGGATAAGAAATTAAACTAGAAGCAACCAGACCTCCTGTACATGATTCTACAGTAGCTATACTTAAATTTTTGTTACACAATATTTCTGCAACAACAGCTTCTAAAGAATTTTCATCTTCTCCATATATATACTCACCAAGAACTTCTTTTATTTCTTTATATACAGGATTTATTAAATTATTGCATTCATCTTCATCTTTTCCTTTAGCAGTTATTCTTAAAGTTACATCAACATCCTTAGCATATGGTGCAACAGTAGGATTAGTACTATTTTGAATTAAGTTATTTATCTTTTTAGCCATTAAGCTTTCCCCAATTCCAAATAATCTTAATGTTTTAGATTTTATAACTTTACCTGTTATTCCAGCTAGATACTTAATTACATGATTATTAAACATAGGCTTCATTTCTCTTGGTGGTCCTGGTAGTATTACTAGTATCTTATCATTTTCAGATATTATTGCCCCTGGAGCTGTTCCATTAGAATTGGGTAAGATTACTGCATCCTCTGGAAAATATGCTTGTTTTTTATTTGCTTCTACTACAGCTTCATCTTTCATGTCTAAATATGTTTTAATCCAATCTAAGGATGGTTTATGTAAAACTAGTTTTTTATTAAAATATTTTGCACCTAATTCCTTTGTTAAATCATCTTGAGTAGGCCCTAAACCACCAGTAGTAATAACTAAGTCACATCTTTCAAAAGCATTTTTAAATGCTTCAAGTATTCTATCTTCATTATCACCAACAACACTTTGATGATAAACATCAATTCCTAGATTAGCTAATTCCTTAGCTAAATACTGTGCATTTGTATTAACTATATCACCTAATAATATTTCTGTTCCTATTGCTATTATTTCAGCCTTCATTTTAATCCTCCTATGATTTATTTTATATTAAACATTTTACCATAAATTATAAAAAGCTACTAATCAAGTGATTAATAGCCTTTTATTTACTTATACTTATTAGCATTAATGTAATACTTACCTGTTTGGTTTACTCCCTCTTCTAAAATAGAAAAGTTACTATCCCTAAGCATAGAAGTAATAATATTTATATCCTCTTTTGAATTACTATTTAAGGTTATAGTAAAATTATCATTTTTATCTACTACACCCATATAGTCAAATATATTACTATATTCACTAAGTCCTAGTCTCTCACTTATATCCATTTTGTAATCTGGCATAGTTTCCCTCCTATTTTTCTTTAGTATATACCTCTATACTTAAAATTAATTCTATATTATTTTTTCTCATTAAATTTATATTTATTCACTACTCCCAGATTTAATTTTTTCTAGCTTCTTCAATTATTTTTTTAGCTTCTAACTCTGGAACCTCCTCATACCTTTCAAGCTCACTTATAAAACTTCCTCTCGCTTGAGTCATTGATCTTAGATCTGTAGCGTATTTAAACATTTCTGATAAAGGAATCTCAGCACTAACTTTTTGTAACTTTCCTTCTGGTTCCATTCCAAGAACTCTTCCTCTTCTTTTATTAATATCGCCTATTATATCTCCCATATATTCATCCGGTATTAACACCTCTACATGCATAATAGGTTCTAATAAAACTGGCTTCGCTGCTTCTAATCCTTTTTTATATGCAATTGATGTTGCCATTTTAAATGCCATTTCTGATGAATCTACTGGATGATATGATCCATCATGTAAGGTAGCCTTTAAACTAACAACGGGATATCCTGCTAGAACCCCTTTTTCAATACAATCTCTAAGTCCTTTTTCTACTGCTGGTATAAAATTTCTTGGTACAACTCCTCCAACAACATTATCAACGAATTCCAACTCATTTTTTCCATCTCTTCTTGGCTCAAATTTTATTTTTACATCTCCATATTGTCCATGTCCACCAGATTGCTTTTTATGTTTTCCTTGAACATCTGCAATACCTTTTATAGTTTCTCTGTATGGTATCTTAGGAAGTCTTAGAATAACTTCTGCCCCAAATTTATTTTTCAGCTTACTAGCTATAACATCTAAGTGTGTTTCACCTATACCAGAAATTATAGTTTCTGCATTCTCCGTATCTCTTGTGATTGTAAATGTTGGATCCTCTTCTAATAATCTTTGTAATGACATTGATATTTTATCTTCATCACCTTTGGCTTTTGGTAATACAGCCATTGATATCGAAGGTTTTGGAAAATTCATTTTATCATATATAACTTTATTATTTATGTCACATAAAGTATCACCAGTTTCAGTGTATTGTAGTTTGGCAATAGCAGCTATATCTCCTGCTACAACTTCTTTTGTAGGTATTTGGTTTTTCCCTCTTATGAAAAAGATATTAGCTAATTTTTCAGATTTATCCTTATTACTATTAACTACAGTAACCTCATTTGATAACTTTCCTGTTATTACTCTAAACAACGATATTTTTCCAACAAAAGGATCTGCTATAGTTTTAAAAACTAATGCTGAAAAGGGTTTATCTTCATTTAAGTCTATGAATACCTCTTCATTATTTTTTAAATTTTTTGCTTTCTGTGAAATTGAATATTTAGGTGATGGAAAGCATTCAACTACATCTTCTAAAAAGCATCTCATACCTATTACCTTAGATGCACTTCCACACATTACTGGTGCTATATCTCCACTTGCACACCCTTCTATAAGTCCACTATATATTTCTTCGTCACTTAATTCTCCCTCACTGAAATATTTATCTAATAGTTCCTCATTTGTTTCTGCAACAGCTTCCATTATCATTTTTTTACATTCATCTATCTTTTCTAATAAATCTTCAGGAGGATCTATTTCTTCAATTTTATTTGTTTTAGGATCATGTATTCTAGCTTTTTTTGATATGACATTAACCACACCTTTAAATTCTTCTTCACTACCTATTGGAAATTGTATAGGTACAACGCTTATCCCAAATTTTTCTTTTAATTGTTCTAATGTCTTTTCATAACTTGAATTTTCTCTATCTAACTTATTTATGAAAAATGTTCTTGGCAATTTTATTTTATTACAATAATCCCATGCCTTTTCTGTTCCAACTTGAACTCCCGATACTCCGCATACAACTATTGTAGCTACATCTACAGCTCTCATTCCTTGTATCAGCTCTCCTGAAAAATCGAAGTAACCAGGTATATCTACTAAATTTATCTTTGTATCCTCTACTTCTATTGGAGCAATAGACGCTGAAAGTGAAATTCTTCTCTTCTTTTCTTCTAGGTCAAAGTCTGTAACTGTTGTTCCCTCTTCTACTTTACCTAATCTATCAGTATTACCTGTATTGAATAATAATGCTTCAACTAAAGAGGTCTTTCCTGATGCTCCATGTCCTATCAGTCCAATATTTCTTAAATTTTTTATTGTATAATTTCTCATAACTTCTCATAATATTTTCTAAATATTATGATTACACCTACCTTTCATTTAAAATCTAAATAATTTTTGAATCGCGTTCTTAGCAAATTCTTATGTTGATAAATTTTAAATCTCTGGTTTATAATTTATTTTCAAAAAACCATCTTAAGTGCAGGTTATTCTAGTCTATTTTATTACTTATAGAATATCATAAACGACTCTTATTATCCAGAATATTCAGATTATTTATCCCCCTCCTACCATATACTTATTTTTATGCACATTTTATTGGAATAAGTACAAAAAAAGTGCATCTAAAATTTTTACTATAGATACACTTTCAATTGTGTAATTATATTTAATTATTAAATCTTTTTAAAGCATTACTCCAACTCCAGGTCCTAAATCAAATCCTAATACAAACCATATTACTAATAATATTGTCCATCCAATTAAAAATGCAATCGAATAAGGAATCATAGTAGTTATTAGAATACCTATTCCTGAATCTTTATCATACTTTTCTGCAAAAGCAACTATTAAAGCAAAATAGTTCATAAGTGGAGATATTATGCTTGTTTATCTAATGTCTTTTTAATTTATTAAAATTTATATTTAAGTCAATAATATATTATGTATGACTATATTTGAAGGAGGTTTGTAATATAATTGCATTTAAAATAATTTTTTATTTATCTTTTATTATAAATATATTTATAATATTTATAATGATCTTATTTAAAAAGAAAAGACCTGAAAAAACTTTATCTTGGATATTGATTTTAATTATACTACCTCCAGTAGGATTGATTTTATTTATATTTTTAGGACGCAATTGGAAAATAAATACTTTAGATAGAATCTCTAAAAGAAAAGTTACTAATTTAATTAATTCATCTATATTGAATAAGTCTAATATATTAAATGAATATGAACCTATTATAAAATTACTAGCTTCTAATTCATTCTCACCTCTGTTTATAAATAATAAAATTAGAATACTAGATGGAGGAGAAGAAAAGTTTAAAATTTTAAAGGAGAATTTAATAAAAGCAAAGCATCATATTCATTTAGAATACTATATAGTTAAAGATGATAAAATCGGAAATGAAATAAAAGATATTTTAATAAATAAATCTAAGCAAGGAGTTAAAGTTCGATTTATAATAGATAGAGTTGGCTCTATAAAACTAGGATCTAAATATATAAAAGATTTGAAAAGTGCTGGTGTAGATGTAGCATTCTACTCATATGTTTTAGCTCCATTTTTACGATTTATAAATACTCAAATTAATTATAGAAATCACAGAAAAATAGTAGTTATAGATGGGGTAGTAGCGTTCCTGGGCGGTATTAATATAGGCGATGAGTATTTGGGTATGGGAAAATTAGGGGAATGGAAAGATTGTCACATAATGATAGAAGGTGACTGCGTTCTTGGGTTACAGTCAATTTTCTTAGATGATTTTTCAAGTATAAAAAAGTATAATAATGAACAAATATCTATCTTAAATAATGTAGATAGCTATTTTAAGAATCATGATTTTAATGGTAATATTGCCATGCAAATAGTAAAAAGCGGTCCTGACTCTGAATTTCCTAGCATACTTCAATGCTTAATAAAAATGATTAGCAGTGCAAAAAAAAATATTAATATAATAACTCCGTACTTTATTCCTTCTGAAGGATTAATGGATACACTAAGGATAGCTTCTTTAAGTGGTATTAAAGTTTCATTAATATTTCCTAAAAAAGCTGATCATTTTACAGTAAACAGAGCTTCTCAAACTTATTTGGCTGAACTCTCTAGATCTGGGGCGAAAATTTATCTATATAATAAAAGAGGCTTTATTCATTCTAAAATATTAACCGTTGATGAAAAAATTTGTACAATAGGAACTGCTAATATGGATATTAGAAGCTTTGAGCTAAATTATGAAATTAACACAATAATATATAATGAATATGTAACTCATGAGCTTGATACCATATTTAATGATACTCTAAATTCATGCATAGAATTTAATATTAAAGAGTATGAATCAAAATCTATTATTAGCAAATTTATAGATGGCTTTTCAAGGCTTCTTTCATCAATATTATAAAAGGATATTCATCGTTAAATGAATATCCTTTTATACCATTATATTTTTTTTAACCTCATTATTAAATAGCCAACTAGCCCTCCTGATGTATCTATCAATACATCCTTAAAAGCCATACTTCTTCCTGGAATAAAATATTGATGAAATTCATCTGAACATGCATATAAAAATACAAATATTATTGCATATACTCTAGCTTTTTTATTAGAAAAATATCTTTTACTTACATTATATGCAAAGAGGAATAATATAAGATATTCTGAAAAATGTGCAGTTTTTCTAACTACGAAAGTAGCGAGATCACCAAAATATTCATTTAATTCTATTCCTAAAAATTGAAATATTTTTATAACCAATTCGCTTTGGCTACTAGAAACTTCTCCTGGCTGATGTGACATAAAAAATATTATTCCTATCCATATTAATAACATCAACCATGATATTATCTTTTTGTTTTTATCCATACTTCTCTCCCTGTGTTAATTTAACTTTTAGTTATTTATTTTATTATACATCATAAATTATATATTTTTATATACTAATCTTTTTCTACTAAATATCTATTTATATATGCTAAAGATTGTTCTAACATACTTTGTCCTCTTTCTAAGTCCTTAACATTAACTTCTAGATTATATATCCTTTGTTCAACTAGATTCATTATTTGTTTTATATCATTTAAAAGTTTAGCCTCGTACGAAACTTGTATTCCATCTGAATCTATATATATTTTTTCTGGAACTGCCCTACATTTAGAACATTTGAAATATATACCTTTTTTTTCTATGTCTTTAAATACTTTAAATGTATCATTATTGCAGCTAGAACAATTAGGCAACATTATAAAATCTTGATTGCTAACATCAATATCATATTTAAACTTACATTGATAACAAATCAACTTAAGTTTATCTTCTTCACTTTCAAGAAAAAATCTATTTCCAATACAACCCTCTTTTTCACATACAAAAGTTCTTATCATTTTCTAATCCAGCCTCCTTATTTATAAAGAATCTCTCTCTACAAATGTAATATGCTCAATTATGGTAAATTATTCTAGTTATTGATATTTGTTTAATTTAAGTATTTCATTAAAAGTAAAATAGATCTAAATTTAATAACTTAGATCTATTAAAATTAAAATATTTTAACTATTACAATATCCGCTAGATTCTTTTAATTCCAGTTCTACCTCTTTTATAAGATCGTCTATTTTACTTGTATTTTTTCCTGCTAGTAATAACTCTCTCTTTTCTAGCTTTAACTTTATTAATTTTTTCTCTAATTCATCCTTCTTACCCATAACAACACTCCCCATCTAAGGATAAGACCTTAAAACTTTTACATTAGAATTATTAAATTAATTCTTATAATCATTATATAATATATTTTATTTTATTCCTAACTAAAATTTTAGAAAATTTAAAAAGTTTTTCGACATTTGTAAATATATACATATCTTGGTGGAGGTAAAGGGATTCGAACCCTTGACCCCTTGCGTGCAAGGCAAGTGCTCTCCCAACTGAGCTATACCCCCAAATATGGTGGACCTTCAGGGACTCGAACCCCGGACCAACCGGTTATGAGCCGGTTGCTCTAACCAACTGAGCTAAAGATCCATAYTACACCTGGCAACGTTCTACTCTCCCACACAGTTTCCCATGCAGTACCATCGACGCTGTAGAGCTTAACTTTCCTGTTCGGAATGGAAAGGAGTGTTTCCTCTACGCCATCATCACCAGATTACATTAACATTATATTGTAGTATCAATACTTTGTCAACACTTTTTTCAGAATTTATTCTCTGAAAATTGCACATGAATTATTGCCAAAATCTTTTAATTATTGGTCAAGCCCTCGACCTATTAGTATCAGTCAGCTAAATATGTTACCACACTTACACCTCTGACCTATCAACCTTGTGTTCTTCAAGGGGTCTTACTAGCTT
>NZ_BAAAAV010000014.1:0-29438 GCF_054768095.1 Clostridium sp. CTA-7 | reverse complement strand
GTCTCCAGCTTGCGCTTCGTCTAGTAACTTTCTGAACATTTCTATTCCTGTTACTACTACTTTTCTGCTTTCTTCTTGTAATCCAACGATTTCTACTTCGTCTCCTACCTTAAGAATTCCTCTTTCAACTCTTCCTGTTGCAACTGTTCCTCTACCAGTGATTGTAAATACATCTTCTACTGGCATTAAGAATGGCTTATCTGTTGCTCTTTCTGGAGTTGGAATGTAGCTATCTACTGCATCCATTAACTCAAGAATTGGAGCGATTGCTTTTTCATCTGTTGGGTTTTCTAATGCTACTAAAGCTGAACCTTTAACTACAGGAATGTCGTCTCCTGGGAAGTTGTATTCTGATAATAATTCTCTAACTTCCATTTCAACTAGTTCTAATAATTCTTCATCATCTACCATATCTGCCTTGTTTAAGAAAACAACTATGTAGTCAACACCAACTCTTGATGCTAGAAGAATGTGTTCTCTTGTTTGAGGCATTGGACCATCTGCAGCTGAACAAACTAATATTGCTCCATCCATTTGTGCAGCACCTGTGATCATGTTCTTAACATAGTCAGCATGTCCTGGACAGTCAACGTGAGCATAATGTCTGTTTTCTGTTTGATATTCAACGTGAGAAGTATTGATTGTAATACCTCTTTCCTTTTCTTCTGGAGCTTTATCTATTGCAGCATAATCAAATGCTTCTGCAAATCCCTTTTTTGATAAAACAGTTGTGATTGCAGCTGTTAAAGTTGTCTTACCGTGGTCAACGTGACCGATTGTTCCAATGTTTACGTGTGGTTTACTTCTTTCGAATTTTTGCTTTGCCATTGTAAAATCCTCCTTTAATCTTTGTAATAAACTTTGCCTAGCGTTTTGTATCGTTTTGCTTAATATATTGAGCTTACTACAAAGATTTAAGTAATTTATAAATTACAACAATCATTATTAGTAAGCACTCAACTATACTGGAGCTCACGATCGGGATTGAACCGACGACCTCCGCCTTACCAAGGCGACGCTCTACCTACTGAGCTACGTGAGCATTTCCACATAATACTTTTATAGTTTAATATACCAATTATAAAGTTTACTATTGTTCAAAAAATTTGTCAATAAAAATTTAGTGACTTATTTTTCTGTATATAGACATTTTTCAAGCTTTCGCTTTACTCTTTGTAAAGCATTGTCTATAGACTTAGCTTGCCTATCTAAATCACATGCTATTTCTTGATATGATTTACCATCTAGATAGGATTGAAGCACTTCCATTTCTAAGTCTGATAAAACTTTAGCCATCTCACCTTCTATATGTTTTAGTTGCTCTTTTCCTATTAAAAGCTCTTCTGGGTCTGTTATTTTTAATTCTGATAAAACATCTATTAGTGTTCTATCAGATTCTTCTTCATATATGGGCTTATTTAAAGATATATATGTGTTTAAGGGAATATGTTTTTGTCTTGTTGCTGTCTTTATAGCCGTTATTATTTGTCTAGTAACACATAGCTCTGCAAAAGCCTTAAAGCTTGTTAATTTATCTGATTTAAAATCTCTTATAGCTTTGTATAATCCTATCATTCCTTCTTGATAAATATCTTCTTTATCTGCCCCAATAAGAAAGTATGATTTCGCTTTAGCTTTTACAAAGTTTTCATACTTAGATATTAAGTATTCTTGTGCTCTGCTATTTCCTCTTTTTGCTTCATCAACTACTTCTTCATCTAGCTTGTTCTGAAATTCCACAAACGGACTAGTATCTTTTTTGGTATTCTCCACCATATATCACCCCTTTAAGCCCTCTATTATGATAAATATATTAATTAAAATTATTAATCACTTCGTCTTATAGCTTCTAATTTTTTAAATATATCTTCATCAACATTATCTCCCAAATGATTTTTAGATAAAGACATATTTTTTTGTGCCTTTTTGTTAATTCTATTTTGAGTTTCTAAAACTTCATTATAGAACTCAAGAGCAGATATTCTTACTGCACCTCTTTGAAATATAGTTTGTTGTTCAAGCCAATCTGATGTAACAACATAAACTTCAAATCTTCTACCTAAGTTATGTACTTCTCTTTCTATATAAGAATCTGCTGTTTCACCATCTTTTGTAAAAACTATACTTATGTTTTTATTTATATCTTGCTTTTTTTCAATGCTCCTATTAACCTTATGAGCATCAAATACTATTATTATTTTGCATCCTTCATAAACTGAGTAGTTATGTAAACTGTCTATTAAACTCTGTCTTGCTCCATCAAAGCTATAGTCTTTTTGTTTCTTCAAATTAGGCCAGCTGTTTATTACGTTATATCCATCAACAAATATAATTTTCACATGTTACCTCTTTGATTTTGTTATTTTATTAGTCTTCCCTTTAATATTTCATACATCATTATACCACCTGCAACTGAAGCATTTAAAGAGTTAATTTTACCTATCATAGGAATTTTAACTAGTTTATCACATTTTTTCAAGGTAAGCTTAGATATTCCTCTTCCCTCGCTTCCTATAACTACTGCACATGGTCCATTAAAGTTAGCTTGATAACTATATTCTTCTCCATCTATATCTGCACCATAAATCCATAATCCTGCTTCTTTTAATTCATCTATTGCTGAATTTATATTAGTTACTTTTGCTATTTTCATATGTTCAATAGCTCCAACTGAGCATTTATAAACAGTAGAAGTTATTCCTACGTTTCTTCTTTTTGGTATTATTATTCCATGAACTCCACATAGCTCAGCTGTTCTTATTATAGATCCTAAGTTATGAGGATCTTCTATTTCATCTAGTATTACAACAAATGGATCTTCTTTCTTCTCTTTTGCTAAATTTAGTATATCTGCAATTTGGCAATATTTAAACGGAGTAACTAAAGCTACAACCCCTTGATGGTTTGTTCCATTAGTCATTATATCAAGTTTCTTTCTATCAACTTCTTTTAATACTAAACCTTTTTCTTTTGCTATATTTATTATAACTTTAATTGATCCTTCCATGTTACCATTAGCAATATAAAGACATTCTATTGTTCTATCACTTTTTAATACTTCCATAACAGCATTTCTACCGATAATTAGGTCTTCTCTCGCTTCTACTTCTACTGCATTATTAATATTTTCGCTTGAATAATCTTTTGCTTTTCTATTTTCTTTTACACCATACTTTTTGCCTTGTGATGAATTGTTTTCAAGCATTTGTCTTTCCATTCTAGCTTTCATTCTAGCTTCTCTATTTCCCTTTGTCATCTTAAATCACTCCTTATGTCTATTATATACTTTTCCTTAGTTATGATAACTGTAATTCTGTAGATTTTTCTAATATATTATATAGTCTTTCTTTATTTCCTGTTAAATATAAATATCCTACTAAAGCCTCAAATCCCGTAGCATTTCTATAGTCTATTACCTCTGCATTTTTAGGTATTGTTGCAGATTTTGTATTTCTTCCTCTTTTGTAAATATATAATTCATCTTCTGTTAAGTCATCCTCTATACTATGCATTATAGTTGATTGACTCTTAGCTTTAACATAACCTATTGCTTTTACATGTATTTTATGAGCTGATAATTCAGTATTGTTAGAAAGTATATAATTTCTTATATATATTTCATATACCCCATCACCTATCAGTGCTAACTGCAAAGGATTTAATCTCCTAGCTTCTTCTTTACTAAATTCTCTCACTCTTAAATCCTCTAACATATTTTTTCTCTCCTTTAAATAAAGGCTGCATTAATGCAGCCCTTTAACCTTAATTTACCTTTTTCCACCTTACTCCTTGAGGTGTGTCTTCTAAGATTATATTTCTAGCTTTTAAATCATCTCTAATTTTATCTGCTAATGCAAAATCCTTATTTTTTCTAGCCTGTTGTCTTTGCCCTATTAGATTTTCTATTTCTTCTTCTAAACTTCCTTTAGTGGAATTTTGAAGTATTCCTAATGGTTCCCCTAATTCTCTTATTAAGCTTAGCACACTTTCACAAAGCTCCTTTGATGAATCTATTGATACATTAGTATTTATATCTTTTATAAGATCAAAAATAGCTGTAATAGCATCAGCTGTATTAAAGTCATCATCCATTTTTTCTATATATCTTTGTCTATAAAAATCTAAAGATTCTAGATAAGCCTTTTCTTTATCACCCATAGACTCTTTTTTAACTTCATCCATTAAGTTTTCTAAATTAGAGATTGCATTATATAACCTTTCTGTTGATGACTTTGCAGATTCAAGAAGTTCATCGCTAAAGTTTAATTGTACTCTATAATGTCCTGATAACATTAAAAACCTTACTACATCAGCATCATATTGTTTTAGTATATCTCTTGCTGTTAAAAAGTTATTTAATGATTTTGACATTTTTTGATTATTTATATTTAAGAAAGCTCCATGTAACCAATATCTAGCGAATGTCTTTCCAGTTAAAGCCTCACTTTGTGCAATTTCATTTTCATGATGAGGGAAAGCTAAATCCATCCCACCAGCATGTATATCTATGGTATCTCCTAATATTTTCTTTGCCATACATGAGCATTCTATATGCCATCCTGGTCTTCCCATGCCCCATGGGCTTTCCCAAGCTGGTTCACCTGGCTTTTGAGCCTTCCATAATGCAAAATCCATAGGATCTTCTTTTCTTTCATCTACATTTATTCTTGCTCCAGCCTGTAGATCTTCTAAATTTTGACCAATTAACTTTCCATATCCTTGAAATTCCTTTGTTCTAAAATAAACATCTCCATCTACTTCATATGCATAGCCTTTTTCAATTAAGCCTTCTACAAACTCTATAATATCAATAATATATTCAGTCGCTCTTGGATTTACTGATGCTCTTTTTATATTTAACCCATCAGCATCTTTATAATATTCATCTATATATTTATCTCCAACATTACTAACTGTTGTACCCTCTTCATTTGCCTTTTTTATCATTTTGTCATCTATATCTGTAAAATTTTGAACAAATCTAACCTTATATCCTCTGTACTCTAAATATCTTCTTATAGTATCAAAGATTATGAAAGTTCTACCATTTCCTATATGAAAATAGTTATACACAGTAGGTCCACATACATACATCTTAACCTCGCCTGGTGTTAATGGTACAAATTCTTCTTTTTTTCTAGTTATGCTATTGTAAATCCTCATCTAATTACCTCCTATCTCACAGATAATTTATTTTTCTTAAACTCTTCTCTTACTCTATCTATAACTTCTTCAAATTTTATATTTTCCATATCTGATGATCTTAACTTAAATTCAACTTCTCCATCAACAATTTTCTTACCAACTGTTATTCTCATTGGTATTCCCATAAGATCTGAATCTTTAAATTTAACTCCTGCTCTTTCGTTTCTATCATCTAGTATCGCATCAAAACCTATAGCTTTTAACTCTTCATAGATATTGTTAGCAACTTTCATTTGTTCCTCATCTTTGATATTTACTGGAATAATATTAACATGGTACGGTGCTACAGATAAAGGCCATACTATTCCATTCTCATCATTATGTTGTTCAATTATTGATGCCATTGTTCTTGTTACCCCAATTCCATAACACCCCATCATAAATGGTTTTTCCTTACCACTTTCATCTATAAAATTAGCATTCATAGCTTCTGAATATTTTGTTCCTAGCTTAAATATATGACCAACTTCTGTTCCCCTTGATATAGTTACTTTACCACCACAAACTGGACAATTTTCACCTTCAGTTATATTTCTGTAATCTCCAACTACACCTTCAAAATCTCTTCCGTAATTTATACCTTCAATGTGGTATCCTGTTTCATTAGCTCCTACAATGAAATTGTACATATTAACAATTTCTTCATCAACTAATAAAGTATCTACTTTTATATTTATAGGACCAGCAAATCCGACTTGTGCATTAGTAGCCTTAAAGACTTCTTCTGGAGTAGCCATATTTAAATTTACTGCTCCACCTAAAGCATTTGAAACTTTAACTTCATTTACTTCTCTATCTCCTCTAACCATTACTGCTACTATTTTACCATCAGCATTATATATTAGAGTTTTTGCAAATTTCTTTTCTGTTGTATTAAAGAATTTAACAAGTTCTTCTATTGTTTTTACATTTGGAGTCTCAGTTTTTATTAATCCCTTTAATTCTTCTGCTTCAGCTCTTTCAACTGTTGATGGAGCCTTTTCTATATTTGCAGCATAATCACAAGCTGTACAGAATACAACATCGTCTTCTCCTACTTCTGATTTAACCATAAATTCTGCTGAGTTTGAACCTCCAATCGCACCTGAATCAGCTTCAACGCATTTTGCATCTATTCCACATCTATTAAATATTTTTATATATGCTTCGTGCATTTTATTATATGATAAATCTAATCCTTCTTGATTCTTGTCAAAGCTATATGCATCCTTCATTATGAATTCCCTTGATCTCATAATTCCAAATCTTGGTCTTCTTTCATCTCTATACTTAGTTTGTATTTGATAAAGATTTACTGGTAATTGTTTGTATGATTTAATCTCATTTCTTGCAATGTCAGTAAATACTTCTTCATGAGTTGGCCCAAGACAGAAATCTCTGTTATTTCTATCTTTAAGTCTGAACATTTCCTCTCCATAAACATCCCATCTTCCAGACTCTTGCCAAAGTTCTGCTGGTAATACTGCTGAAGCTAAAAATTCTTGTGCTCCTGCACTATTCATTTCCTCTCTTATTATATCTTCCACATTTTTTAAAACCTTTAATCCTAAAGGCATGTAATTATAAATACCTGACGCCATCTTTCTTATCATTCCAGCTCTTAGCATTAACTTATGACTATCTATCTCAGCTTCTGCTGGAACCTCTCTTAATGTTGATATTAACATATTGGACATTTTCATTTATGCTTCCTCCTATTATTGTTATTAATTCATATTTATTTTCTAATTCGTATTGAATATTATTTATTTTAAAATAATAAAAAAAGCCCACCCTAATTAATTAGGGCGAACTTATATCGCGGTACCACCTAAATTTGTTCTCTAAAATGATAACGGTATTAAACCGATAGTTTTTACCTACAACTCCAAAGCTGGTTCAAATCCTGTTGAAAATCTTACAGCCTATGAATTTTCTCTCTGATTGGCGGATTTTACTATTCTTCTTCACTGTTTTAAGTTTATTAAATTTCAGCTTAATTAATTATATATTCTACTAAAACTTATGTCAATATAGCAACTTCTGCATTATACTAGCTTTTCTGCAAGTATCAAATCTTCAGGAGTAGTGACTTTTATATTTGTATACTCTCCATTATACAAATATACTTTATTGTTGTAGTGCTCTACTACCATAGTGTCATCTGTAACACTTATATTCTCTTCTTTGATTTTCTTATGGCACTCCTTTATAACTTCCAGCTTAAAAACTTGTGGAGTTTGAATTGCAAATAAATCTTTCCTATCTGGAGTATGTTTAGAAAATCCATTTTCGTCTACAATTTTTATTGTATCCTTTGGCGTGACTCCTGGTGCTGCTGCTCCATAAAGCTTTGCATATTTTATTCCATCTTTAATTGTTTTTTCAGATGTAAATGGTCTTGCACCATCATGAATTAATATGATTTCAGAATCATTAATCTCCATTAAAGCATTAAACACTGAATCTTGTCTCTCTTTTCCACCCTCAACTATCATGTCAACCTTTAAGGAGTATCTTTCCAATATTTCCTTTTTGCAAAACTCTATTTCATCCTTTGGTAAAACTAAAATTACATTATCTACTTCTTTACAGTTAATAAATTTAGTTAAGGTATAATATAAAATAGGCTTGCCTTTCAACTCTATATATTGCTTACTAATTTTAGAACTCATTCTTTTGCCTTTTCCACCAGCTAAAATTATAGCACTTATCATATTAACACCTACTAACTATTCTTTTGGTTTTGCAAATATCATTCTTCCTGCTGCTGTTTGTAATACTGATGTTACTAGAACAATTATTTGTTCTCCCATGAACTTTCTTCCACCTTCTACAACGATCATTGTCCCATCATCTAAGTACCCAATTCCTTGTGTTGCTTCCTTACCATCTTTAACAACGATAACCTTCATTTCTTCTCCTGGAAGTACAACTGGTTTTATTGCATTTGCTAATTCATTAATGTTAAGAACAGGTACACCCTGAAATTCTGCAACTTTATTTAAATTAAAATCATTAGTTACAACTTTTCCCTTAAGAGTTTGAGCAAGTTTTAATAGCTTACTATCAACCTCTTGTATTTCCGGAAAATCTCCCTCCCAAATTTGTGTCTCTATTTCTAGTTCCTTTTGTATCTTATTTAATATATCAAGTCCTCTTCTTCCCCTATTTCTCTTAAGAGAATCTGCTGAATCTGAAATATGCCTAAGTTCGTCTAGTACAAAATTTGGTATAACTAAAGGACCTTCAACAAATCCTGTTTGACATATATCAAATATTCTACCATCAATTATTACAGATGTATCTAACACCTTAGGATTAGCTTTGGCTGCTCCTTTTGACTTTTTTTCTTTAATATTATTTTTTCTTAAATTTACAAGAAGATTTGATATATCATCTTTCTTCTCAATAAATATACTTGCAAATATTATTGCAAATATTAGATTTAATAATACAAACAGTATTGGTCCTAACCCATAAAGGCTTATACTATTTAATGGTAGTCCTACAAGAGACGTTAATATTAAAGATATTAAAGCTCCTAAGCCACCATAAAGAAGCTCTGCCGCTGTAAGTCTTTGAATGTTTTTTTCAATATACTCTATAATTTTAACGATAGAGTCATAAATACGTGGTGAAACAAAGTATAGTATAAGTCCAAATAATATAGTTAAAAAAATACGTAATGATATAATTCCAATTGGTTTAGATAAAAAAGATACGTTACTTAAAAAAGTAATAGTTTGTATTAACCCACTAATAATATATCCGCTTATGAAGCCTATTATAGTAAATATAACTCTTATAATCTTTTTTAACATAATGTCACCTCCCTATTATTTTTGTTTTATTTTTAATATCATTTGTGCCTTCTTTAAGAAGTTTATATTATTATACCATATAAAGGTATTATCTAAAATGAATAATTATTAAAATCTTATTAATTTAAAATACCCCCTATAAAATAAGATATTTATTAGATATCATTATATTAAAGTTGATTCACTAAATCATTTTTAATTTTATAAGAATAACTATATTTTATAAACAGCCATAAATTTTCTAAGGAGTTGAAGCATATGAAGGACATAATTTTTGATAATTTTCAAAACGATGTTAACGAATCATTACTAAGACATAAAAGTATTTTAGATATAATAACTAAATATAGTGAATCGAGTGCTAGAGTTAACAGAGCCATAGCTAAAGCTGTAACTAATTGTGGTTGTATTAAAATTTCTGCTCAAAAACAAGATATTCCTTCCGAAAATAATGAAGATGATTTTAGCTATACATTAAGTAACCATATTGAAGGAAAACTTTGTAATAATTGTCTTGAAATTATTGAAAGTGAAATTGGAAATAATCTTTTTTATCTTACTTCTTTATGTAATTGTTTAGAGTTAAACTTGTATGATATCTTATTAAAAGAAGAGGATAAAATGAATATTCTAGGTAAATTTACACTTAGATAAACTCAAAGCAGGTTTTTTTAACCTGCTTTTCTATTATCGGCTATTTCCATTAAATTTATACATAATTTTGTTAAATTTCGTTTTTTAAGTATATTTGTTCTTTTATTCTTCTTAATCCATTTCTTATTGCTTTTGCTCTAGCTTCACCTATTCCATCAACTTTATCTAAATCATCAGTATCAGCCTCTATTACATATTTAAGCTCTTTAAAATGTTTTATCAAATTCTCAATTACAGAAACTGGTATCCTTGGAACTTTAAATAATATTCTAAATCCCTTTGGTGAAATTAAAGAGTCAACTAAAGACATCCCTGAGTACCCCAGTATTTTAGCTATTAAATCTAAGTCAACTAATTCTTCAGAACTCATTCTCTGAATTTCATTATATATTTCATTAAAGTCCATTCCTTCTTTACAGTAATCTCTTATTAATAAAATTCCATCTCTCTCTATAAACTTTATTAACTCGCTAAGTTGCATTGAAATAAGTCTTCCTTCATTCCCAAGTTCAACTATATATCGTTGTATTTCTTCTACAACCCTCATTACCATTTCTGTTCTTTGTATTGCTGTTACAACATCAAAAATGGTAGTTAAGTCTTGAAACTCTAATAAATTCAGATTATTTATTACTCTTTCCAATACATTTACATATTTCTCTAATGTCTGTATTGCTTGATTAGCTCTTGCTAATATAACACTGCTTTCTTGTAATACATACTTTAAATCGCCTTTATACACAGTAATTATATTTCTTCTTTGAGAAATTGCAACAACTATATTGCCTGTTTGCTTTGCTACTCTATTAGCTGTTCTATGCCTAGTACCAGTTTCATATGTAGTAAGTGTATGATCTGGTACAAGTTGAGCATTAGCACAAATAATTCTTTTTAAATCCCCACTTAAAACTATAGCTCCATCCATCTTAGCTAATTCATAAACATATGCTGGTGAATATTCCGAATTAATATTAAATCCACCATCAACAAGCTTCATTGAGTCTTCACCATCACCAATAACTACTAAGCCACCAGTCTTAGCTCTTAATATGTTTTCTAAACCTTCTCTTAATGCTGTTCCTGGACTCATAAGTTTTAAAATATTTTTTATTTCTTCATCATCTTTTATTCTCATACACTCACCTATTCTGTTAGAATATCTTACTAATAGCCTCTCTTAAATTGCTTACTCCTATTATATTAATAGAATTACTATTAACTTTATCCTTATTTCTTTCTGGAATAATAGCATTCTTAAAGCCCATCTTCTCAGCTTCTTTAATTAGCCTATCGCAAGATGAAACGGGTCTTATCTCACCAGTAAGACCAACCTCTCCAACTATGACCATTCTTTCTAATTTAAATCCAGTATTTTTTACACTTGATAAAAGCGCTAACGCAAGCCCTAAGTCTCCTGTTGTTCCATCTAAACTAAGACCACCAACTACATTTACATATACATCATACTTATAAAATGGCACTCTTAGTTTTTTCTCTAAAACTGCTAATATAAGTCTTAACCTTTGATTATCTATTCCAACAGCGGTTCTACTAGCCATATGCATATTTGTTTCACTAACTAGAGCTTGCATTTCAACAAGAATTGGTCTAGTTCCTTCCATTATGCCTATAACAGCTGATCCCTCTTGATTAAAGTTAGTATCTTCTAAGAATATTCTCGAAGGATCATATATTTCCTTTAATCCTTCTTCAGCCATTTCAAATACACCTATTTCACTAGTTGTTCCAAAACGATTTTTCATAGTTCTAAGAACTCTAAACTCTTCTGTACGTTCTCCTTCAAAATATAATACCGTATCTACCATATGCTCTAGTACTCTTGGCCCAGCAAGTTCTCCTTGTTTAGTTACATGAGCAACTATAAACAATGGTATATTTTGGTTTTTACCTATTCTCATTATAGCATTAGAGCATTCCTTTACCTGAGACACACTTCCTGGAGCTGATGTAACAGACTCTTTATAAACAGTTTGTATTGAATCTATTATTACAAAAACAGGCTTTAACTCATTTATGTATGCTTCTATTAAGTCAATATTAGTTTCTGATAATATATATAGTTGCTCTGCATTAGCTCCTAATCTATCTCCTCTTATTTTAATTTGTTCTTCAGATTCTTCACCAGAAACATATAATACTTTTCCATATGTCCTTGATATTGAATTTGCTGTTTGTAGTAATAATGTTGACTTACCTATTCCAGGATCTCCTGATATTAATGTTAATGATCCTCTCACTAAACCTCCACCTAAAACCCTATTTAACTCTTTTAAGCCAGTATTATATCGTTGTTTCTCTCCAGATTTAATTTGTCCTATACTCCTTGGCATATTATCTAAAACTCTTATATTATTTACTTTATTTTTAATTTCTCTTTGAGTTTCTTTCATTTCTTCTACTAAGGTATTCCATTTGTTACAATCTGGACATTTTCCTAACCATTTAGGAGATTCATATCCGCATTCTTGACAAACAAACATGGATTTAATCTTAGCCATAACATATTACCTACCAATCTTGTTTATTTTTATATAATAAATAATATTTATTAAAATTACTATAATTAATATATCATAACAATATTATAAAAAACAATTTTTATAAAAAAAAGAATTGTAATTTATAGTATTACAATTCTTTTGTATTCTTATTATTTTAAAATTTAATTTTATAATAATTTTGCTGATGCCTCATCAATTATAACTACAACATCTCTATGCATTTGTAACATTGATGCTGGCATATTAGTGCTTATTTTTCCACTTACCATTTCTTTTACGGCTTCTGCTTTTCCTTCTCCACTTGCTATAACTATTATCTTTCTTGATTTCATTATTCCACCAAGTCCCATTGTTAAAGCTTTTGTAGGAACCTCATCTATTGAATTAAAGAATCTAGCATTAGCTTTTATTGTATCTTCTGTTAATTCTGTTAAGTGAGTACCAGATATTAACACTTCATCTGGTTCATTAAATGCTATATGTCCATTGTTACCTATTCCTAATAATTGAATATCAGTTCCACCTAATTCTGCTATTTTTGCATCATATCTTTTACATTCCTCTTCTATATTTTCTGCTAATCCATTTGGAACATAAGTTTTAGTTTTATCTATGTTAATATGATTAAATAAATTCTCATTCATGAAATATCTGTAACTTTGAGAATGTTCACCTGATAATCCTATATACTCATCTAAGTTAACAGTAGTGATTTGAGAAAAGTCTATTTCTCCTTCTTTATTCATTCTTATCAATTCATTGTACATTCCTATTGGAGATCCACCAGTTGCTAAACCTAATATAGCCTTAGAATTATTCTTTATTATCTCTGCCATTTCATCAGCAGCTCTCTTACTTAATTCTTCATAATTTTTAGTTATTATTACTTTCATCGTATTTTTCCCTCTCTCCTAGATATATTAACTTGCAATATAAATTTATCTGATCTATAAATTGCTTCTTCTAAAAAAATCATTTTATTATTATGATCATAAGTTTTGCTTATAATCTTTAACATAGGTACTTGTTTATCTACCTCAAATGTATTCTTTAACTCATCATTCATTATTACAGACGCTATTGATGACTTAGAATAATCAACTATGTATCCAAAGCCCTCTAGTATTTTAAATAATGACCCATTAAGCATTTCCTCATCCATGTATCCACAATAATCTACAGGTATAAATACTGTTTCTAAAGCAACACACTCATCATCAACTATACGCTTTCTTTTTATTTTATATAGTTCATCTAAAGAGAATATATCTGATAAATGCTCTGGAGTATTTATTTTGCAAAATTCAACAACTTCAGATCTTAAATTTTTACCTATTTGCTTTATTATTTCAGTAAAACTCATCATATCTTGTTGCTTAAAGGTTTGTTCACATACAAAAGTTCCTTTACCTTTAATTCTTAAAAGAACACCTTCTTGAACTAATTCTCCAATCGCTTGTCTTATGGTCATTCTACTTACACCATAAATTTCACATAGCTCTCTTTCACTTGCTATACATTCTCCAGGTTTCCATACACCTTCAGATATTTTTGATATTAAATCATTCTTTAATTGATAATAAACCGGAATCGGACTACTTTTATCTATCATTATTAAGCCTCCTATTAATATTATACAAAACATAGTTATAGATGTCTAGACCAGTTGTATAATTTATTTAAACTGTTATAAAAATAATTTTTTTGCAAAAAATAAGTTTATAAATATCAAGGAGTTGATTCTATGATTAATAAAACTTATTTTTCTAATGTTCAATCTAGGAACATAGTTCGAGATACTACCAAGAAAAATTTATCAGAAGAGTTATCATCTAACTATATAGATGTCTCTTTAGACAACATTATTCTAAATTCTAACCTAGAAGATCAAAATATTATTAAGTAGATTTAATTTATATTTTCCCATTGATATAATACCATATTCTTTATTTTAATAAAATATATGTTAGTTATTGTATTTATCATTGAAATGGTGTAAAATTTATATTAAATAATATTAATTATCTATTGATAATAGCAAAGGAGTGTTTGACTAATGGTTAAAGTTTATAGTACAAATTCTTGTCCGTGGTGCGTAAAAGCAAAAAATTATTTAAAATCAGTTAATATTGAATTTGAAGATTTAAATGTACAAGAAGATATGACTGCAAGAGATGAAATGATTAATAAATCAAAGCAAATGGGAGTTCCTGTTTTAGATATAAATGGAACAATTATAGTAGGCTTTGATAAAAAAGCTATAGATTCAGCTTTAAATATCTAATATTAAACATAAAAGAAGATATTTTATTATCTTCCTTTTAAATAAAATAGAGAAGTGAAATTTCACTTCTCTATTTTAATTTATCTTACTAAATTAATTACTGTTGCTTTTGGTCTAGACATAGACTCTATTGAATATCTAATTCCTTGAGTACCAATTCCAGAAGCCTTAACTCCTAGGAATGGGAAATGGTCTGGCCCTCTTTCAGTCTTATTATTTACTTGTACTGTACCAACCTCTAATCTATCTGCTACATAAAATGCTTCATTTATATTCTCTGTAAATACAGATGATTGTAATCCATATTCTGACTTATTAGCAATTTCAATAGCTTCATCCTTATCTTTAACTCTTATTATAGGTAAAACTGGTCCAAATGGTTCTTCCCAAGCTAATCTCATATCTGTTGTTACATTATCAAAAAGAGTTGGATAAATCATATTTTCTTCTCTCTTTCCCCCAACAAGTAAATGAGCACCCTTTTCCCTAGCATCATCTATAAGTTCCCAAACAAAATCTGCTGATTTACTATCAATTAGCGGAACTATATCAACATCTTCTTCTAATGGGTTTCCTATTTTTAGCTTTTCAACTCTTTCTTTAACTTTTTCAACTAGTTTATCTGCAACTTCATTTACAACTAGTATTCTTTTCACTGCTGTACATCTTTGTCCTGAATAAGAATATGCTCCTGAAACTATATTAGATGCTGCAAGATCTAAATCAGCATCCTTTAATACTATAGCTGCATCTTTTCCACCAAGCTCCATAAGTAATGGAACCATTGTTGTTATTCTTGATATTCTAGTACCTATTTCTGTACTACCTGTAAAGTTAATAAAATCTATTCCAGGATGTGTAACAATATAGTCACCTATTTCGCTCCCTCTTCCTGTAACAGTATTTAAAACTCCTGCTGGTACTCCAGCTTGTTCAAATACTTTAGCTAGATATAATCCACATAAGCTACCTTGAGTTGCTGGTTTTAAAACTACTGAATTTCCTGCAACTAAAGCTGGTGCTATTTTTGATGCTGCTAAATTTATAGGATAGTTAAATGGAGATATAGCTAAAACTACTCCTAGTGGTTCTCTTGTTACTAAAGATATTTTATTCCTTTTGAAACCAGGGAAACTGTCTCCTGGAATACTTTCTCCAGATAAGTTCTTTGCTGTATCAGCTGTAAATTTTATATAATCTGCAGATCTTAATATTTCTGACTCAGCACTTTTCCTATCTTTTCCAGTTTCTCTCATCATTATATCTGATAATTCTGCTACTCTTTCTACTAGTATATCAGCCGCTTTATAAAGTATTTCTGATCTTTTACTTACAGGAATGTTTCTCCAATTCTTTTGCGCCTCTTTTGCACTTTTAATAGCAAAATCAACTTCTTCAGTAGTCATTTCTGGAACCTTTCCAACTAAGCAATTTCCTATTGGTGAATATATCTCTATGAACTTTTCATTTTGGCTAGTAGTCCACTCACCATTTACTAAATTTCTAAATGTTCTTTCCTTACCTTTTATACAACTAAACATCCTATCACCTACTTCTTCTTAGCTAGTTCTATCTTATTCTTATCAAAACCAACTATTATTTCACCATCTATATTAATTACAGGTACAGTTCTTTGACCTGAAACTTTAAATACTTCTTCTCTATCTTCATGCTTATCTGCTACATTAATTTCGCTATATTCCCATCCTTTCATTTCAAAAAATCTTTTAGCTTTTATACATGATGGGCACCATGATGTTGAATATATTTTTATCATAATATCTCTCCTTTAATCTTTCTTAATTATTTTTTCTTTTCTACAACATATTTTTCTGCTTGTAATGCTGCTATAGTTCCATCTGCAACAGCAGTTGTTATTTGTCTATATTCCTTTTCTCTAACATCTCCAGCTGCATATATTCCTTCAACATTAGTTCTCATTCCTTCATCAGTCTTAATATATCCATTATGAGTTAAATTTATATAATCTTTAAAATGATCTGTTTTAGGTTCTGTTCCTATGAATCCAAATACCGCATCCATAGGAATTTCTTTTTCAGAGCCATCTTTAGAATTTTTTATTATAGCTTTTTCTACAAAATCATCTCCATCAACATTAACTAAATCTTCATTAAATAAAACTTCTATCTTAGGATGATTCATAACTTCTTCAATTGTTGCTTTTTCACCATTAAAGTAATCATGTCTTCTTATCATAACTACTTTAGTAGCAAATTTAGTTAAAAACAGAGCTTCTTCTAAAGCAGAGTTTCCTCCACCTACAACTCCGACTATTTTTCCTTCGTACATTGCTCCATCACATACCGCACAGTAGTGAACTCCTTTTCCTGAGAACTCTCCTTCATTCGGAATAGGTAACTTCTTCGGAGTAGCCCCAGTTGCTATTATTACTGTTTTGGTTTTATATATATAACTATTTGTTTCAATTATTTTTTCTTCTCCACTGAAATCAACTTTTTCAACCATATCAAATTCATCAATTTCAGCTCCAAGTTCTTCTGCTTGTTGTTGCATTAAATCAGCTAGTTCAGTACCAGAAACCTTTTTGAATCCGGGGTAATTTTCTATTGTATAACTATTCCTAACCTGTCCCCCTAATATTTGATCTTCCAATAAAAGCATATCTAACTTAGCTCTTGTTGCGTATATAGCAGCAGTTAGACCCGCTGGACCACCACCTATTATAATTAACTCTTTATGTTTAATTTCCTTACTCATAGCTCGCTCCTTCTACCCCCCAGGGGTATATTCTTTAATTTAATTATATGCTTCTCTAACCTAAAATGCAACTATTTTTAAATAATAATTTTTATTAATTACTATTTTAAACTTTATTTCTCTTAATATTATTGCTTTTTCTATAGAAATTATTAATAAAAAGAAGAGAAGATCTTCCATTTTAAAAATCCCCTCATCTATACTATGATATATGCTTAAAATAAAGTTCCTCTCCATTACAATATACTTCTAAATTGTCTCCACCCTTTATGCATCCTTTTAGCATTTCTTCACTCAATTTATCTTCTAATTCTTTTGTTATTATTCTTCTCAAAGGCCTAGCACCATAATTTATATCTACACCTTTATTTACTAAGAACTCTTTACTTTCTTTATTTAAATTTATTGTTATTTTTCTTTCTTTTAATTTATCTATTGTGTTATTTAGCATTAAATTTACTATTTTTAATATATCACTATTTTTTAATTGATGGAAAACTATAATATCATCAATTCTATTTATAAATTCTGGTTTAAATTGTCTTTTTATTTCTTCCATTATATTTTTTTTCATTTTCTCATATTCATTATCTTCTAAAGTAGCCGAAGTAGAAAATCCAACTATACTTTGCTTTTTAATATCATGAGCTCCTATATTAGATGTCATTATTACAATAGTATTTTTGAAATTTACTACTTTTCCTTTACTGTCCGTTAATCTTCCATCCTCCATTATTTGTAGTAATATATTAAATACATCTTGATGAGCTTTTTCAATTTCATCTAGTAAAATTACTGAATAAGGATTTCTTCTAACAGCCTCTGTTAATTGACCACCATCATCATGTCCTATATATCCTGGTGGAGCTCCAATTAATCTTGAAACTGAATGCTTCTCCATATATTCAGACATATCTATTCTAATTAAATTTTTTTTGTCTCCAAACATTGTTTCTGCCAATGCATTAGACAATTCAGTTTTTCCAACTCCTGTAGGTCCACAAAATATAAATGTTCCTATTGGCCTGTTAGGATCCTTTAATCCTACCCTTGCTCTTCTTACAGCTTTAGCAACAGCCATTACCGCTTCCTTTTGTCCTATTACTCTCTCATGTAATGCCTCTTCTAACCTTAGTAGCTTTTCTGATTCTTGCTCTGTAAGTTTTTCTAATGGAATTTTAGACCAAACAGATACTACCTTTGCTATCTTTTCCCTGTCAACTATATACTTAACATTCTCATTACTATTCCAGTTAATTCTCAAGTTATCTACTTTGTCTTTTAATTCTCTCTCTTTATCTCTTAAGTAAGCTGCCTTTTCAAAATCCTGATTTTTTATTGATTCTTCCTTTTCTCTTGCAACTTCTTCTATTTTTATTTGTGTTTCCTTAACATCAGGTGGTGAAGTTAGGTTTTCTATTCTAACTTTTGCAGAAGCTTCATCAATTAAATCTATTGCTTTATCTGGCATAAATCTATCTGTTATATATCTATCTGATAATTCTACTGCCGCCTCTAAAGCTTCATCTTCTATCTGCACCCTATGATGTGATTCATATCTTTCTCTAAGGCCCTTTAATATCTCTAAAGTCTCTTCCTTTGATGGTTCTTCTATATTAACCGGTTGAAATCTTCGTTCTAAAGCTGAATCTTTTTCTATATATTTTCTATATTCATCTATTGTTGTTGCACCTATACATTTTATTTCACCTCTTGCTAAAGCAGGTTTTAAAATGTTAGACGCATCTATGGCACCTTCCGCACCTCCAGCACCAACGATAGTATGAATTTCATCAATAAATATTATTATATTCTGTGAGTTTCTTATCTCATCCATTACTCTTTTTAATCGGTCTTCAAATTCTCCTCTATATTTTGCTCCTGCTATCATTGAAGTCAAATCAAGAGAAATTAATATTTTGTCTTTTAGTATTTCTGGAACATTACCACTTATTATTCTTTGAGCTAACCCCTCTATAACAGCTGTTTTACCTACCCCCGGCTCACCTATTAGACAAGGATTATTTTTAACTCTTCTACACAATATTTCTAATATTCTTTTGTTTTCATCTTCTCTACCTATAACCGGATCTAAATTACCTTCCGTAGCCATAGTAGTAAGATTTCTACCATATTGATTTAGTAGAGGAGTTTTTATATTTTTTTTCTTATCTTTATCATCATTTTTTATATTATCTAACCTTTTTTCATATAAGTAGTTACTTATTTCATTTTTTATTAGATTTAAATTTAGTTTTAAATTTGTAAATATAGTATATGCTACACCTTCAGTATCATCTATTAATGCTAGTAAAATATGTTCTGGGTTTATACAGTTATGATCATATATCCTAGCTTTAATTAGACTATCATCAAATAACCTTTTTGTTTTTGGATTTAGTAGCATTTCTCCTACAGATATATCTATATCTCCAAAACCTAGATAGTCTTCTATAACTTTTCTTACTTTCTCAACTGTAACCCCATTGCTGTACAGTAGTTGTTTTGCATATCCACCTTCTCTTAAAACCCCTAAAAGAACATGCTCAGTTCCTATATATCCATGTTTGAAATATTGTGACTCTTTTTGAGCCTCTACTAATACTAATTGTGCCCTCTCTGTAAATTTCCCAAAAATCATATATACCTCCATACCCTATTGCTAATATTAACAACTATCAGATAAATTTTGGTTTTTAAGTTTATATTACGATAATATAACTGTTATAATTCCCTTAAGTATGTCAGCCCTTAATTTGTTTTTGTATTCACTAGATGATAAAGTTCTATCATTTAAAGATATTTTTATTATTTCATATTCTTTTTCTGTAATATTATTAGTATCTTTTAAATGTTCTAATATAGATAGGGCATTTCCATATGTTATTGTTTCACCGATGGAATTATTAATTAAAGCTAATCTTTCATCTTTATTATCGTATGTTACTTTCTTTATTACTATGCAACCTCCACCACCTCTTTTACTTTCTATAATATAACCCTTTTCGTAAGTAAATCTTGTGGTTAATACATAATTAATTTGTGATGGTGCACATGAAAATTTATCTGCTAATTCATTTCTTTGAATTAAGACTTGTCTTTTATTTTCTTCACTTATCATATCTTTTATAAAATTCTCTATTGTATCTGAAATTCTTGCCATATTTTCACCTTCTTAAACCATTTTTCAAATTGACCTTCTTTGACTTTTATTATATATTATAAATTTTAATATGTCCATTTTATGATTTTATATATTAAATCAAAAAAGAGAATTATATCGCATATTTTACTTAAACTATATATTAGAGGTGATGAAATATGGAAATTAAGTGGATAGGCAATACTAGTTTTTTAATAAAGAACTCTCTCGGTAAAAGAATTCTTTTAGATCCAATGCAAATATATCCCTATATAGAAAAATATGATTTAAAACCAGATATAATTACATTTAGTCATACTCATACTAATGAAATTATTAATAAGTATATTGATAAGAACTGTACAGTAATAAATTCTTCCTGTTCATTTTCTAATAGTTTTATAAACTTAGAAGGATTTAAAACATTTAAAGATAATATGAATGGATTTAAACGTGGTGAGAACATAATTTATTATTTAAATATTGATAATTTTAAAATTTGTCACTTAGGTTCTTTAGGACATAAATTAGACGACGAATTAATAAATAAATTATCTGAAGTAGATTTTTTATTTATTCCAATAGGTGGCCACTTTTGTTTAGATGGATATTCTGCTGCTAAATTGGCTTTAACTTTAAAACCAAAGTACATAATTCCAATGTGTTTTAAAACTTCATCTGAGTATTTTTATTTGGATGGTCCATATAAATTTTTATCCTCTTTAAAAAATATTTTATCTTATAAATCTAATACAATATATTCTGATGATATATCATTTAAGGACAAATGCTCCGTTATATTGTTGTCTAACTAAAAAAGTTGCCAAGGCGAGCTTGTGGAGCTGTCGACTTTTTTAGCGCATGTGCATTTCCGAAGCTTGTCTGAGGAAAATCTTGCACGCGCACTATATTTAAATTTTTACTCTTTAGGGTATAACTTTAATAACTAAATATTTTACAACGGTTATCCATAATAAATATAAAAATATAATTTCCTAAAGAGCAAAAAATAAAGAACCGCTAATTTAGCGGTTCTTTATGTAAATTATGCTTGAACTGGAGCTCCTACTGGACAAACATTTGCACAGTTTCCACAATCTATGCAAGTATCCTCATCGATAACGAATTGAGTATCTCCTTGACTTATAGCATCAACTGGACATTCTGCAGCGCAAGCACCACAGTTTACACATGAATCTTCAATTTTAAATGCCATAAAAAGCACCTCCTAGTATTATGAATTTATTTCACAATCTATTTTATCATAAGGACTTAAAATTTAAAAGCCTTAAGAAGAATTTATCTAATATTAGTACTAGACTTTATATTATGCTATATCCTATCTCTTCAATTGAGCTTATTATTTTATCTATAGTTACACTTTTATCATCATATACAATATTTACTTCTTTTTTAGATAAACTTACCTCACAAGCAATTACACCTGCATTTTGTGCTATAGCCTCTCTTACGTTAATTATATCCTCATTTGTATTAATATTAGAAACCTTTAATAAGGATTTCATTTAACTTCCCCCTTTTAATTATCTTTAATAAGATCTTTAATTAAATTTTTGTCCTCTGGTAACTCAATTTCTAATTTTATGTCTGACTCATCTATAGAATCCTCATAACTACCTTCAATAAGTTCAATATCATCTATTTTGAACTCTTCTACTACCTCTTCATCACCTCTTCTATACTTAACCTTTACGCTTTCCTTAACTGTATTATTACTTACTACCTCACCCTTAGCTTCTCCTAAGCTGACAATTGATCCAGCCTTAGGTAGTCTCTTTCTTATATCTTCATACGTACTTTGCTCATAGTTTAAACAGCACATAAGCCTTCCGCATATTCCTGATATCTTAGTTGGGTTTAATGATAAATTTTGTTCCTTTGCCATCTTTATAGAAACAGATGCAAAGTCTCCTAAGAATGTAGAACAACAAAGTGGTCTTCCACAAGGTCCTAATCCTCCTAACATCTTAGCTTCATCTCTAACACCAATTTGTCTTAATTCTATTCTAGTTTTAAATATAGTAGCTAAATCTTTAACTAGCTCTCTAAAATCTACTCTACCATCTGCTGTAAAATAGAATATAACTTTATTATTATCAAAAGTATACTCTACATCGATTAATTTCATATTTAATCTATGTTCTTCTATTTTCTTTAAACAAATTTCTAAAGCATCTTTTTCCTTTACCTTATTTTCCTTATGTTTATCTATATCTTCTTTTTCAGCAACTCTTATAACACTTTTTAATGGTGCTACTATATCAGTTTCTGGTATTTCTTTAATTCCTATTACACATTCTCCAAACTCTATACCTCTTGCTGTTTCTACAACAACAAAATTACCTTTTTTTACATCAAGTTCACTTGGATCAAAATAGTATATTTTACCGGCTTTCTTAAATCTTACACCTACAACTTTTATCATTATTAAACCTCCATAAATCCTATAAGCATAACTCTAATAGTTAATGAGAAATTTGAATTGCTTAAAAAAGCTTCTCTAGCCTCTCCAATTTTATCAATAATCTTATTGAGTTTCTTATAAGACATTTCAATAGCTAATTCCTTTATATTTTCTATTTTATCCCCATTTATTACTCCATTAATATTACTTACTTCTTTATAGATAATGATATCTCTTATAAAGGAGGCTAAAATGTTTAATATCTCTTCTTTTTTGTCCTTATATAATAATATTTTATCTTCGAAATCTAATAGATTTTTTATATTTCCCTTCACTAATACATATAATAAATCAATTAACATATTTCTTAAATCTTTTAATGAGGAATTTTTTAAAAAATCTTCTGCTTTGCCAGGAATTCCTTCACTATATGCAACAGCAGCATTTATTTCATCATTACTATAGTTTTCAAGTTCCATGCCCTCTATATAAAGTCTCACTTCATCTTTTTTTAATGGAGTAAGCTTATATATTTGACACCTTGATTTTACAGTATCTAATATCAATTCTAAACTTTCGCATAATAAAATAATAAAAACACCCTTTGGTGGTTCCTCTATAGTTTTTAAAAGAGCATTTTGAGCTTGAACCGTTAACTTATTTCCATTATAAATTATAATTATCTTTTTATCACCTTCAAATGGTTTTTTATTTATCTCATCAACCATTTCTCTTATATCATCTACCCCAAAAGAAGCCTTTTTGCACCTATAATTTATAATATCAACATAATTTCTATCTTCATTTCCACCTAGAATATTTATAGCTAATGTTCTAGCTAATTTACTCTTTCCAATACCATCTTCTCCAACTATTATATGTGCATGGGAAATTTCTCCTGATTCTATTCTTTTTTTAAAACTATTAATTATGTTTTTATGTCCGACAAATTGCCCCATTACACCCTCCAATATAATTTATATCTTAATGAATTGATCTACATCTATAACAAATATAGTGGCTCCCCCAACTTCAATTTCTATAGGGTATGACATGTACATATCAACATTTCCTGTAATAGGTGTTGGTGTTGTTATGATTTGTTTTCTCGTTTTACAAACTTCTTCTACAACATCTATAACACTTTGAACTTTATCTTTTTCAACTCCTATTATTAAGGTTGTGTTTCCTGCTTTTAAAAACCCTCCAGTTGACGCTAACTTAGTAACTCTAAACCCAGCTTCTGTAATTGCATCTACTAAATCTAATGCATCATCGTCTTGTACCATAGCTATTACTAATTTCATATTAACCCCTCCCAATAAAATTATACTCCTCTAATAATATTCTATCATAAAAGAGTTCTAATTGAGCAAAAATTTATCCTATATTATTAATTTTATTCAATGAAATTAATAATTATATCTTTTACAGAGTTAAAAACTTCCTCTATGGATTTTTCTGCATCTACCTTTACAAACTTATCTTTATTAGCTTCATATAGGTCGTTATATCCTTCTCTAACTTTATAATGAAAATCCATTTTTTCTAAATCTAATCTATTAACTTCTCTATCTTCATTTTTAGTTATTCTCCCCAACCCAACTTCCGGAGATACATCAAATAGTATATTTAAGTCTGGCATATATTCCCCTATTGCGAACTTATTTATTTGATATATATCTTCTATACCTATATTTCTAGCATAACCTTGATATGCTAAAGAAGAATATATAAATCTATCGCAAAGAACTATTTTTCCTTTTTCAATTTCTACTATGACTTTTTCTACTAAGTGTTGCCTTCTTGCTGCAGTATATAATAAAGCTTCTGTTTTACTATCCATTTCCGTATTTTTAGTATCTAATATTATTTTTCTTATATCCTCAGATATCTTTATTCCACCCGGCTCTCTTGTTTTAATACATTCTACATTATTTTGAATTAAATAGTCATACACCATGTCCAAAATTGTACTTTTACCAGATCCTTCTCCACCTTCAAATACTATAAATTTTCCTCTGTTCATCTGTTATACCTCATACTATTTAAAATTATATTTACCACAAAGCCCTTCTTTAACCTTATCTTTATAATAATCATATTCAAAATCATCTACAGTTATTGTAGATATCTTTCTATGACAACATTGGCATAATAAGCTTTTTTCTATAATTATATCACTATATATTTCTTTTCTACAAATAATACATTTATTTTCATTTATATCTATTCCCTTTATTAATAAATCCATGTAATCCCATCCTTCTTATAATAATTTTATTATAATTCTCACCCAATAATTGTATTTTTATACTTATTTAAAAAGTTCCATTTAATAAATAATTATTTAAGTTTAAGGGAAAATTAAGAATAAGATAATTTGGGAGGAAGATATTATGAAACAAGAAATGATTTCTTATTTATCAAAATGTAAAGATGATATAAAAAAGTTAAATGATTATTTATATAATAATCCAGAAGATAGCTATAATGAGTACAATAGTTACAATTATATTTGTAAACTGCTAACTAATTATAGTTTTGATGTAAAAAAAGAATTTTTAGAAATAAAAACATCCTTCTATGCCTCAAAGGGTAATGGACACCCTAAAATATGCTTTTTATGCGAATATGATGCTGTTCCAAATGAAGGCCATTTAACTGGTCATAATTTATTAACATCAACATCAGTTGCAGCAGCTCTTTCATTAAGTAATATAATAGATAAAATAGGTGGCTCTGTTGTATTAATAGGCTGTCCTGGTGAATATCTTGGTGGAACAAAATCAGTAATGGTTAAACAAGGAGTCTTTGACGATATAGATGTAGTTTTACTTGCACACCCAGATATAATAACATCAGAAAGTGGAAGTTCTTCTGCTGTAGTACCATTAAGTATAAGATTTATAGGCCATGATGGATTAAGCTTTTTGAATAAAGGAGCCTATACATCTTTAGACGGAATTCTTTTAACTTTTAATATATTAAATTCACTACTAAAGGGGTTTCCTGAAGATGTAGAAGTAAACTCTATCTTGTCTAATGGAGGCTTTACTCCTTTATTGTTACCCATAGAATCTGAAGCTAAATTTTATATAAGAAGCAAAGAAATGGATTTAGCCAAAATAGCAGAAAATAAATTAAGAGAAATTGCAATTTATGTTTCAAAACTTATAAGATTGCAATATTCTATTTCATTATATGAACCTGAAAATGAAGAGCTGATAACTAATAGAACATTAAATAGGTTATTTAGTCATAATTTAAAAGAAAATGGAATAATAAATATCTCTGGTCCTAAAGATATTTATTCAGGATTAAGTTTAGGTATCGTTAGTAAAAAAGTTCCTTGTATTCATCCATATATATCTATAGTTAATAATGATAATATAAAATATGGAACAAAAGAATTTTGCAATGCTACAATATCTGATTATGCTTTTGAAGAAGCTATGAAAGCAGCCTTGTCATTGTCCTTTACTGGATATGATATTATACTTAATGAAAATCTTCTTTCAGAAGTAAAAAATGAATTCTATAAAAAATAGGCTGTATCCCAGCCTATTTTTTATATTATTTCTCTTCTAATTAATCTACATTTTAATTCACCATGTTTTATTATCCTACTAATAAATTTATCACTTGGTTGAAATTTTATTCTTTCTATATTGTTACCACTTTTATAAACACAATAGTATGATTTTGAAAAAACTCTATTACATAAATACCTTTTAGACCTTCTTAAAAATTGATACTCTTTAGGCATTAATGACTTTTCACCTATGTACAATATATCAGACATCTTTATGCTCTCTAGATTTTTTTCTTCCTTATTCCTTATTAAATTTATTATTAGCTTGTCTGCTATAATAGCATACTTATATGATACTGAGCAGCTTTTAATTTCTTTAATAATTAAAATTATAGTTATTAATACTAAAGCAATATTAACGATATGACCAATTATATGTCTATTATATTTTGATCTCTCTATAGCCTCAGCTAAATATAACATAGCTGTAACTGTAAATAAAACAACTACAATTGCTGGTACTCTTTTTTTAGCAATAATTTCTCTATGCATCATTTCTTTATTAATCCCCCGTTACGACATTACTTCTATTCATTAAAGCAATACTGAGATTATACTAATTATTTAGGTTTTTATCCACATTAAAATTTATTAATTAATGATTATATTTTTATCATTATTTTAATTTGCGTTGAATTATTTAATTCATATGCACTTTTACTATGAATATCTTCAATTATCTATATTATCAAATATTTAAAATAAAAATTTACTTATTATGTTACAAAAACATATATTAATAGTATAATTAGTTTTGTAATCTACTTAAGGAGGTCCTTTATGATACAAATTTATAAAAGTATTATTGAACAAAATCCTTCATTAAAAGTTCTAGATAATTTAGAACCTGGTTGTTGGATTAACATTGTAGCTCCTTCTGATGAAGAATTAATTCTAATTTCAAAAAAGACTGGAGTTCCATTATCATTTTTAAAAGCTCCATTAGACGATGAAGAAACTTCTCGTATAGATATAGAAGATGATTGTTTACTAGTAGTTGTGGATATACCTTTTACTGAAATGGAAGATAATTCTCTTACATATGATACATATCCACTAGCTATAATTCATACAGAAAAACAAATTATCACTGTGTGCTTAAAGAACAGTCGTATATTGACAGATTTTGTAAATGGTAAGGTGAAATCATTTTATTCTTTTAAAAAATCTAGATTTATATTGCAAATATTAAGTAAAATATCAACTGCATATTTAATTTACTTAAGACAAATTGATAAGAAAAGCTTAATGATAGAGAAAAGACTACATAAATCAATGAAAAATAGAGAGCTTATTCAACTACACTCTCTAGAAAAATCTCTAGTTTACTTTTCTACATCACTTAAAGCAAATGAAATTACCTTAGAAAAAATGCTAAAATTAGATATAATGCAAAAATATGAGGAAGATCAAGATGTATTAGAGGATGTTATTATTGAAAATAAGCAGGCTATAGAAATGACAGAGATATACAGTAACATACTTGCAAGTACCATGGACTTTTTCGCTTCAGTTATTTCAAATAACTTAAATATAGTTATGAAGGTTTTAGCCTCTGTTACAATACTAATGGCTATACCAACCGTTATAGGTGGAATATTTGGAATGAACTTTATAAAAATGCCACTTATAAATAATACTTATGGTTTTGAAATAACAATGATTATAACCTTAGTATTAACTTTTGGAACTGCTTACATATTATATAGAAAAGATATGTTTTCTTAAAAATAAAGCTAGCTTTAAGTCACTAGCTTTATTTTTTTATCGTATATTAAGTATATAAATAATTTTAAGCAGGTGTTTTCATTGTCAAAATTAAAACCATTAAATATTTCATCTACAATAGGAATTATAGCCCCAGCATCCCCCGAAGACAGAGAGTTTATAGATGAAAAAATAAGCAACTTTCAAAAACTAGGCTTTAAAATAAAAAAGGGAAAACATTTATATAGCTCTTATGGGTATTTAGCCGGTAACGATAAAGATCGTGCAGAAGATTTAAACTTAATGTTTGCAGATAAAGATATAGACGCAATAGTTTCTCTTAGAGGTGGATATGGTTCCATGCGAATGGCTCCATATTTAGATTTAAAGCTTATAAAAAATAATCCTAAACCCTTTTGTGGATATAGTGATATAACATTACTATTAAACTATCTTGCAAAAGCTTGCAAATTAACTACATTTCATAGCCCAATGATAACTTCAAATTTTAATGATATTATAACAAAAGAGTATTTTATAAAAGTACTTACAAATAAAGCCCCTAAAATTATCTATAACTTAAAAGAAATTTGTTCTGATAATTATTTTGTATGGAATGAAAAAGATTTTGAAGGTAATTTAGTAGGAGGTAATTTATCAATAATTTGCTCAACTATTGGAACACCTTATGAGATAGATTTTAAAGGTAATATTCTTTTTATTGAAGATGTTAATGAAAGTCCTTATTCTGTAGATCGAATGTTATCTCAACTTATCTCTTGTGGAAAACTTCAAAAGGTTTGTGGAATAATATTAGGACATTTTACAGATTGCACTAATAAAGATAGCGATTTTTCTATAAACGATATTATAAAACAAAAATTAGTGCCATTAAATATACCAATCATTGAAAGCTTTCCCCTCGGGCATGATTATCCTAATATAACAATACCAATAGGTTCAAAATTTGAATTTTTATCTAGCAGTAATTTACTTGTGCAAAAAGAATTATTTTTCAAATAAAAAAATCCTACAAGTAAAACTTGTAGGATTTTTTTGGAGGCGCCACCCGGATTTGAACCGGGGATAAAGGTTTTGCAGACCTCTGCCTTACCACTTGGCTATAGCGCCATACCTGGTGGCTCGACCAGGAATCGAACCAGGGACACGAGGATTTTCAGTCCTCTGCTCTACCGACTGAGCTATCGAGCCATATATAACCTGGCAACGTTCTACTCTCCCACACAGTTTCCCATGCAGTACCATCGACGCTGTAGAGCTTAACTTTCCTGTTCGGAATGGAAAGGAGTGTTTCCTCTACGCCATCATCACCAGATATCAGAGTGTTCTCTGAAAATTGCA
>NZ_BAAAAV010000013.1:0-56608 GCF_054768095.1 Clostridium sp. CTA-7 | reverse complement strand
AAAAACAACTTTAATTAACAACGTTAATTGAGAAGTGACAACAAGCCAAAAATATTCTTTGTGAATAACTTTGTAATTTATAAAACCATAAAGGTCAAGCTACAAAGGGCACATGGTGAATGCCTTGGCATCAGGAGCCGATGAAGGACGTGATAAGCTGCGATAAGCTTCGGGTAGGCGCACATAGCCAGTGATCCGAAGATTTCCGAATGAGGGAACTCACATGGGAAACCCCATGTATTCTGTAGAGTTCTGATCCAGAGTACCACGAGACACGTGAAACCTTGTGGGAAGCAGGGAGGACCACCTCCCAAGGCTAAATACTACCTGATGACCGATAGTGAAGCAGTACCGTGAGGGAAAGGTGAAAAGAACCCCGGGAGGGGAGTGAAATAGAACCTGAAACCGTGTGCCTACAACCGGTCAAAGCCCCTTATGAGGGTGATGACGTGCTTTTTGTAGAACGAGCCAACGAGTTACGGTATGTAGCAAGGTTAAGTACTTAAGGTACGGAGCCGAAGGGAAACCGAGTCTTAATAGGGCGACTAGTTGCATGCCGTAGACCCGAAACCGGGTGACCTATCCATGGCCAGGTTGAAGCGGGGGTAAAACCCCGTGGAGGACCGAACCACGTTGCTGTTGAAAAAGCATGGGATGAGCTGTGGATAGCGGAGAAATTCCAATCGAACTCGGAGATAGCTGGTTCTCCTCGAAATAGCTTTAGGGCTAGCGTCGGATATGAGTAATGGAGGTAGAGCACTGAATGGGCTAGGGGGCATATCGCTTACCGAACCTTATCAAACTCCGAATGCCATATACTATKAGTCCGGCAGTCAGACTGCGAATGATAAGATCCGTAGTCAAAAGGGAAAAAGCCCAGATCGTCAGCTAAGGTCCCAAAGTGTAAGTTAAGTGGTAAAGGATGTGGGATTTCTAAGACAACTAGGATGTTGGCTTAGAAGCAGCCACTCATTTAAAGAGTGCGTAATAGCTCACTAGTCGAGAGATCCTGCGCCGAAAATGTCCGGGGCTCAAACTTACCACCGAAGCTACGGGTTCAAGTTTAACTTGAGCGGTAGAGGAGCGTCGTAATCGGGCTGAAGTCGTACCGTAAGGAGCGGTGGACTGATTACGAGTGAGAATGTTGGCATTAGTAGCGAGATGTAAGTGAGAATCTTACAGGCCGAAAATCTAAGGTTTCCTGGGGAAGGCTCGTCCGCCCAGGGTTAGTCGGGACCTAAGCCGAGGCCGAAAGGCGTAGGTGATGGACAATTGGTTGATATTCCAATACCACTATTATCGTTATTATCGATGGTGTGACGGAGAAGGATAGGATGTGCTAGCGATTGGAAATGCTAGTCTAAGCATTTAGGGAGTTAAGACAGGAAAATCCGTCTTAACAATTCTGAGGTGTGATGGGGAAGGCCAATTTGGCCGAAGTATCTGATTCCATGCTTCCAAGAAAAGCATCTAGAGAGAGAAGTAGTGCCCGTACCGCAAACCGACACAGGTAGATGAGGAGAGAATCCTAAGGCCATCGGAAGAATTGCAGTTAAGGAACTAGGCAAATTGACCCCGTAAGTTCGCGAGAAGGGGTGCCTGCGAGAGCAGGCCGCAGAGAATAGGCCCAAGCAACTGTTTAGCAAAAACACAGGTCTCTGCTAAAGCGTAAGCTGATGTATAGGGGCTGACGCCTGCCCGGTGCTGGAAGGTTAAGGGGAACACTTAGCGCAAGCGAAGGTGTGAACTTAAGCCCCAGTAAACGGCGGCCGTAACTATAACGGTCCTAAGGTAGCGAAATTCCTTGTCAGGTAAGTTCTGACCCGCACGAATGGCGTAATGACTTGGGCACTGTCTCAACTGCAAATCCGGCGAAGTTGTAGTGCGAGTGAAGATGCTCGCTACCCGCGATTGGACGGAAAGACCCCGTAGAGCTTTACTGTAGCTTAGCATTGAGTTTCGATATTGTCTGTACAGGATAGGTGGGAGACTGAGAAGCTAGGGCGTCAGCCTTAGTGGAGTCATCCTTGGGATACCACCCTGACAGTATTGGGATTCTAACCGGRCGCCATGAATCTGGTGACGGGACATTGTTAGGTGGGCAGTTTGACTGGGGCGGTCGCCTCCAAAAAAGTAACGGAGGCGCCCAAAGGTTCCCTCAGAACGGTCGGAAATCGTTCGAAGAGTGCAAAGGCAGAAGGGAGCCTGACTGCGACACCCACAAGTGGAGCAGGGACGAAAGTCGGGCTTAGTGATCCGGTGGTACCTCGTGGGAGGGCCATCGCTCAACGGATAAAAGCTACCTCGGGGATAACAGGCTGATCTCCCCCAAGAGTCCACATCGACGGGGAGGTTTGGCACCTCGATGTCGGCTCGTCGCATCCTGGGGCTGTAGTAGGTCCCAAGGGTTGGGCTGTTCGCCCATTAAAGCGGCACGCGAGCTGGGTTCAGAACGTCGTGAGACAGTTCGGTCCCTATCCGTCGCGGGCGTAGGAAATTTGAGAGGAGCTGTCCTTAGTACGAGACGTGAAGCCCCCCTCAAGATGAGATTTCCCATAGCATAAGCTAGTAAGACCCCTTGAAGAACACAAGGTTGATAGGTCAGAGGTGTAAGTGTGGTAACATATTTAGCTGACTGATACTAATAGGTCGAGGGCTTGACCAATAATTAAAGATTTTGGCTCTAATTCATGTGCAATTTTCAGGGAACAAACTCTGAATTATTCCGTGGTAGCTCAATGGTGGAGCACTCGGCTGTTAACCGATAGGTTGGAGGTTCGAATCCTCTCCACGGAGCCATTTTAATTTTAAGAGTTTTATAAGAGTAGATTTAAATCTATTGTTATAAAACTCTTTTTTGATGTGGTTAATTGGAAAAAATGTAACTTTTTTGTAACTTTTAGTTAACGAATTGTAATGACTTGTAGAAAAAAATTATATATAATTAAATTATGGGACAAGCAATATCTAAAAAAAGAGAAAGAGTGGGTTTTATGGCTAATAGAAGTAGAGTAATGAGAAAGAAAAGATTTATTATATTTACAGTTGTCTTAATAGCATCTATATTTGCATTATCATTGATTTTTTATGAACTAAAGGAAAATATTTTTTATATAAAGGCAGAGACTTTAGGCAGCAATGTTGAAAATTCTAACGATAAGAAAAATGAAGAAAATGATATAGATTCTGAAAATACTAAACATTCTGACGAACAAACAGATAATATAGTTAATGCTGAGGAAGTTGAAAGTGAAGATTTAAATACTTTAGATAATTCAGGTTATCTGCCACTAGATAAGGATCCAAATGCAGATGATGCTTCAGTAGTTCTCCCTAAAACTATGTATGAATGGAATTTTTATAGAGAAGATGGAAGAAAAATTGCGTATCTTACTTTTGATGATGGACCTTCTAAACATGCAACTGAAAAAATTTTGGATATATTAGCAGCAAATAATGTAAAGGCTACATTTTTTACATTAGGCAGTTCAATTGAGCATAATAATCAAGCAGCAGATATATTAAAAAGGATTGCTAGGGAAGGGCATTCTATAGGAAGTCATGGATATTCACATGATTATTCTATACTTTATCCTAACAGAACAGTAAATGTAGATGCTTTTATAAATGACTTTGAAAAAAATGATAGAATATTGAAGGAAATATTGGGAAAAGATTTTAATACAAGATTAATAAGAATGCCTGGTGGACATGCTAGCTGGAACGGAACAGCAGCATTGGATGAAGTATTGACTAAAAAAGGAATTTATCAAACGGATTGGAATTCATTAAATGGAGATGCAGAAAGTAAGGATTTTTCAACGGAGCATCTATTGAACAAATTAAAGGAAACTGTTGGGGATAAAGATGTAGCAATTGTATTAATGCACGATACTGATGCTAAAAAAGGAACAGTTCATTATTTACAAAGTGCTATAGATTATTTAAAATCAGAAGGATTTGAGTTTAGAACCTTGAAATAAAAAAGGGACGGATATCCGTCTCTTATTTGCATATATAAGAGTATAAATCATTAAAAAAGTTAATAATATTATATATTTAGGGGGAATAAGATGAGTAAAATATTACTAGTAGAAGATGAAGAAAGTATAAGAGGATTTTTAAAAATAAATTTACAAAGAAACAATTTAGATGTAATTGAAGCTAAAAGTGGTGAAGAGGGTCTGAAACTTGCAGCTATAGAAAAGCCTGCAATTGCAGTTTTAGATGTTATGTTACCAGGAATAGATGGCTTTAAAGTATGCAATAAATTAAGAAATGATTTTCCTGACATTGGAATAATAATGCTAACAGCAAAAGGTCAAGATATGGATAAGATTATGGGATTAGAATACGGGGCAGATGATTATATTGTAAAACCCTTTAATCCATTAGAGGTTGTTTTAAGAATAAAAGCATTGATGAGAAGGCTTGGAAATGAGAAAAAGGAAAAGTTGCAATTAGGAGCATTTTTAATAGATATGTATTCTCAGAAGGTTTTAAAGGACAATATAGAAGTAGATGTAACTCCAAAAGAATATTTGTTAATGAAGATATTTTTAGAGAATCCTAATAAAGCTTTCACTAGAGATGAGCTATTAGATTTAGTTTGGGGAAAAAACTATTTTGGAGATGCAAAAATAATAGATGTTAATATTAGAAGGTTAAGGGCAAAAATAGAAGAAAATCCTTCAGAACCTAGATATATAGAAACTATATGGGGCATAGGATATAGGTGGAAGTCATAAGAATGAAGAGTATAAAGAATGAGTTACTAAAAGGAATATTTATAATTATTTTTTCAACTGTTATGTTTTTAAATATTTTACTAATGATATTTATTCGAAAATATTATTATGATAATACTGAAGATCTATTAAAAAATAGAATACAAGTATCTATAAACTTTTATACTAAGTATTTTTCTTCAAAGTCATTAGCTGAAACTATTTATGATAATGTTGATACTTTTTGGAATGATAATAATGCCCAAGTTGAAATTTTTGATTCAGAAGGTAATTTATTAATGGATTCTATTGGAATTAATGATAGTAAGTTAATCAATACACCTGATATAACTAAAGCTATTAAAGGTGAAGCAGCTAGGTGGATAGGAAAAGTTGATTATTATGATAGTAAAGTTATGGCAGTATCATATCCATTAATTATAGATGGAGAAATAATAGGTGTAATTAGATTTATAACTTCATTAGAAGCTATAGATATGGTAATAACTAATATAATCCTTATATTTTTTGCTATATCAATCGTTGTTTTAATATTGGGAATAGTATTAAGTATATTACTATCAAATAGTATAATCAATCCAATTAAATATTTAAATAAAGTTGCAGAAAAAATGGGGAGTGGAAATTTAGGAATTAGAAGTAATCTTAATAGTGAAAATGAAATTGGACAATTATCAAATACTTTAAACTTCATGGCAAATGAGATAGAAAAAAGAGAACAATTAAAAAATGAATTTATATCTTCTGTGTCCCATGAATTAAGAACACCGTTAACAGCTATAAAAGGTTGGACCATAACCCTAAATAATGATGAAACTGATAAAGAAACGTTAAAGTTAGGTTTTGAAATAATAGAAAAAGAAACGGATAGGTTATCCTCAATGGTAGAAGATTTATTAGATTTTTCTAGATTAATAAATGAAAAAATAACGTTAGACTTAAAAAGTATAAATATAATTGAGTTCATGAATCATATAGAATCTTTTATAAAACCTAGAGCAAAAAGAGAAGGTATAAATTTAAAATTTGTAACAGAAGCTGAAGGTTGTATGTGTGTAGATAGTAATAGATTGAAACAAGTATTCATTAATTTGTTAGATAACTCATTTAAATTTACTGAAGAAGAAGGTAGTATAATTTTTACAACGATAAAAATTAATGATAAAATAAAATTTATAATAGAAGACAATGGTTGTGGAATATCTGATGAAGACTTACCTAGAGTAAAAGAAAAATTTTTTAAAGGAAAGAATTCTAAATCTCAAAGTGGCATAGGATTATCAATTTGTGATGAGATAATAAAATTGCATAAAGGTATATTTAATATATATAGTAAATTAGGAATAGGTACAAAGATTGAAATTATTATTCCAATAAGTAAGGAGCAATAGTATGAAAAAATTTTTATTTATATTTGTTATACTAATACTTACTATGAGTATAGGTTGTAGCAAAGTAAGTGGAAAAGATACACAGGCAATAAAAGCTCCTGATAATAATAATCTTAAAATAAAAGGAGTATGGAGTATAGAAGATATTAGTATACTAGATAATGAAATTGAAAATAAAGAAGAGATAATGAATTTAAAATCTTCTTTAATAAGTATAACAAACAATAAATTTTCTATACTTAATAAAGTGTATTCAAATCCAAAATACAAATTAAAAGTTGTTGATGAGACGTATGTTTTGTCATATGAATTAAATTTAAAATTAGGAGATGTATTAGAGGAAGAATCAAAACTAGATTTAATATCAATAATAGATTCTAATACAATTGTAGGAGACTTTATTTCAGTAGATGATGAAAATGGATATATATTTTATGATGGAATACTATTTAAATTAGTCAAAAAGGAGAGTAACCCAAAAGATATAGATTATGAAAATAATATGGTTGAGGCAGAGGTAATAAAAGAAGATTACAATAGCGATATAGGGGTTATGATAGCTTTAAAGACCCCTAGAAAAAAATTAGATAATGGTACCTTTACAGAAGAAAAATATAAAACATTGTGGATATCATTTAAGAATGATAAGCTACAACCTGTTTTAGAAAAGGAAAATATAATATTCCCAAGAATGAATGGAATATGGAGTATTAAAAGTAATTTAATTGAAAATAATGCTGAGCATATAGAATATTTTACTGCTGCACCTTTAGAAGGTAAGCAAGAAATAAAACTAGAAGCAAGTGAGCCTAAGGATGTATATAAAAATATAAACTTCATCTCAAATGATTATATTTCTATTGAAAAATATGAAGGAGATAATTTTCAAAACATATTTCCTATATATCAGACTATTCCTATAGATAATATAAATTCAAAGAAGGGACTTAATATTGAAGAAATATACTCAATTGAGGCTAAAGAAAAATATAAAAAAGATTTTAATTCAACTCTCGATACTTTGTCAGAAGAGAAGAGAAACAGTTTAAATAAAGATATAAATTACAGTAATTTTACTATAAAAAGAGTTGAAGGGAAATGGAGCTTAGTTGGAAATATTCCATCAATTAATACAGATTATAATGGAATAAGTTATAGAATATCTTTAAATCCAAGTAAGAAAATATTAAATTATGATACGCTATTAATTTCATGGAAGGATTTAAAATGGAAATTTCCTTTCATAAAGGATGCTTATACATCTCCAACTGGAAGGTTAGCTGTAATATTATCCAATAATAAATTATTGGTATATGAAATGGAAGATCGAGATGTAAAGGGTAGTCCATTAATAAGTATAGAATTAAATGAAGATGAAGAAGTAATAATGGCTGAGTGGGCTAGTGGTAGTTATGTAGATTCATGGGCAAAGGCATTTAAAGATGGAAAAGAGATAGGCATGGAGGAGGAGTAATATGTTATCAAAAAATATATTGTCTAGTGTTTTAGCTAGATGTTTAATAACAGGTGGAGATTTTGCAGAAATTTTTGAAGAAGATACAATAGATACTTCTATAAGTATTTTAAATGGAAAGGTAGAAAATTCTATATCGGGAAGAACTCATGGAATAGGTATAAGAATTTTTAAAGGTTTTAAAAGTGTTTATGCATACACTAATAATATTAGTTTAGATGCTTTATTAGATACAGCACAAAAAGCAGCATTAGCTCTTGGAGAGTTAAAAGAGGATATAAGTGTAGTGCTTAATGAAAAAACTATATATAATAATAATCCAATTATATATATTCCTTCTTCAATAAGTGCGCAAAAAAAGATAGAAGTTATGAAAATTGGATACAAAGCAGCAAAGGAATATCATGATGAAATAAAGCAAGTATCAGTGGGGTATTTAGATAAAGAACAAAATGTATTAATAGCTAATACAGAAGGTTTATATACAGAGGATAGAAGAGTTAGAACAAGACTTTCAATAAGCTCAGTAGCATCATTAAATGGAGAAAATCAAACTGGTTTTGAAGGACCAGGTGCACATAAAGGATTTGAGTTATTTAATGATATAGATCCAGAGTATTATGGTAAAGAAGCATCTAGAGTTGCTTATACAATGTTACATGCTAAGAATTGCCCAGCAGGTAAAATTCCTGTAGCAATAGATAATGGATTTGGTGGTGTAATATTCCACGAGGCTTGTGGACATTCTTTAGAGGCAACAGCTGTTGCAAAAGGAAACTCAGTATTTACAGATATGCTTGGTAAACAAATAGCATCAACAAAGGTGACTGCAATTGATGATGGAACTATACCTAATGCATGGGGGTCATTAAATATAGACGATGAAGGAAATAAAACTAGAAAAAATGTGTTAATAGAAAATGGTATATTAAAAGGATATTTAATTGATAAATTAAATGGAAGAAGAATGGGGATGGAGGCAACAGGAAGTTCAAGAAGACAAAATTATAAGTTTGCTCCTACTTCAAGAATGACAAACACATATATAGCAGCAGGAACTGATAACGAAGCTGAAATAATTAAATCAATATCAGATGGTTTATATGCAAAGAAAATGGGTGGAGGTTCAGTAAACCCAGTGACAGGAGAGTTTAACTTTGCAGTATCTGAAGGATATATTGTAAAAAATGGTGAAATACAAGAGCCAGTTAGAGGTGCAAGTTTAATTGGTAAAGGTAGCGAAGTATTAATGAATATAGATATGGTAGGCAAGAATTTAGAACAAGGTCAAGGTATGTGCGGATCAATTTCAGGAAGTATCCCAACTAATGTAGGTCAACCTATGATTAGAGTAAAAGAAATTACAGTAGGTGGAAGATAGGGGGAGTAGATGTGGAATTAAAAGTATTTATAAATAAATTATTTGAAGAAGCTAAAAACTCTGGCTTCAATGAATACGAAGTTTATTATGTAGATAGAGAAAGCTTAAGTATAAATGTATATAATGAAGAAGTGGAAAAATACAATTTAACTACCTCATATGGATTATCTTTTAGAGGAAAAATAAATGAAAAAATAGGATATTCATATACAGAAATACTAGATGAAGACGCAATAAAAATGCTTGTTAAAAATGCTAAAGAAAGCGCATTAGCTATTGAAAATGAAGATATACAATTTATTTATGAAGGAGATAAAGAGTATAAAGAGGTCAACACCTATTATAAGGCTTTAGAAAACCTTCCAGCAGATAAATTAATAGATTTAGCACTAAGTATGGAAAGAGAAGCAAAAAAATTAGACGATAGAGTAGTTAGCTTTGGAGGATGTGGAATAGGATATAACAAAGCAAAGTATGGAATAATTAATTCTAAAGGGTTAAATTTAGAGAATAAGTCTAATTTATTAAGCGCTTATGTAGTTCCGATAATAAAAGATGGAGAGAATATGCATGATGGAATAGGGTATATTACAGCTAAATCTTTAGATGAAGTAAACTCAAAAAAATTAGCTGATGATGGAGTTAATGAAGCATTATCAAAAGTTGGAGGTAAATCAGTCCCTTCAGGAAAATATAAAGTAATTATAAATAATGAAGCAATGGTTTCATTATTATCTACATTTGCAGGGGTGTTCAGTGGAGATGCAGCTCAAAAAGGTTTAAGCTTATTAAAAGGGAAAGAAGGAGAGATAATAGCAAGTAAAAAAGTAACTTTATTAGATGATCCTCACTTAGAAGATGGATTAGCATCAGTTCCATTTGATGATGAAGGGGTTTCAACAAAGAAAAAGGATATAATACATGAAGGAAAGCTTATTACTCTTTTGCATAATTTAAAGACAGCTAACAAAGGTAATACAAAGTCTACAGGTAATGGATTTAAAAATTCATATGGATCTCCAGTAGGAGTATCTCCAACTAATTTATACTTAAAGAATGGAGAAAAATCCTTTGATGAATTATTAAAAGAAGTAGGAGAAGGTTTAATAATAACGGACTTTGCAGGATTGCACTCAGGAGCAAATTCAATAACAGGAGATTTCTCACTAGCTGCAAAGGGGTTTTATATAAAGGATGGTAAAAAAGATTATCCAGTAGAACAAATTACAGTAGCAGGAAACTTCTTTAATCTTTTAAAGGACATAGAAGAAGTAGGAAATGACCTAAAGTTCCCTATGAGTAGTATAGGAAGCCCATCTGTTAAAATTAGTGAATTATCAGTAGCGGGAAAGTAATAAGAAAATAAGAAGTAATAACTAGAAGTAGAAGTTTTAGAAAATATATAAGAGCTTTTTAATATATAACAAAAGCGAAGGTATTATCCTTCGCTTTTGTTATATATAATTTTAATTATTTATTTTCTAAATAGTTGCTTCTTATCATTTTATCTGATAATTCAACTATATTTGTATACATTTCTTTTTCTTCATCAGTTAAATCTTCACCTATAACACTTTGGTTAGTAAGCACTGCAAATGACTTATTAGTATTTAATAGATTTCTACCCAAAGCAGTATTTATATATTTATCATTTGGTACGCCCATTAGGTATAGTAAAGTAGGCATAATATCAACTTGTCCACCTATAGTTTCAAAAGTCTTTGGTTCTTTAATATCCTTTGACCAAATTATAAAAGGTATAGTAGGATTTCCATTATCTGAATACCAATCTTCTTTATTAGTAAGCTTATCTATTGAATTGTTATAGTATTTATGAACACCAGTATGATCGCCTTCAATAACAACAACTGTATTATCTAGTAAACCTTCTTTATCTAGAAGCTCTAAGAATTTACCAATTTGAGTATCTGTGTACTTAACACTTTCAAAATATCCACCAAGTTCGTTTTGATCAAGCTCTGGATCTAAGTTTAGAACTCTTTTTTCTTTAGGTAAGTCAAAAGGTCCATGACTAGTTAATGTAACTGTAAATGCATAAAATGGATCCTTTAGATTTTTTAGCATTGGAGTAACTTGTCTAAAGTAGCTTTCATCAGATAGACCAAGACCGATTTCTTCATCTATATTAAATGAATAGTAATCAACAAAATGTTTAAATCCAATACCTGTTAATCCATTTACATAGTTCCAGAAAGAGCCCTTATCAGGATGAATTGCTATAGTTTCATAACCATCTTCCTCTAATAAAAGAGGTAATGAGTTGTACTTAGTTGAAGGATATCTAAAGAAAGTACTTCCTCTTCTTAATGGGAACATAGAAGTATTAATCATTAAATCTGAATCGGAGCTTGTACCTTCATTAACTTGCTCATACACATTAGGGAAGTACAATCCTGTTTTAATTAGTTCATCCATAACAGGAGTTATTTTTTGACCATTTGTTTCTTTTCCAATTATAAAGCTTTCTAAGGATTCAACTTGTATAACTAAAAGATTTTTGTCTTTAAATATCCCCTTATATTGATTATCAGGTAAATTTTCTTTTTGATTAAAGAATTCATCTATCTGAACTTTTTCATTTTTAGTTAGTTCATACGGCTTAGAATCCTTATAAACATTAACTACATCAAATATATGGTAACCTATAGATGAAAAGTATCTTGCAGTATTAGTTGGATCATAATTTGAAAATATATATCCATTTTTAACATCTTCATTTTTAAGTACATATAGATTAAAAGGAACGTATCCTATATATAAAATACTTGATAGTAATATAACTATAAAAGTAATAGGGGCTCTCCTTTTAACTTTTGTATAAGATTTTCTAGTAAAGAACACAAATATTCCAAGCACTATAAAATCAATAACTAATAAGAAATCCTTATTGCTAAACATTGAAGATATGGTACCACCCATATTATCTAAATTTGCTGTTTGAGTTAGTAATAAGGCTGAAGGCATTGTTAAGAAGCCTCTAAAATACCCTAAATCTAATAGTATTAGCAAAGTTATTATTAAATCTATAATAAATAGATATATAACTCGTCCTTTACCTTTAAATAGTAGTGAGAAACTAAGAAAAATTAAAGCAAAGGCATAATAATAATTAATAAATGGCTTTGCTGAATTATATCCAAGAGTAATATCCAAAGTATAAGGATCTTGATTGACTACAAATCCCTGGAACAAGATACCCTTAAAAATAATAGCTGTAAAGGGGATCAAAAATAGTATGGCTCTTATAATGGTATCAAAGCTAAGAGTACTGTAAAAATAGTTTTTTATTTTAACAAAAAAATTGTTCAATTTATCACCTCGTTTATATATAATGCTATGCTATTTATGTTTACAATAATTAAATTATATTATAGTAATTTTCATAAAGCAAATTACATTAATATTAATTTTTTAACCAATATAAAAACTAATTTCAATAACAGAGATAATTTTACAAAGTATATTATAACTTAAGAACATTATGTTATAATATTTATATGTTTTTATTTAACATTGATATGGAGGTTATATATGCTTCAATATGATTTAATTATAATTGGAGGGGGAGCATCAGGACTTTCAGCCGGAGTTTCTGCTCTACGAAATGGAATTAAGAAAGTTTTAATTTTAGAAAGAGAAAATGATTTAGGTGGAAATTTAAACTTATTTATACATATGGGCTTTGGAAGGTATTACTTAGAAAAAGATGTTACAGGACCGGAGTTAAGTAGCAAGCTTATTAAAGAATATAAGGCTTTAGGTGGTGTATATAAGGTAAATACAGAAGTACTAGAAGTAACAAAAAACAAGGTTATTTCCTATGTTAATCCACAAGACGGAATACAGGAGATAAAAACGAGCTCTATAATACTTGCTTCTGGGCGAAGAGAAAGGTTCACTGGAAATATAAATATGCCAGTTCATAAATATACAGGTATATTTACTTTAGCTTCAGCACATAGACTTATAAATTTACAAGGATTTTTACCAGGAAAAGAAATTGTTATAATAGGAAATAATAACTGGTCATTAATTATAGCAAGAAGGCTGTTAATAGAAGGAGCTAGAGTAAATGCTATTATAGATGATTCTAGGAATGGATTTTTAGATGAAAATGGGATTAAATTTATAGAAGGTTTTAATATAGATATAATAAAAAACTGTAATGTTCTTGAACTTTATGGCAATGAAAGAATAGAAAGTATAGACATAGAAAATTTAGAAGACGGAAGTATAAAAAATATAGGTTGTGATTCCTTAATATTAACAGTTGGATATTATCCCGAAATATCTTTTATGAAAAAAACAAATATATTATTAGAGGAAAATAATATACCATTAGTTAAAAATTATGAAACCTCTATAAACGGAATTTTTGCATGTGGTACACTTTTAACTGGAGATAAAGGTATATTAAATAGTGGAGAAAATGGTTATGAAGTTGGAAAAATAGTATCAGAGTATATAAAAAAATATATGTATTAAGGGATAAGGGGAATGAATTTTTAATATGCATTCCCCTTAATATTTAATGAATTTATAAATTCATTAAATATTAATAATTGCCCTTTAGCATTTAAATGGATTCCATCAATAAATATATCATTATGAGAATGGTTTAATGTAACAGTATAAAAATCAACATATTTAATATTATATTTATCGCAAAGTTCAATTATACAACATCTTAGTAAAGGAAGTTGTTTTTCGCAATAATCATACGTAGGAGAAGGCATAAATAAATTGTAAGCATCTTCTTTTAATATAGTAGGGGGAATGCCTATTATTATTTCTTTAGTTAAAGTTAATGCCTCCTTTATTATTAATTCTATATTTTCTAATACTGCATTTATTGGTCTATTGGAAAGAAAATCATTAGTTCCTCCCATAATGAAAATCTTTTGTGGTGAAAGGTAGAGGACATCTTCTGTAAATCTATTTAACATATCTGTAGTTGTATTTCCGTTTACACCTTTATTTATTATAGTCAGTGGTTCAATATTAATTAATTTTTCAACCCAATTAACATTCTTATTTACCCCATATCCATAAGTTAAACTATCTCCAATAAAGATAAAAGAATTTTTATTCAATTAAAAGTTCCTTTCTAAAACAATTTATTAAAACAAGTACGGCAAATTAATGTTTTACCACTATTAGCTTTAATAATATTGCTATCATTAATTTTTTTGCTACAAAATTCGCATATTAATATTTTAGTAGTATCGTCAGATTTAATACTAGAAGATTTAGAGTTAATATTTTTTGGTGTCTTAGATGCACCTTTTTTTATTGAAGAATAAATCTTTTTAAGACTAGTTTTTTTTCTGGGTAAAATCGAATAAGAAATTTCAAATTCACTTTCTCCAAAAAACTCTAATTCGAAACGTGGATTTTCTTTGTCGTAAAATTCCTCTGTAATAATTCTTCTTATTTGCGCATCATTAACTATGAGACCGCTTTTTTCAATCCCGTCAAAAATACTTTTAGTTATATTAGCAGTATCAGGATGCCTTTTTTCACTCTTATAATAAACTTTAAGAACAGCTATAAGTGACTCTTCTAGAACTATATCTGGATTTTGTATTCTGGAATAGTATGCAATTTCTTCTTCATAAAGTGCATACCTATCATGAGCTTTTCCAGTATTATAAGGAAGTATTGCTCTACCATCCTTATTATGTAATTTAAAATTAGATTTAGATATGGGTGAACCTGGTACAATTACTTTTGCATAAGAACTCATTATGAAAACTCCTTTAAAATAATATTAATATATCCTTAAAAATCCATTAATTCTAATAAAAAATAATGAATAATTTGTTTATTCAGTATATAATAAACAATGGTAATAATACGAAATAAGCTTTATTTTAATATACAATAATGAACTTATTTTAACAAGAAAACAAATATAAATATAAATTTGTAATATTTTAATATAAATATAATTAGATTAAGAGGTATTAGTTATGGAAAGTAAATTAATATTATCAATAGAATCAAGCTGTGATGAAACATCAGCAGCTGTAGTTAAAGATGGAAGAGAGGTACTATCTAACATAATAGCTTCTCAAATAGAAACCCATAAAAAATATGGAGGGGTAGTGCCAGAAGTTGCATCTAGAATGCATATAGAAGTAGTAAATGGTGTTGTAATGGAAGCATTACAAGAAGCAGGAGTAAGTTTAAATGATATAGATGCTATTGGAGTTACTTATGGGCCAGGATTAGTAGGAGCCTTATTAGTTGGACTACAATATGCTAAGGGGCTTGCATATGCAGCTAAAAAGCCTTTAGTTGGAGTAAATCATATAGAAGGCCATATTTGTGCTAACTATATAGAACATAAGGATTTAAAGCCGCCTTTCGTATCATTAGTAGTATCAGGAGGACATACATTTATAGTTCATGTTAAGAATTATGGTGAATATGACGTTATAGGGCAAACAAGGGATGATGCAGCTGGAGAAGCTTATGATAAAGTTGCAAGAGCTCTAGGATTAGGATATCCGGGAGGACCTAAAATAGATAAATTAGCTAAAGAAGGAAATGAAAATGCAATAGAATTTCCAAAAGCTAATTTTCATGATGAAACACTGGATTTTTCATTTAGTGGAGTAAAATCAGCTGTATTAAATTATTTAAATAAATGCAAAATGCAAAATATAGAAATAAATAAAGCTGATGTTGCCGCATCATTCCAAAAGGCTGTTGTTGATGTGTTAAAACAAAATGTATTAAAAACTTGTAAGAAAAAGAAGGTTAATAAAATTGCAATAGCTGGTGGTGTAGCATCAAACTCAGCACTTAGAGCATCTCTTATTAAGGCAGCAGAAGAAGAAGGGATAGACGTATTATTTCCTTCACCAATATTATGTACAGACAATGCAGCTATGATAGGTAGTGCAGCTTATTTTAATTTTATTAGAGGAGAAGATAGTTCTTTAGATATAAATGCAAAGCCAAATTTAAAGCTATAATCTATAAGGGGGAGTGGTATCGTGAAACTTTTACCACATTCAAATGGTGTTTATAAGGTAAATATGAAAAATAAATTAAAGCCAAAGGATATAATAAGAAATGTAGTAGTAGGCATAGGAATATTAATTACTATAGGATTCCTGTATCAAAGAATAAGTAACTTCGTAGCAAAAGAAAAACTTAAGCAAAGAGTAGATTATTCTAGAGTAGACGATAAAAGATTAGATTATAGAATGAGTGGTGAGGGAAAATATACTGTTATATTTGATGGAAATATAGGAGCTAACTTAAATCAATGGAATAGTATAACAGATACGTTAACTACAGATTATAGTGATATAACTACATTTGTTTATAATAGAAGAGGATATGGATATAGTGATGGTGGTAGCATAAGAACTCCAAAAGAACAAGCAGAGGATTTAAGAATATTACTTAGAAAGTCAGCTGCTCCAGCTCCCTATATATTAGTTGGAGAAGAATATGGAAGCTTAGTGTTAACTGAGTTTGCAAAGGCTTATCCAGATTTAGTAGCAGGGGTTGTTTTAGTAAATCCATTAGTTGAAGATAATATTAATACTGATGAATTTAGAAAGAGCCTTATTGTAGAGAATATAAGAAGAGATATAGAAAAGGTTGGTTCAAGCATAGGATTTACTACATTAATATACAAATTGAATTTGGCTTGTGATACAGAAGAATTTGAAAGTAAACTAGATGAAATAAATTTAGAAGAATTTAAAGTACATAGAACAAAAAGAGATTATACAAGTGCAGTTTGCAATGAGTTAGAGAATATAACTAGTGGGAATAATAATAGTCAAGAAGATAGCGTATTTAGTGGAAAGCCATATTATTTAATAGCTAAAGAAGGTCAGGAACAGTTAAAATCACTAGGAGATGAATCTTTAACAAAGGTATATAATACTACATCTAAAAGCAATATATTATCTATGTACGAGCCTGACGCAGTTATAACAGGAATAAGGCAAGTTGTTAAGCAAGCAAATGAAATTGAAAGAGCAGAGAAAAAAATAAATAAGAATTAATTACTATAGAGTATATGTCATATAATTGTCACAAAAAAGGGGTATATTAATAACTGTAAAAGTGATTTATAAATGCTTAGGAGGAGTTTGTGATGAGTGATAATAACATATATGATGTAGACAATTATGAAGAGGTTAGTAATGAAAGGTCTTCTTTAGAGAATACTACAAAGGAAGATTATATTGAGGAAGATACATTACTAGAAAAAAATACTACTTTTGATATGAATAAAAGTAATGGGAATAATAAAAAGGAAAAGAAAAAGGGAAGCTTTAAAATAATAGCAATAGCGCTTATAGCAGGTCTTCTAGGAGGAATTATAGGTGGAGGAAGTATATATTATGGAATGAAGGATAGTAATATAAAAAATCAATCTAGTAACCTTACACCTAATCCGCAAACATTTAATACTCAAGAAGGGGCACTAACTGCAAGTGAGGCTTTCGAAAAAGTTGCTCCAGCAGTAGTTATTGTTTCAGCAAATGGAGTAACAGATTATAGTGGAATTATACCTCAACAAGTAGATGGTATTGGATCAGGATTTATAATAAATGAGGAAGGTTACATACTAACTAATTACCATGTTATAAAAGGAGCAAAAGAAGTTGTTGTAACTTTATCTGATGGTAGGGATGTAAAAGCTAAAGTTATTAATTATGATGAAAATCAAGATATTGCAATGTTAAAGCTAAATGATGATAATATTAAGGTACCAGCAATAGTTCAACTAGGTGATTCTGATGTATTAAAACCAGGAGAACAAGTTTTAGCTATAGGGACACCTTTATCTAAAGATTTTAACCAAACTATAACAGGAGGACTTGTTAGTGCTGTTAATAGAACTGTTGAAACAAGTAATGGAGTTAAACTTAATTTAATACAAACAGATGCAGCTATTAATCCTGGAAATAGTGGAGGACCACTTATAAATACTAAAGGTGAGGTAGTAGGAATAAATACATTAAAAATGTCAGGTGGAGCAGAAGGAATAGGATTCTCAATTCCAATAAATGAAGTTAAAGATAGAATAGATGCTTTATCTAAACCAATATTAAATTTAGGGGTATCAATAAGAGAAATAGATCAAAAACTTGCAAAGCAATATGATATGCAAGAAGGGTTATATATAGTTGAAGTATCAGATTTTTCTCCGGCAGAAAAGGCAGGATTAAAGAGTGGGGATATAATAGTTAAATTCGATGGACAAAGAGTTAAGACATTTAATGAATTAAGAACTATTAAGAATACTAAAAAGGACGGCGACGTAGTTAAAGTAGAAGCTGTTAGAAATGGTGAAAATAAAACTTTCGATGTTCAATTAGAAGCAAAACAATAATAGTTATATAGTATTAATAACTTAAATATTAAAAAGACTAGTATTTAGAAATAAAATATATCTAAAGATAGAGTATATTTTATTAAGACTAGTCTTTTTTTATTAAAACTATTATTACTTAAATCACAATTTATGGATAACGGAATAGATTATACTATGAGAATTTAAAATTTAAACTTAGGAGGCAAAGTTATGAGCGGAAGAATAGCATCATGCGAATTAAAAACAGGGTGTAATGAACAAATAGAAGCAATCGTTAGATTACCAGAGGAGAAGAGATCAGTTATATTTGGAACAGTTTTGGACAGTAACAGAATGCCTGTAGCAGACGCAGTAGTAAAATTATTACAAATAGTTGATGGATGTAGATATCCTTATCCACTAACTCATACCTTTACAGATTGTCATGGTCAATTTTTATTAGGACCTCTATGTCCAAATACAAAATATATGCTAAAAATATATAAAGACAATATAGTGATAAGATGTGCAGAATTAGAAACTTCATCATACAACGGAAAATGTATAGGCAAACCAGATAATGGTGGACACAAATCTCCGAAACTATTTCAAGACAAAACCTCAAGTGAATGTGATTGTTAGATAACTGAATAGGTAGTAACAAAAAAAAGCTTCTTAATTAATTTAAGAGGCTTTTTTATTATTAGAAATTTTGGTAGAATTGTTTTAGATTAATTAAGGGGAGATAATATGGAAAAGATAATGCTATATATAGTAGGGGTATTCTTTGCAATAGGAGTAGTAGATTATATATTTGGAAATAGATTTAATTTGTTTAAAGGAATAGAAGATGGAGTAAAAAGTATGGGATCATTAGCTTTATCTATGATAGGAATACTTTCTATAATACCTATTATTTCAGACAGTATTACTAAATATATGTTACCTATTTTTAAAAATAGTTTAGTAGATCCATCAATAGTGATATCTTCGTTTATTGCTGTCGATATGGGAGGATATAAAATTACACAAGCTATAGCTATGGATAAATCAATGATATATTTTTCAGGAATTTTAATATCATCAATACTAGGGTGCACTATAAGTTTTACTTTACCATTAGCATTAGGAATTATTGATGAGAAGTATTTAAACATATTATGTAAGGGTATTCTATGTGGAATAGTTACATTGCCAATAGGATTATTTATTGGTGGGATTTTATTAAAGATGAATTTAAGTAATATAATAATTAATCTTTTACCTATTATTATAATATCTATATTAGTAGCTGTAGGATTATATAGAAAGCCAAATAAAATGATAAAATACTTTACTTATTTAGCAAAAATGATTGTTATATTAGGGGTAATAGGGTTAGGAATACAAGGTTTTTCATCAATAACAGGAATAGTAATAATAAATAATTTGCTTCCACTTGAAGAAACATTAACTATAGTTGGAAAAATAGCAATTTTTTTAGGTGGAGCCAATGTAATGCTAGAGATTATAAAAAGAGTATTTAGAAATAGTATAAGTAATTTAGAAAAAATTTTAGATATTAATTCAGACTCAGTTGCTGCATTAATTGGAAGTTTAGCTTCAGCAGTAATAGTATTCACTGATTTTCATAAGATGGATGATAGAGGAAAACTAATATGTTCAGCCTTCTCAGTTTCAGGTGCTTATGTATTTGGAGGACAGTTAGCATATGTTGCCATAGAGGCTAAAGAAATAGTATTAGTATATGTATTAGTAAAACTAATAAGTGGATTTTTAGGACTAGCATTAGCACTTAAAATAAGTAAAAAAGAGTTAAGAAAAGTTTCTTAACTCTTTTTAGACTAATTAGCTAATGTAAAATCTGTATTAGTTAATTTAAATATATCTCTGATTCCATCAGTAATATAAATTTTATTATCTTTTGTTACAAAGATTGCATCTGTATTTGGTAAAGTATTTACAAACTTCATTCCTTCCTCAACACCCATTGCAAAAACAGAAGTTGATAAAGCATCACCATCAATTGATTTATCACTTACAATGGTTATTCCAGCAATTTCATTATCATATGGATAGCCATTTTGGGGACTTAATATATGGTGATATTTAACTCCATCTTTTTCAATATATCTTTCGTAAATACCAGAAGTAACTATAGATTTATTTTTTACTGTAATGGTACCAATTATATCACCACGATCGGAAAATGGATTTTGAATACCTATTTTCCAGGACTCACTATTAACTTTTTCACCGTGAGCATATATATTTCCACCTAAATCTATAATTGCACTTTTAACATTATTATTTGAAAGTATGTTAGAAATAACATCAGCAGTATATCCTTTAGCTATACCACCAAGATCGATCATCATACTTTTTCTTTTTAGAAATATAGTTTTCTCAGTATCATTTAACTCTAAATCGTTGTAACCAATAAGTGGAAGTTTTGAATTTATTTCTTCCTGAGTAGGAACTTTAGCTTCTGGTAAGCCGATATTCCAAAGTTTAACTATAGGACCTACTGTTATATCAAATAGTCCATTAGAAAGCTTAGAATACTCTACCCCTTTTTTTATTAATGTATATGTATCGGGATCTACTTTAACAGGCTCTATTCCAGCAGATTCATTAATTTTATCTACTAATGTACCATTTTCATTAATACTTAAAGTGCTTTCCAACTCTTTAACTTTGTTAAAAACTTCATCTAAAATTTTCTCATCTTTATTATCGTAAAGAGTAACACTAACAACTGTTCCCATTAAAAGTTCGCTTTTAGAAAGGGGCTCAGAGGCTTTGTTATCTTTTGAACAACTAGTCAAAAGTGAAAGAGAAAAAATTAACAAAATAGATATAGTGAAAAGGTTTAAATGCTTTTTCATCATAATTGATCCTCCTAAATAATATGTCGTTTACTATATATATTATAAATAAAAAACTTTAAAAATACAAAAGACTTTAGGTAAAAACCTAAAGTCTAATATGTTACTAATTATTATTTAGCACCTTCTAAAGCTTTTTCAGCTAAAGTTTTGAATTGATTACTTGAATTTGTAGCACCAGTTACTACATCAACTTTAGAAGCATCTTGCTTTTCAACTAATGAAGCTTCTAATTTTGGGAAAGCTTCTTTTGGATTAGTCTTACTTTTTTCTTTCATTGACGTATTGTAGCCTTCATTAGTAAGCTTGCTACCGTCTTTATCACTAGCTTCATCATATTTAACTGTAGCTATTTTTCCATCTTTAACTTCGATTTCTATAGATCCCTTGTATCCTCTGTCATCAGCTTCTGATTCTTTTTTATATGTTCCGTTTTTTAATCCAGCCTCTTTTTTAGCTTCTTCTTTTTTGTCTCCGCATCCTACAAATACAGTAGTAGCTAATGCAGCAACTGCTAATAAGCTTATAATTCTTCTTGATTTCATTGATAAAATCCCCCTTAAACTTATTTTAAAATATTGAAATATTTCCAATTACTAAATAATTATACACAATATTAAGATAAGTTGATATTCAAATTTCTTATAATACATAAGAAAAACTGATAACGTTAAAAAATATACAATCAGTACAACTTATTGTAACATAAGGGTTTAAGCTCAAATATAGGTTTATTTTTCTTGAAAAAAATTGTTAAAAAAACCACAAAAAATAATGTGACCTATATAGACATATTATAAAATAGTGTATAGAATTAAATATGCTATTTTAGAATTATTTATAATGAGGGGATGATGTGCAACATGTCAAAAAATAAGATACTTGTTCTTGGTGCTGGATATGGTGGTGTACGTACTGCTAAAAAGCTAGCTAAGAAGTATAAGAAAAACAATGATGTGGAAATTACATTGATAGATAGAAATCCATATCATACATTAATGACAGAATTACATGAAGTTGCAGGGGGAAGAGTTCACCCTGAATCAGTTCAAGTAGAACTATGCAAAATTTTTGGAAAATCAAAAGTTAACGTAGTTACTGACTTTATAGAAAAAGTTGATACAGATAAGAAAGTAGTTAAAACAACACATGGAGAATATTCATATGACTACTTAGTAATAGGTACAGGTAGTGAACCAGCATTTTTCGGAGTGCCTGGAGTAAAAGAAAATGGATTCACTTTATGGTCATTTGAAGATGCACTAAAAATAAGAAAGCATATACAAGACATGTTTGCTAAGGCAAGCTTAGAAAGAAATGCTGGTAAGAGAAAAGAAATGCTTACATTTATAGTTGCAGGATCAGGATTTACTGGTATAGAAATGGCTGGAGAACTTTTAGAATGGAAAAGTAGATTAGCAAGAGAGTATAATGTTGATGAAAACGAAGTCACTCTAAAAGTTGTAGAAGCTATGGGAACTATCTTAAATATGTTAGATAGAAAACAAGCAGATAAAGCAGAAAAATATATGGTTAAGCATGGTATGGAGATTTTAAAGAACTCTCCAATTACAGAAGTAACTGAGGATAAAATAATACTTAAGAGTGGACAAGAAATTAAAACAAGAACATTAATATGGACTTGTGGAATACAAGCAAATCAAGATTCTAAAGAGTATGGATTAGATACAGCTAGAGCAGGAAGATTACAAACTAATGAGTTTATGCAAGCTGTTGGAAAGAAAGATGTATTTGTAGTTGGAGATATGGCTTATTTTGAAGAAGAAGCAGGAAAAGGAACTCCTCAAATAGTTGAAGCTGCAGTTCAAACAGCAGATACAGTAGTTAAAAATATAATTGCATCAATAGAAAATAAAGAAATGCAAAAGTTCTCAGGAAAATATCATGGATTTATGGTTTCAATTGGTGGAAGATATTGTGTTGCTAACTTAATGGGACTTAAATTATCAGGCTTCTTTGCAATGATAATGAAACATTTAGTTAATATACATTATTTATTTGAAGTAAATGATGTTCATGCTATATATAGTTACCTACAACATGAGTTCTTTACTATGGAAGATAGAAGATCTATAATGAGAGGTCATTTATCATCTAAGGCAAATAGATTGTGGTTAGTTCCATTAAGATTATATATAGGATCATTATGGTTAATTGAAGGTTTAAAGAAATTACTTGGTGAAGGTACATGGGATTCAATGTGGAAAGCTAATAACATAAGCGATTTCTTTAACAGAGTAACTATTGGTGCTGATAGCTGGACTAAGGCTGGAAATGTTAAAATGCCATTCACTTGGTTACAAGATGCAACTTCAGGAGCATCAGCAGGAGCTTCAGCTGGAGAAGCTGCAGCAGAATTTGCAAAACCAATTATAAAGGAAATTCCAGGTTGGTATTCAGCAATAATGCAAGTAATGATGCCAAATCCTGAAGTAGCTGTATGGTTCCAAAGAATTGTCGTATTAATGGAAATAGGAATGGGATTATGTTTAATTGCTGGATTATTTACATTTATATGTAGTGGAGTATCAGCTGGTATGGTAGTAAACTTTATTTTATGTGCTATGGCTGGTTGGGATATTTTATGGTTCTTCTTTGGTTCAATTGCATTAATGGGTGGTGCAGGTAGAACATTTGGATTAGATTATTATATAATGCCATGGATTACTAGGCTTGCAGATAATTTCTGGCATGGCAAGAAGCAACCAATATATAAATAGAATGATATAGGGATTATTAGTTAAAAATATTCTCATATTGCATAAAGATTTTATGAGGTAGAGTTTTTGCTCTACCTTATAAAATTACAAAAGTTTATGTTACAAATTCATCCAATTATATTATAATGGAGATGATAAATTTATGTTTAAAAAATTAGATTTTGTTATAATAGCAGTGCTAATGTTATTATCCTTTTTACCTGAGATTATTTTAGGTGCTTCAGTAGGTAGGGGGTATAGCAATACATATGCAGAAATAACGATTGCTGGAAAATTATATAAGAATGTTCCTTTATCTGAGCATAGAGGTGAGGACATTATAGAATTAAAAACCAAAGAAGGACTAAATATTATAAAGATAAAGGATGATAAAATAGGTATAATAGAGGCAGATTGCGCTGATAAAGTATGTATGAATCCAGAGTATATAGATAAAGCAGGACAAAGCTTAGTATGCCTTCCTCATAAAGTTATGATTGAAATAAAAGGAAAAAGTGAAGATGATATTATACTATCACATTAAGGAGGAGTTATGAAAAAGACTAGTAAAATAGTATATATAGGATTGTTAGTAGCTCAAGCCTTAGTATTACATATTTTTGAGAGAATGATTCCTGTACCTTTTGTAACACCAGGAGCTAAACTAGGATTAGCAAATTTAATTACTGTTATTGCTCTATATACTTTAAATAGCAAAAAAGATGCTTTTTTAGTATTATTTTTAAGGCTTACATTAGCAACAATGTTTGGTGGTAATTTATCATCATTTATGTATAGTGCAACAGGTGGAATTTTAAGTTTCCTTGCAATGGTTTTTGTAAAGGACTTATTTAAAGATAAAGTTAGTATTATAGGTGTAAGCTCAGCAGGCGCAATATTTCATAATGTTGGACAGCTGGTAATTGCATCATTAATAGTTAGAAACATAGGAGTTATGCTATATTTACCTATACTATCAACAGTAGGTATAGTTACAGGTATCTTTATTGGAATAACTGCAAATTACGTTGTGGAACACTTAAAGAAATTACCGATGTTTAGATAACAGGGGAAAATAATTATATTAACTAGGTGAAATAATACTAAATATATTATTTAGATTGTCACTAAGAAGGTGGATTATAATGGACAAGATTTGGAATAAGTATCCTGAATTAAAGCAAGAACTTGTTTGTGTAATAAATTTAATGAAAAAAAATGTTAAATGCAAAGACAAAAGGATTGAAAACTCCATATTAGAATTAATAGAATCAGGTGGTAAGTTATTAAGACCTGCTTTTGTTTTAATAGGATCAAAATTTGGAAATCCTGATAAAGAAAAGTCTATTCCAACTGCAGCAGTAATAGAAATGTTACATATGGCAACATTAGTACATGATGATGTTATAGATGATTCAAAGCTTAGGAGAGGACAAGAAACTATTCAATCTAAGTATGGAAAGGATTATGCTGTTTATATAGGAGATTATCTTTTCTGTGTATGTTTTAAAATCTTAGCAACAAATTCTTCATTACAGGCTATAAAAATGGATTCAAGAGCAATGTCAAAGATTTGTATGGGAGAAGTTAATCAGTTAAATTCAAGATTTTCTATGAAATTATCTGTAAAAGACTATTTGAGTAGAATATCAGGAAAGACTGCTGAATTATTTTCAATATCACTATATTTGGGTGCAGCTGAATGTGATGCAGATAATAAGATTTGTAGGGAACTTGGAAATATAGGACATAATTTAGGGATGGCCTTTCAGATAATAGATGATATTTTAGATTATGAGGGTAGCGATAAAAGTATTAAGAAGTCTGCAGCAAATGATTTAAAGCAAGGAATATATACAATTCCGTTTATATATGCATATAAAAATAATAAATCTTCATTTGAAGAAATTTTAGAAAAAGACTTTTATACTGAAGAAGAGATAGGCAAAATAATAGACTTAGTTAAAGCAAATGATGGAATTAAAATGGCTAAGGATTTAGCTGGAAAGTATATGAAAAAATGCTTTAAGGGTATAGATAAACTTCCTGAAAATGAATATAAGAATGTATTAAAAGAAATAGCAGAATGGCTATTATTAAGAACATATTAAAGGGTTACTTAGGATAAGTAACCCTTTAATATGTTATTTAATGATTTAATAAAGTCTGAATTAGTTTTATAAAATGATTCAGTATAGTTTATGTATATTGGAAGTGAAACTGAAAAGTCTTCTATTTTAATTCTCTTTATATTAGTTGTAGAGCAGTAGTTATTATATATACTCATAGGTATAAAAGCTACAGCTTTACTTGATAATACGCCATTTAAAGCCGAAAAATAAGAATTAGAACTATAAAGAATATTTACATGCTCTAAATCTTCTTCATTAAAGTTTAAGGCTGAATATAGTGAATTTTTTAAGCAACTTTTATTAAAAGTAAATATTAGTGGCAAATCAAATAGCTGTTCCTTTTTTATAGTGTTAATTGGGAAATTAGAATTGCTTATCAAAACGATTTCGTCAAATCCTATTTGCTTTGTTATAATGCCTTCAAATTCTTCAGGCTTTTTATAACATATATAAATATCACAAATATTATTAGGTAAATTCATGTTTGAGCAGCATTCAATAGTATCTGAATTTATTGTGTAGAAATCATATACTTTTTTCAGCTTAGATATAGCTACTGGTAAAATAGTCAGACTTATTGATTCCACAGCTTCAATTGATATGTATTTTTTTTTATTAATAGAGCTTAATATCTCTTCTTGCATTTTATTATAAGCACTAAGTATAGTTTCGCAATGCTTAAATAGAATTTCTCCTTCAGTAGTTAGGGTAACACCTTTATTACTTCTATTTAATAGTTTTACATTTAACTCATTTTCTAATTTTAGTATTTGTTGACTTAGTGCAGATTGGGATAGATGTGCATTTTTCGCTACAGTTGAAATACTTTTAGAATTAGCAACTTGGAAAAAATAATTTAAATTATCTATATGCATAACAATCTCCTAACTAATAATCTGTATATTTAATTATTATAGTATAATAATCTTTAGAAAGCAAAATTATTTAATATTAATAAATGTATAGGAATAGAGTATAATTTTATTAGATATAATTTTAGGATGTGTTAAAAATGAAGATTAGAAAGAAAATAATAGTTTATTTATTAATAATAGTATTTATTATGGGAGGAATAAGTGTATTTATAAGTAAATCTAATACTAGTTTAATAAAAGGAGATATAGTTATATGGACAAACGATAAGTATTTTTCCTATTTTAATTCCATTTCAAGGGAATTCAAAAAGAATAATAAAAGAGTTAATATAGAAGTAGTTAGTATAAAAGAAGAGGATTATCTAGATAAAATTTTAAATACAGAAAAAAAATTGTTACCTAATATAGTTCATTTAAACTTTATGGAGATAGACAATATAAAGGATAAGATTAATTTTACAGCAGAGAATAAAGAAATAATAGAAACATATAGTAAAAATTTTAATAAAAGTAGGCTGCAAGAAGTGAAAATAGATGACAATTACTACGCAGTTCCTTTTACATCTAATCCAATAGGGTTGTTTTTAAGAAGTGATATATTAAGCGAATTTGGATATAGCGTAGAGGATGTTAGTACTTGGGAACAATTATTAAAAATAGGAAGCGATATATATAATAAGAGTAATGGTGAAATAAGTATATTCTCAAGCAAGGATAGAGACAATATAAATCTTTTATTAGCGGCTCAATTAGTAGATTTACAAAATAAAAATTATTCAAATAGGGAAATTATAGATAATATAAATTCAATATATAATAGTAATTTTACGAATGATAATAATTATATATGTAGATTAGATTCTTTAAATTTTTATAAGGAGTTAAATGATTCAAATATAGATGGGGTATGGGAATGTAGGAACCCTCCAACATTTAATATAGGTGAAAATAGATTTTATGATATAGGTGGTGAAAACTTAGTAGCATTAAAAATTGACAATGAAGAAGCTATAAAAAGTTTTATTTCATATGCTGCTACTAATAAAGAGCTACTTTCCAAGGAATTATTAAATTCTAATTTTGTTCCAAGTTCCTTATATTCATTAAAGATAAAACAGTTAAATGAAAATGTGGATAATTCAGGAAACAACCCTTTCTTAGTATTAAGTAATATAGTAGAAAGGGCACCTGAAATAACGAACTATGAGCTTTTTAAAGATATAGTTTATAATATATACCATTAGAGCCTAAGTATTTTTTCATAGGCCTCTAATGTTTTCATGGCAGTTTGTCTCCAAGAAAATTGGAGACTTCTTTCATATCCTTTTTTAGATAAATCTAATTTTAGATCATTATTATTTAGTAGATTTAACAAGGCACTTTCAAGATCAGACATATTAAAAGGATTTATTAATATACAAGCATCTCCAGTAACCTCAGGGATAGAAGTTATATTAGAGGTTATAACAGGAGTCATACAACTCATTGCTTCTAATGGGGGGAGGCCAAATCCTTCATAAAGTGAAGGATAAACAAAAGCTTCAGCTCCATTATATAGTGTAGGTAAAAGGGAATCTTCTATAAATCCTGTAAAGAGTATATTTTCCTTGGATGATAACTTTTCTACCATATTAACAAGTTTTTTTCCTTCATCTTTAATAGAGCCAGCTAAAAGCAATATATGAGGCTCTTTTAAATCTTTATTTATTTTATCAAAAGCTAAAATAAGTTCTCTAGCATTTTTACGTGCACTAAATCCACCTATGTATAGTATATATGGTTTATCAAAATTAAATTTTTCTTTAATATAGTTTCTACATTGGGCTCTATCCAATGGTTTAAAATTTGAGTTAGCGGCTAAAGGAGTAACAATTATTTTTTCTTCAGGAATATGATTAAAAAACTTTAAAATATCCCTTTTAGAATACTCAGAAACTGTAAGTATTCCTTTAGAGTTATCTATTATAGAAGGCATATTTCTTAAAAATCTCTCTAAGTATCCTCTACCAGTAGTTTCTGGTAAAGTATATGGAATTAAGTCATGAATAGTAACTATACAATTGTTCTCATAATTTTCACAATATCCAATTCCATTTTGAGGAATATGATGAATTTGGATATCATTATTTTTTATGAAGTTGGGAAAATAGTAGTTCTCATAAAATCCACCATGTTTTTTAGAGGTAAATATTATTTTACTATTTTCTTTTTTAAATCTTTCATAGTTTTTCCCTGTCCAAAATAATGAATAATTATTTTTATTATCTATATTAAGCAATTCGGTAACTAGATTTTCTGTATAAGTTCCAATACCAGTTCCGTTATATAAATTGATACCTCTGGCATCTATAGATATTTTCATAGTAATCCTCCTAAAATTATCCTATATATTATAGATATTATGATTTTCATTATATATAACAGGATATTATTAATAATTTAATTATGTGATAGTAAACACAATAAAATATGTATTTTCATATAATGGCATAGAATAAGTCTTAAGGAGAATTACATGGAGATTTCATATATAAAAAATAAGATTCAATCTGAGTATTCCTTAAATATAGATAGTATAGAAAAGGTTAAAAATAGTTATAGACTTAAAACGAATGAGGGAGAGTATGGTATTAAAGTAGTTAAGTACCAATTTCCTCATTTTTATTTTATATTTTCAGCTATAAAGCATTTAGAAAAGAGAGGTTTTAATAAAATACCTAAAATTATTAGTACGAAAGATGACTTTGGTTATATAAAACTTGGAAATTGTTATGCATATTTAACAGAATGGATTAACTCTAGAAATTGTAACTATAAAAATTTAGATGATTTAAGATTAGCAGCAAAAAAACTTGGAGAATTGCATAAGTGTAGTGAATGCTTTACTTTAAATGAAAATATGATGCCTAGAATAGGATGGTATTCTTGGATTACTGTGTTTGAAACAAGATGCAATGAAATACTAGATTTCAAAAATAGAATTTATCAAAAAGCTTATAAATCTGAATTCGATAATATATATTTAAATACTATAAATGAAGAGCTGGATAGAGGAAAGAAAGCAATAGATGAGATAAAATCAAATAGATATATAGAGATAATGAATAAAGAGGTGCTAAAAAGAGGCTTTTGCCATCATGATTATGCTAATCATAATATATTGATAGATACTAACGGAGAGTTAAATATAATAGATTTTGATTATTGTATGCTAGACTCACATATACACGATTTAGCATCGCTATTAATTAGAAGTATGAAAGATGGAAATTGGAATAACGATAAAGCCCAATTAATATTAGAGAATTACTCTAAAACGCACTCTTTATACGATGAAGAAATAAGACTTATGAAAGGCTTTATTAGATTCCCTCAAGGTTTTTGGCAAATTGGTCTTCAATATTATTGGGAGCAGCAACCCTGGGGAGAGGAATTTTTAGTTAATAAGATAAACAAATATTTAAGAGATAGAAATGAAAGAGAAAAATTTGTTGATAATTTCTTTAGTTGAGGTGATGAAATGCAAAGTTTAGAACTAAAGTCATATCTAGAAGAAAAAAATATTTATATAGTAAATGACAAAGTAAATCAATCTAAGTATAAAAGTTCTGATGATATATTGAAACAAGTTGAAAATATAATTTGTTTTCATAATAAAATAGGGGAATATAAGGAAAATTTATTACCTAGAATAGGAGCTTCTATTGGAAGAGAGATTGATAATTATACTGCACAGATATTTTTAATTAATAGGTATCTTAAAGAAATAGAAAATAAAGATAGTTTAAATTCAATAGATTTTTATTTAATAAAAAATGGAGAACTCTTGCTAAATAAAGGTAAGAAAGCATTAAATCATTTATACTCTAATAACTATAGAAAATTAATTGAACGAAGTATGAAAAACTATGAAATTTGCTTAAGTAGAGTAGATGAAAGTAATTTAACTATATCAGATGATAATAAAATATTTATAGGAACTATAAAATATTTAACATACAACATTAAAGAACATGATATATATTCATATATAAAGAAAATGAAGAGAAAAGATATAGATATAAGTATAGAAAAAATAATAGATTTTTATGTTAATGAGGAAAATTTAGGAGTTGATAGCAGAGAATATTTAAGGGCACTAAGTTCTTATCCAAATGAGGAACTAAGGGTTTTAGAAAAATATATAATTGGAAAAACAAAGTTGAGTGAAAATGAAGTTTTAGAGAGCTTAAGTAAAGCAAAGAGTATGGATTTTAGGTGTTTAATAATTTAATGGGGGATCTAAGAAATGAATAAATTTAGATATGTAGATAAGGATATATTGTGTCAATATGACTTAAATGAAGAATTTTTAGGAAAACTATCCTTAGAGATAGAAGATATAATACCACTAAGAAAGGTATTTGTTTTACTAACTAATAAAGGGAAGAAGATATTAAAGATTACAGATTCAAGTGAAGACAGAATAAAATTTATAAATGAAGCCCTAAAATATATATCTGAAGAATATAGTGATGTACTTAGTTATTATATAAGTGACAAAGGAGATATAACTTATAAATTTGGTGATAAAACTTATGTATTATTAGATATGATAGAAGGAAGAGAGGCTACATTTACTAATCCAGTAGAAATTGAAATGTGTTCAAAAAGTATAGCAAGTATGCATAAAGCTTCAAAGGGAATATTTAATAAATTAAGTGGAGAAGTTATTAAGGGAAACTTAGGCGAATATTTACCATATCAATTTAGTAAAGCTAAGGAAGATTTGGTGAGTATTAAAGGATATGTTGAAAGATTTAGGCATAAAAGTGAATTTGATAAAATATTTTTAGAGAATGTAGATAGCAATATTAATCAAATACAGAAATCTATGGAGCTTTTAGCTATGTGTGAATATAATTTCATTTTAGAAGATTATAATAAAAGAGTTCTATGCCATAATGACTTAGCGCATCATAACTTTATCGTTGATGGAGATAAGATTAAAATAATAGATTTCGATTATTGTAAAATAGATACTAGATCATTGGATATAGCTAACTATTCTATTAAGGTAATAAAAAATAGTTGCTACGAAATTAATAAGTTTAAATCCATAATAGATTCATATAATTCTATAGAAAAATTAGATAAACAAGAGATAAAATTAATATATGCAATTTTATGTTTTCCAAAAGACTTTGTTACAATATCAAGAGATTATTACTATAAACAAAAGAAATGGGAATATGAAGTATTTATAAATAGGCTAAAGGATAAGATTAGCAATGAAAATTATAGATTAGATTTCATAAATAGTTTTATATTAGAGATGAATGAATATTTTTATTAATAGACTAAAAGGACATCACTTATTATCTTAAGAAGATGCCCTTTTAGTTTTGTTTTATTATTTTAAGATTTAATAACTTTTTCATAAGCTTTTAAGGTAGTTTCAGCAGTTATATTCCAAGAGTAGTTAGAACTCTTAACAAGTCCTTGCTTAATCATTTCTAACCTAAGTGAATCATCTGTCAAAACTTTTTCTATTGCACAAATCAACTCATCTATATTATAGGGATTGATAAGTAAAGCTGAATCACTACAAACTTCTGGGAGAGAAGTTACATTAGAAGCTATCACAGGTGTGCCACAAGCCATGGCTTCTAGTGGAGGCAATCCAAAACCCTCATAAAAGGATGGATATGCCAATAATTCAGATGCATTATAAAAAATAGGCAAACTTTCAAGGGGAATGAAATCAGTAAAAATAACTTCATTTTCTATATCAAGGTCTATAGTTCTTTTTTTGTATATTTCATATGAAATTCCCTTTTTTCCTGTTATAACTAATTTTAAGTTTCTTTTTATGCTTTTAGAAATAAGAGAAAAAGCTTCTATAAGTCCTAATATATTTTTTCTAGGGCTGAATCCACCTACATAAAGAACAAAATCATCCTTTATGCCATATTCCTTTTCGATTATTTTCTTGCATTCATACTTATCTAATGGTCTATATATATCCTCAGCAGCAAGATGTGTAACAAAAATTTTATCTTGTGGAAAATTAAACTCTTTTGATATATCTTGCTTTGAAAATTCAGAAACTGTTAAAATACCATCACAATCATTTATTATTTTAGGTAGTTCGTTATTAAATATATACAGATATCTATCACTAACGGTTTCTGGCATTCTCAATGGGATTATATCATGCAATGTAATAATTTTGTGACAATTTATGTGGGGAGAGAGACCAACACCATTTTGAGGGACATGATAAATATCTATATTCGTATCATTTAAAATATTAGGAATTCTAACTTCATCCCAAAAGTTAGAATTCGAAGTGGCCTTTACTGGTTCAACTTTAAAATTGTCACTTAAATCTAGAGCTGAATGTTCAGGTAGAAAAACTAAGTAGTCATTAATTTTATCAACCTTATTTATACTGTTTATAAGTTGATAAGTATATGTGCCAATTCCAGTCCCTCTATACCATTTTGCAGCCCTGCCATCTATGCCTATCTTCATGATTTAATCCTTTCACATTGTTTTTAATTTATTATATTAAAGATAGGAATAAAATGTTAATAAAAGAATAGATATAGTCATATAAATATAAAGGGGGTGAGCGTTATGATGAGAGAATTTGAAATCGAAAGGCAGTTTGACATTAAAATTGAAGTTATAAAAGCGAATAAAGGAGTTTATTATTTAAAAACTAATAAGGGAGAGAGATGCTTAAAAAAGATAAATTATGGGCCTCAAAAGCTATTATTTGTTTATGGTGCTAAAGAACATTTAATAAATAATGGTTTTAAAGGAGTGGATAAGTATTTTTTAAACATAGATGGGGATCCATACGCCCTAGTTAATGAAGATCTTTATACATTATCAGAATGGATAGATGGTAAAGAGTGTGATTTTCATAACATAGACGAGGTGAAATTAGCATCAAAGACTCTTGCTAGCTTACATGAGGCATCAAAGGGATATGATCCTCCGGAAAATTCTAAGTTAAAGAGTGATTTGGGTAGGTGGACTCACCTTATGAATAAAAGAATAAAATCCTTTGATAAAATGAGAGATATGGTAAGAAAGAAGAATAATAAAAATAATTTTGACTTGCTATATTTAAAATCAATGGAATTCTATAAAGATATAGGTAAAAAGGCTCTAAAAACATTAGAAGAATCAGATTATATTAAGTTATGTGAAATAGCAGAAAGTGAAAAAAGTTTTTGTCACCATGATTTCACATATCACAATATAATTATAGATGAAAATGATAGCTGTAATGTTATTGATTTTGATTACTGTAAAAGAGAAGTAAGAACCTTTGATATATCTAATTTTATGATAAAAGTTCTTAAAAGGGTTGATTGGGATATTAATTTTGCTAAAGCAATAATAGAGTCCTATAATGAAGTTTCACCGCTTTTAGACTGTGAGTATAAAGTACTATATGCATATTTACAGTTCCCACAAAGATATTGGAGACTTGCAAATAGGTATTATTATAATGAAGTAAATTGGGGCCAAAATACTTTTGGAAATAAAATAGAATCTATAATAAGTGAGCAGGAACTTATGCTTAGATTTTTAGAAGAGTTCAAAAAAGAATATAAGTTAGATTAGAAAAAGTGCCGTGAGCACTTTTTTTATGTACAAATAATTAAAATTCGACATAGGATAATATAAAGCAATATACTAAGAGGTAAAAAATGCAGATAGGAGATTTAGTAGTTAGAAAGTCATATGATAAAGATATCACCTTTAAAATAATAGACATCAAAGAAGATGAAAATGGGAGACCAGTTTATGTATTAAAGGGAATTAGTATTAGAATTATAGCAGATTCAAAAAAAGAAGATTTAGAAAAGGTTGATGGGCAATATATTGGAAGCAAAGAAAAAATATTAAATACAAGAGTTGATGAAGCTATAAAAAAAGCGGTATCAATGAGAGGGGATACAGAAGCTATAAGTAAAATGAATAGCCTAACAAGGGGGAGTAAATCCTCTAAAGTGCAACAAAATAAAGAATTGATATTTGGAAGGCCAGGGAAGATATTGCATATAGATGGTGATAGTGAGTATCTAGAAATGTGCCTTAAAGTTTATAAACAGTTGTCTTTAGAGGCGGTAGGTAGATCTATTCCGGAAAGAAAACAGCCTGAAATAATAGTAGATTTAGTTAAAGAAATAAAGCCTGATATAGTTGTTTTAACAGGACATGATAGTGTTTTAAGAAGTACAGATGACTATTTAAATTTAGATAATTATAGAAATTCAAGATACTATATAGATTCAGTTAAAGCTTTAAGAAATTATAATTCAAGTTATGATGAGCTAGTCATCTTTGCAGGAGCTTGTCAAAGTTGTTATGAATGTATGTTAGATGCAGGAGCTAATTTTGCAAGTTCTCCTAATAGAGTATTAATTCATTGCTTGGATCCGGTATTTGTATGTGAAAAAATAGCATACACAAGAATTGATAAAGTTGTATCTATAATAGAGGTTATAGATAATACAATTACAGGGATAAAAGGAGTTGGAGGATTGCAAACTAGGGGGAAGTATAGAGAGGGATACCCAAGATCTCCATATATTTAAAAATATTTTAACTAATTAAAAATCTACTGAAATCTCAGTAGATTTTTAATTTCTGCACTAAAATGTGACTAGTTTCTTAGAAATATATATAAAATGTATAAAAAAATTAAAGATAGGTATAATAGTAAATGTATATTAGAGGGTTAAAAAAGGTAAAAGTTTACATTGACAACTTATATTAAAGGTGATAAAATATAAATTTTATTTGACAAAAATAGGGTTTGGGTGTATAATATAATTAAGAAAGAAGGTGTTTATGATGGAAAAAGTAAAGACTATCGCCGCTATAAAGAGGGATATAGAAGATCATATAGGGGATAAGGTTACTCTAAAAGCAAACGGTGGAAGGAAAAAGATCCTAATAAACAACGGAGTAATAGAAAGTGCTCATCCAAGCATTTTTGTAGTAAGGCTAGAAAATGATATTCAAAGGACAGTAACATACAGCTATTCAGATGTATTAACAAAGACAGTACAATTATATTTTGCTTTATAGAGAATAGAGCTTCGAAAAAACGAGGCTCTATATTTTTTTGTAAAAATATAAAAAAAGAAAGATGGTGGGTTTCCATCTTTCAACTATGGTATAAAAGGGTATTGAGAATTTATGAGAGGTTATATGGTCAATAACCATATTTATAATACGACATATTTTAATATATGTCAACATTTTATTTAAAAAAAAGTAAAAAAAACTTAAATTATAATTATAATTCGACATTTATCAATATAATCAATCCCATAATGTAAATAAGAGTAGTAAAATTGTTGAATTTTGAGTTTTTTATTTTAGAAACATTATATAAAAGTTTGAATAAATATATAGCGTTAGAAATATATTTGATAATAGGTATTGTATGGGAGGGATTATATGTCACAAATAGATGTAATAAAAGAAGTCGTTCATTATGAACAATTACTTAGGGAAAACTTAACAAATCATGTACTAAAAGGAGAATATTTAATAAGAGATTCACAATACCCTGATATGAAACAAGTATTGGGGGTAGATGCAAAAGCTACTATAACAAATAAAGAGACTCTTGGAGACAAGGTTATGGTAGAAGGTCAGTTAAATTATTTAGTATTTTATTTACCAAAGGATGAAGCTATATCAGAATCTCCATCAAATAAAATACACTCAGTTATTTTTACTGATAAATTTGCCAACTATCTTGATCTTAATAATGATGAACATAATATATTATGCGATGTTGAGTGTGAGATAGAACATATTGAAGCTAATTGGATGAATGAGAGAAAAGTGGGACTTGACGGTATAATGACCTTGAGGTGGGAAGTATACAAGGATGGAGAATTTGAATATGTAAAAGATATAGAAGGCAAAGGAGATATACAAACTCAGAAAAAAGAAGAAATGCTTAACGGAGTAAAGGGAGAAAAAGAAGTAGATCTAATGGGTAAATCTATGTTGAAAGTAACAATGGATAAGCCTGAAATAGAAGAAGTATTAAAATGTTCTATGAATCTTCATAAAAAAGAAATAAAGGTTGTAGAAGATAAAGTATATGTTGGATGCTATTGTAGAATTGAGCTTCTATATAAGGGAAAAGAGAATAAAGAACTTGTAACTTTACAGGATGATGTTTATTTATCAAAAGAAGAAGAAATGCCAGGAATATCAGGTGATATGCTTAGTTCATTAAATATGAATATCAAAGATCATCAATATGCTGTTAATTTAGATGACTTAGGGGAAAATAGAGTAGTTGATATAGAGTTCTTGATTAAGGGCAATGTGAAGGTTTATTCAAAGGATAAAATAGAAATGCTGAAGGATGCATATTGTCCAACTATGAATATTGATTTGGAAAAGGATGCAAAAGAGTTTGGAGCAATACATTCGATAACAAATATGGAATCCATGGTTAAAGATAACGTTGAATTAAGCGGTAAAGATGATAGATTAGAACAAATTATAAGTGTAACAGGAACTCCTTTTATAACAGATAAGATGGTTGAAGATAATAAGGTTAAAGTTGAAGGCGTAGTTAAGATATTAGCTATTTATAAGCTTGCAGGAGATGAATTAAATTACGGAATAGCAAATGGAGAAATCTCCTTCATTACAGCAGCTGATATAAAAGATGCTAAAAAGGGAATGAACGCTTTAATTAAGGTAACTTTAGAAAATATAGATGCGAGTATAGAAGGTAATTCAATAGCTGTAAAAGCTAATGTTGGATTAACTATTAAGCTTTGTTATAGAATGAATAAAGAGTGTGTTGTGGGTGTAGTTGAAGGCCCTGCAGAAGCAAAAGATAAAAAGGCTTCAGTAACCATATATGTTGTTGGTGAAGGAGATACTTTATGGAGTTTAGCAAAAAAATATAACACCACTATGGATGAATTAAGTAAATTAAATGAGTTAGATATAAATCAAAACATAAAACAAGGAGATAAGTTAATAATACCAGGAAGAGCTATATTTTAATATTTAAACCTAGATGAGGATGGAAATCTTTTAGATTTTCATCCTCATTTTTAGTTATATCTAAAAATGGCCTCTTAATTACTTTTAATGAATAAGATTATGTTAGTGTGGATAAAATAAAGATGCATGATAAGAGGTGAGTTTATGTCGGAAAAAATTAAGGGAGATTTAATAATAATTGGAGGGGCGGAAGACAAAGAGGGAGATAAAGAAATATTAAAAAAAGTTTGCAGCTCAATAAATAAAGAAAAAGATGTTATTTTAATAGCCACAATAGCAACAGAATACCCTAATGAAGCTTTAGATAAATACACTAAGGTTTTTAATGGGTTAGGAGTTATAAATATAAAAGGATTAAATATAAAAGAAAGGTCAGATTCCTTAAATAAAGAAAACATTCAGATCATAGAGCAAGCGTCACTTATATTTTTTACAGGAGGAGATCAATTAAGGATAACAAGCTTAGTAGGAGGAACTCCTATTTATGATGCTTTAAAAGAAGCAAGTGAAAGAGGCTGTATAATAGTTGGTACATCTGCAGGTGCATCTGTTATGAGTGATACTATGATTGTTAAAGGAGATGATGAAGAGTCTCCTAGAAAATGCACTTTAAAAATGGCACCGGGATTAGGTTTTGTTAAAGGTATAATGATAGACCAACATTTTGCTCAAAGAGGAAGAATTGGTAGATTATTAACAGGAATAGCTCAAAATCCTGAGGTTTTAGGAATTGGTATAGACGAAGACACGGCAATAGTTGTGAAAGATACTGGAGAAACTGAAGTTATTGGAACTGGAGCTGTATATTTTTTAGATGCTAGAAATATAACTCGTAGCAATGTATCAGAGCAATATTCAGATGAAGTATTAAGTATGTTTAACGTTAGTTTACATGTATTAAAGGAAGGAGACAAATTTAATCTCCTAACTAAGTTACCTTTTGAGGAGGAAAATTGTAAAAATGAAAATAATAGAGACTAAAGTCTTTAAAGGAAAAAATATTTATTCTCATAAAAAATGTATAAGGATAGATGTTGATTTAGAGGGATATAGCGAAACTCCAAGTAAGGATATAGAAGACTTTAATGAAAATTTAATTAATATGATTCCTGAATTAAATACTCATAGATGTGGTATTGATGAAGAAAGAGGTTTTGTAAAAAGACTAAGAGAGGGAACGTATTTAGCTCATATATGCGAGCATATAATAATAGCTATACAAAATAAATTAGGAATAGATATACACTATGGGAAATCTAGAGAAATAAAAAATGATCATTATTATCTAGTCTATCAATATATATATGAAAATGTTGCTTTAGAAACAGCTAAGCTTTCAATAGATATAATAAATGCTTTAATAAAAAAAATACCAATAAATTATGATGAAAGAATAGAGTTTTTAAAAAGTATTTTAAAAGATGAGATTATGGGACCTAGTACAAGGTCTATATGTGACTATGCTTGTAGAGTTGGATTACCAATTACTAAACTTGGAACTGGAGATTTTTATCAAATAGGATATGGTAAGCAAGGTAGAATAATTGAAGCATCAATTGGGTCAAATACAAGGTGTGTATCAGTAGATATATCTTGTGATAAGATGCTAACTAAGGAATTATTAAGAATACAAAATATTCCTGTTGCAAGAGGTGCAAAAGTTAATAATATAATAAGCTTATTAAAAGAAGCAGAGAATATGGGATATCCAGTTGTTTTAAAACCTCAATATGGAAATAAGGGAAATGGAGTAATATTAAATATTAAGAATGAAAAGGAGCTATTAGTAGCTTATAGATCATTGCAAGAAAAGTTTAAAGATCTAATTATAGAAAAACATCATAAGGGAAATGATTTTAGAGTTTGTGTAATAAATTATAAAGTTGTAGCAGTATCATTAAGAGTTCCGCCCTGTGTAGAAGGTGATGGAAAAGATACAATATTAGATTTAATAAATAAATTAAATGATAATCCTGATAGAGGAGAAGATCATGAAAAGCCCTTAACTAAGGTTAAAATTGACGATGAGGTTATTAAGTGTATAAATGAGCAAGGAAAAGAATTGAATCATATATTAAGGGTTAAAGAGAAAATATATTTAAGAAAAAATGCTAACCTATCTACAGGTGGAGAAGCTATAGATTGTACCGATGTAATATGCGATGAAAATATTAATTTGTGTATAAGAGCAGCTAAGGCATTAAATCTTGATATTTGTGGTATAGATATATGTGCTGAGGACATATCTAAACCTATTTTTAATAATGGTATAATAATGGAAGTTAATGCAGCTCCTGGATTAAGAATGCATCTTGATCCAAGTAAAGGTAAGGCAAGGAATGTAGGAAAAGAAATAGTAAATATGCTGTATGATGGTAAGCCTTTCAATATTCCAGTTATATCTGTAACAGGTACAAATGGAAAAACAACAACTACAAGAGTTATAAGTCATACTTTATCTAAGATGGGATACAGTATAGGAATGACAAGTACTGATGGTATTTATATAAATAATGAATGCATTGATTGCGGAGATGATACTGGGTTTGAAAGTGCAAAATCAGTACTATTAAATCCTGATGTAGATATTGCTGTTTTAGAGACAGCAAGAGGTGGAATGATAAGAAAAGGGCTAGCTTATGATTTAGCTGATGTAGCAGTAATTACAAATATAAGAGATGACCATTTGGGAATTGATGGAGTAGATAGCATGGAGAAACTCTGCTATGTAAAATCTTTAGTTGGAGAAGCAGTTAAAGAATGTGGCTATGTTGTATTGAATGCAGATGATTATTGGAGTAAATCTATTTTAAATAGAATAAAAGCTAATATAATATTTTTTAGTAAGGACTGTAATAATCCTTTATTAAAACAAAATAAGATAAGTAGTATATCTGTATATTTAGAAAACAAAGATATAGTTGTTGTTAATGAAGGTAAAAAACATATAATATGTAGAGTGGATGAGGTTCCAATAACCTTAGATGGAAAATTAGAGTTCAATATTGAAAACATATTAGCTGTTTGTGGAGCTTTGGTTGGTATGAAAGTAGACTATTGTATGATAAAGAATGGTATTACAAGCTACTTACTAAACTCTGATAAAAACTTAGGGAGATTTAATTGTTATGATGTAAATGGAATTAACGTAATTTTAGATTATGGACATAATTTAGATGGATATAATGCAGTTCTTTCAGCTGTAAGAGATATGAATAGAGGGGCTATATATGGAGTTGTTGGAATACCTGGTGATAGAAGTAACGATATGGCTTTAGATATAGGTAAGATATCATGTGAATATTTAGATTATATAATTGTTAAAGAAGATAAAAATTTAAGAGGTAGAAAAAAGGGAGAAATAGCGGAAATAATAGTTAATGGAATATTAAGTAAAAATAGCAAAAGGAAATACGAAGTTGTATTAAAAGAAGAAGAGGCCTTAGTTAAAGCTCTTAATATAGCAAAAAAAGGAGATACTGTTGTAGTGTTCTTTGAGGATATTGAACCTCTTGTTAGTATTATAAAAGAATTTTCAGATTATAAAGATGAAAAAATTAATCTAAGTTTTGGTTATACCAATTAGTTGATTAATTATTCCTAGTTTACTATATTATTAAAAAAATATATAATTAAAATAAACTTCAGAGTTAAACCCTGAAGTTTATTTTGAAATATTTATATTATAGTTGAAAGGAAACGAAAGTATGAGAATTAAAGCTTATGCTAAGGTGAATATATCTTTAGATATAATAGGAAAAAGAGAAGATGGATATCATTTATTAGAGATGATTATGCAATCTATAGACTTATATGATGAAATTAGCATAGAAGAACAAAAAGAAGGAATTAATATAAAATGTAATAGGCCTTATGTACCAACAGATGAAAGGAATTTGGCTTATAAAGCGGCTAAGTTGTTTAAAGAAACATATAATATAGATAGTGGAGTAAATATATACATAAAGAAAAATATACCTGTTTGTGCTGGATTAGCAGGAGGAAGTACGGACGGTGCAGCAGTTTTGAAAATAATGAACAATTTATTTAATATTAATGCATCTGATGAAGAGCTAATGGAATTAGGGTTAAAACTTGGGGCAGATGTTCCTTATTGTATAAAAGGTGGGACTGCTTTATGTGAGGGGATAGGAGAAAAGGTAACTGAACTTACAAGATTTAAAGATAAGATTGTAGTATTAGTAAAACCACCATTTGGAGTTTCAACTAAGAGTGTATATCAAGAATTTAATTTAGATAGAGCCAAAAATCATCCTAATACACAAGTTTTAATTGAGGCTATAAAAAATGATGATTTAAAAACAGTATGTAATAATATGAGAAACTTATTAGAGAACGTAACTTTAAGAAAACATAAAGTTTTAATAAATATAAAAGAGGAAATGAGATATTTTGGAGCAGTAGGAACTATGATGAGTGGTAGTGGGCCTACAGTTTTTGCCTTTTTTGATGATATGCTTAAGGCTCAAAAATGCTTTGAGAAGATGAAAGAAAAATATAATGATGTATTTATTACAAGAACAATTTAATTTATAAGTATAAACCTCCTAAAAAATGGTAATAATTTAGCTATGAGGAGGTTTTGTAATATGAAGAAGATTATAGTGGTGATTAGTTTAATGTTTTTTATGTTTGGTATCTCAGGTTGTTCAAGTTCTGTTGTTGGACAAGGCTTAGAAGAAGATAGGGAATTAGTTTATGAGGATATAGTTAATGAAATAATAAGATTTCATGTAATAGCTAATAGTGATAGTGAAGAAGATCAAAATTTAAAGTTAAAAGTTAGAGATAAGGTTATAGAATATGTTTCAGGAAATTTAAAAAATTGTAAAGATTTAAGTGAGGCAAGAAAGTTTATTATAGATAATAAAGATAATATAGAATATATAGCTAGAAGTGTAGTGAGCGAGAATGGATATTCTTATGAGGTAACGAGTATGCTTTCGAGAGAAAGTTTTCCAGATAAAGCTTACGGAGATTTAATTTTTCCACAAGGTGAATATGAAGCTTATAGAATTCTTATTGGTGAATCTAAAGGACAAAATTGGTGGTGTGTAATGTTTCCTCCTCTATGTTTTGTTGATGGAACTAAGGATGCTGTTGACTCTAAAAATATTGAGGAAATGTTAATTAATGAAAAAAAATACGGCAATAAAAAAAGTAAAAATAAAGATAATAATATAAAATTTAAATCTAAAATTTTTGAGTTTTTATCTAAAAATAATGAAGCAGAGGATAAATAAACTTTAAAAGTTAAAATATAAATGTTGATAAATTTTAGTAATAAATTTAAACTATATGATAGATATAAATGTCGAGTTTAGGGGGAAATTAAATGACGAGAGCATTAGCTATGATATCTGGTGGACTAGATAGTATTTTAGCGGCAAAATTAATAAAGGATCAGGGGATAGATGTTATAGGTATTTGCTTTAAATCTTATTTCTTTAGTGAAGAAAGTGCAAAGAAAATGACTAAACAAATAAATATACCACTAGAAGTAATTGATTTTTCTAATGAACATATGAGTATGGTTAAAAAACCAAAACATGGCTTTGGTAAGAATATGAATCCTTGTATAGATTGTCATGCGATGATGATGAATTATTCAGGATATATGTTAAAAAAGTTTAATGCTGATTTTATAATTACTGGAGAAGTGTTAAATCAGAGACCTATGTCTCAAAATAGACAAGCATTAAATATAGTTAAAAAAGAGTCAGGCTTTAGTGATAAAATATTAAGACCGTTATGTGCTAAAAATTTAGAACCTACTGAAATGGAGTTAAATGGACTTGTAGATAGAGAGAAACTTTTAGATATATCAGGAAGATCCAGGAAAATTCAAATTGAGCTAGCAGATAAATGGGGAATAAAGGAGTACCCATCTCCAGCAGGTGGATGTAAGCTAACGGAACCTAATTATTCTGTAAGACTTAAAGATCTACTGTGTAGAAATGAAAATATTACTGAAAATGAAATATCATTATTAAGATATGGTAGACATTTTAGAATTGATGAAAATACAAAGATAATATCAGCAAGAACAGCTGAGGAAGCAAAAGAAATAAAGAAATATTTAGATAAAAATTATACGAGGTTCTTAGTTTCAAATTTCTCAGGATCTTTAGTTGTACTTATTGGGGATGAAACAGAAGAGAATATAGAATTGGGCGCTAGGATAGCAGCTAGATATAGTAAGGGAAAAGATGAAAAAGAAATAGAAGTTAAACATGGAAGCTTTGGAAGTAGATTTACTAAATCCAGAATAGTAAATTCTATAGAGGAAAAAGAACTTTTAAAATATTTAATTTCTGTAAAATAAACGGAGGTAGTAAATGAATAAGAATGCGGTTATATCATTAAAGAGTTTTAATGAATTAGATACAGAAGACGTAATAGAAGTTGTAACACCTGGAGAGTTCTTTGTTACTGAAGATGGATTTAAAGCAGTATATGAGGAAACAGAGATATCAGGTATGGATGGGACGACAACTATTTTAACAATGTTAGATGATGCATTAATTCTTGAGAGAGAAGGAAGTACTAGTGCAAAAATGGACTTTAAAAAGGGTGAAACATCAATATCCCTATATAATACCCCTTATGGAGTTTTAGATTTACAGATACATACTGAGGATTTAGATATTGCTATTGACAAGAATGGTGGAAATATAGTAGCTAAATATTCTCTTGAACTTGCAGGTCAACCTCCTATAACGACTAAATTAGCTGTAAATATAAAAGCTAATTAATAATTAAAAACCTTAGTGATAAAGCAAATAAAGATAAAGCTTTATTACTAAGGTTTTTATTTTATAATAAAGTGTTCTTATTGAATAAATACTATGAAATATGATAATAATATAAAAAATAAGAGGTGATATTGTGAATTGTGCAAATAGTTTAGACAAAGCGAGTATAGTTATAAATGTTTTATGTGCACACTTAGGAATTGACGCAACAGAAATGAGTAAAATATTAAAAAAGAAAGAAAATAAATATTTATTTCTTTTGTTATTAAAGAATTATAAATGCCTTGATAAAGAGAAAGTAAAGCAAATGTTAGAAATAATTAGTGATAAGAGCATTAATTATAATATTAATAAAGCTCAAGAAAAGTTATTGGTTAATAAGGAGTTTAGAGAAATGTATTTTAAAATAGAAGAGGGTTTAAATAAAATAATATAAAATAAATAACAAAAAAACACTAGATTTTATTGTTTATCTGTGATATTATACTACTTATTGAATTTAGGCATTATAAACCCATCATAAATAGTGAGGTAATTATGATTATATCAAACAGGGGATTTAGTGTCAAGAAAATAAATTAAAAATTTTATTTTTTTGGAGGAATAGTATGAAAACTAAATATGTATTTGTAACAGGAGGAGTAGTATCTTCTTTAGGAAAGGGCATAACTGCAGCATCATTAGGTAGATTATTAAAGAATAGAGGACTAAAGGTTTCTATACAAAAATTTGATCCGTATTTAAATGTTGATCCAGGTACAATGAGTCCATATCAACACGGTGAAGTATTTGTAACAGACGATGGTGCTGAAACAGATTTAGACTTAGGACATTATGAAAGATTCATAGATGAAAATTTAAGCCAAAGCAATAATGTTACAACTGGTAGAATATATTGGTCTGTAATATCTAAGGAAAGAAGAGGAGAATATCTTGGTGGAACTGTTCAAGTTATACCGCATATTACAAATGCTATAAAAGAAAGGGTTTATAGAGTATCTAAAGAAAAGGATGTAGATGTAGTAATTACAGAAATAGGGGGAACAGTTGGAGATATTGAGTCCCAGCCATTTCTTGAAGCTATAAGACAAATTAAATATGAAGTTGGAAGAGAAAATGTATGTTTTATACATGTTACTTTAGTTCCATACTTAGGGAAAGCGGGAGAGTTAAAAACTAAGCCAACTCAACATTCAGTTAAAGAATTAAGGAGTATAGGAATACAACCAGACATAATTGTTTGTAGATCACAAAAGGAGTTATCTGAAGATATAAAATCCAAGATAGGATTATTCTGTAACCTAGAAGCTAGATGTGTTATACAAAATTTAGATGCGGAACATTTATATGAAGTTCCACTTATGTTACATAAAGAAGGATTAGATAGATTAGTTTGCGAAAAACTTGAACTAGGATGTAGAGATATAGATAATTCTGAATGGATTGATATGGTTCAAAAAGTAAAGAACTTAAAAGAACATGTTAAGATAGCTTTAGTTGGTAAATACGTAGAGTTACATGATGCATATATATCAATTGTTGAAGCTTTAAATCATGGTGGTTTAGCTAACAATTGTAATGTAGAAATTAAGTGGATTAATGCAGAGGATGTTAATAGAAATAATAGTAATGAAGCCTTAGGAGATTGTGATGGAATTTTAGTTCCTGGAGGCTTTGGAGATAGAGGAATTGAAGGTAAAATAGAGGCCATAAGGTTTGCAAGAGAAAATAAGAAGCCTTTCCTTGGAATATGCTTAGGAATGCAATGTTCAGTAATTGAATTTGCTAGAAATGTATTAGGATATGAAGGGGCAAATAGTGCAGAGATTGATTGTGAAACTAAATATCCAGTAATAGATATAATGCCTGATCAAAAAGATGTAGAAGATTTAGGTGGAACAATGAGATTGGGATTATATCCATGTAAATTAGATGAGAATAGTACAGCTTATAATGTTTATAATGATAAATTAATTTATGAAAGACATAGACATAGATATGAATTTAATAATGAATATAGAAAAGTAATAAAAGAAGCTGGTATGGATATTACAGGAACTAGCCCAGATGGAAGGTTAGTTGAAATTGTTGAAATTAAAGATCATCCATGGTATGTATCTGTTCAATTTCATCCTGAGCTGAAGTCAAGACCTAATAGACCACATCCATTATTTATTGGATTAATAAAGGCTTCATTAATGAAATATAATTAAAAAATGTTGAAAATACTGAGAGGTTATAGAACTCTCAGTATTTTTTATTTAAATAATAGATAGACATATATAATATAAATTTAGTAAAATGATTTGTATAAAAGAATGGTAAAGAGGAATAAGAATTTATGAAAATAAAGAGTATAACTTTAAAATTGTGTTTGCTTTTAATTCTATTCATAATAACTATTTCAGTAGTAATAGGAGTTTGGGCAATAAAGGATACTAATAAAATAGTTCAAATAGAAATTGGAAAAATGAATAATGAAATTCTACAAGAAATATCAGATAATATCTCAATACTCTTATCTAATATTGAAGAGATAGGCAATAATATTGTTGAAGATAATAAATTAATTAGTGTATTATCAATTCCTAAGGAAGAAGTAATGAAGAGAGATGAGGATTTTATAAATGCTGATAAGTATGTAGAGGGACTACTTAATGAACAGGTATGGAAATATGGTAAGTATAACATGAAGCCTGAACTATATGTAATTTCTGAAAACGATTTGAATTTTAGTACCTATGCTAAAAATAAATATAACATAAACTCTATAAAAGATGAAATTTGGTATAATGAAATAGTAGAAGCTGATGGGAATACTGTACTTATTAGCACTTTTGAAGATGAAGAGGGTATAGGCCCATACAAATGTATATTTAGAATGGGTAGATTAATAAAGGACTTAATTACAGATGAAACATTAGGCGTTTTAATAATGGATGTAAGTGAAAAAATGTTATATGATAGATATAATAAAATAATAAAAGATGGTAGAAATATATATATAATAGATTTAAAAGGCGATATAATATCAAGTAGAGACAAAAGATTAATAGGTAATAATTATTATAAAGAATTAGATTATGGACAGCATTTAAAAACTGAGGAATGGTACTCTATATTTGAAAGAGACGGTATAAAGTATATGAAAATGGTGTCAACTCTAGATAGGTATGGATGGTCAATAGTAGAAGAAATTCCATTACATATAGTTAGGCAACCTATAAAGCAAATAACACAAAAGTTTTCATTAACTCTAATTTTAGTAATAATTATATCATTTATAGTTATATATAAAATTTCCGTGTGGGTTACTAAGCCAGTTATAAATATAAAAAATACCATGGGAAAGGTTATGAATGGAGACTTAAAAGCTAAGGTTGAAGTTGATAGAGATGATGAAATAGGTAAATTAGAAGAATCTTTTAACGATATGGTTAAGTGGTTAGATGATTCAATAGAAGAAATAAAGGAAAAAGAGAAGCAAAAACGTATTGCAGAATTAAGCTTTTTACAAGCTCAAATTAATCCTCATTTTTTATATAATACATTAAGTGGTGTTAGATTTTTGGTTTCTATGAATAAAAATGAAGAGGCAGAGGAAATGCTATATAAATTTTCCAAGCTTCTAAGAAATATACTGCCGAGGGCTAGTGAGTTAATTTCTTTAGAGGATGAAATAGAAATAATTAAGACATATGTAGAACTCCAAAAAATAAGATATCCTAATGGATTTACAGTTGATATTGATATAGATAATAAAATAAAAAGTGTGATGGTTCCAGCATTAATATTACAACCAGTTGTAGAAAATGCTATATTTTATAGTATGGAAAGTGAAAATAATAGAGGGATAATAAAAATAAAAGGATATATAGAAGATAAATTTATAAAATTAGAAATAATTGATAATGGCAAGGGTATGAGCAGTAGTCAAATAAATAATTTATTTAACAATAAAGAGTCTATAAATAGAGTTGGATTAATTAACGTACATGAAAGAATACAACTAAATTACGGAAAAGAATATGGAATAGAAGTTATAAGTAAAGAAGGAAATGGAACAAAGGTTATATTTAAATTACCTAAATAAGGAGGATTTATATGTTGAATATATTAGTTGTTGAAGATGAGGCTCCAATAAGAGAGTGGATAGGATATACTATAAAAAATATTTCAGATGAGTTTAATGTAATAGGTAGTGTAAATAACGGTAAAGAAGCCTATGATCTAGCTATAAGTTCCAAGCCAGATGTTATTATAACAGATATAAAAATGCCAATAATGGATGGAATAGAGTTATCTAGAAAAATAAAAGAATTAATGCCAGAGGTATATATAATAATCCTAACTAATTTTGCCGAATTTTCATATGCGAAGGAAGCAATAAGTTGTGGGGTTTACGAATATCTAATAAAATCAGATATTAGACCAAAGGAACTGAAGGAGATACTAAGCAAAATTAATAATAAAATAAAAGTTGAAATTAATAAAAAAGAAGAAGAGGTATTAGACTCCCAAGAAATTATTAAGTCTAAGAAATATTCCAAATCTATAGAAAAGGCCTTAAAGTATATAGATGATAATTATAAAAATCATATTTCATTAATAGATGTGGCTAAACATGTATATTTATCACATGAGTATTTCTCTAGACTTTTTAAAGAAGAAGTTGGTGAAAATTTTAGTACTTATCTAACAATTTATAGAATAAAAAAAGCTAGTGAGCTTATAAAAAAGACAGATATGAAGATATCTCAAATTGCATTAGAGGTAGGATATTCAAATGCAGGATATTTTTCGAAAAACTATAAAAAGTACACTGGAGTTTCTCCAGAAGAAGATAGATATTGATTATATTATAATGAAATGTCAAATAAATTCTGAAAAATCAATATATTACAAGTGTATATTAGAAATTATACTTTAACAGTAAAATTATATCCAAATAATTATAAATAATATCAATATTATTTATATAAAGTAATCGTTTATTTATGTATAATTATATTAACAAAAAAATATTATAGGTTATTATCCAATGAAAAGGAGCGTAAATGATTAAAAAAATAGATACAATATTAATAGTTTCATTAATATTAGCTTTAATAATATTTTTTGCAACATCCTTAGGTGTTAATATGAATAATAATCTAAAGGAAAGAAAAGATTTAGAAACTTTAAAGATAGCAGTAGTTTTTACAGGTAGTGGATTAGGTGATAAATCATTTAATGACTTGATCTATGATGGTTTATTAAAAGCTCAAAAGGAGTTAGGTATAGAATTTGATTATGCTGAACCAATATATCCTGAGGAATATGAAAAGAGTCTAATGGAATTTGCAGAAACAGAGGAGTATCAATTAATAATTGCTATTGGTCCTGAACAAGAAAATGATGTGAAAGCGGTTTCAGAAATATTTCCAAATCAGAAATTTACTTTAATAGACTCTAAGCTTGAAGCAAATAATGTAAGCTCTATTTATACAAGATGGGAAGAACAAGCATTTTTAAATGGTGTTATTTCAGGTATATTAAGCAAAAAAGAGTATGAAGCTAGTGGTTTTATGCCAAAGGCTGGAATAATATTAGGAATGGAAGTCCCTCATTTAAGAGAAGGAGCAATTGGATTTGAGGCAGGATTTAAATATGTTAATCCTGAAGGGGAAGTTATGTCTGCAGTAGTAAACGATTTTAAGAATCCGTTAAAGGCTAGAGAAACTGCACTTTTAATGTATAGTAAAGGTGTTAAATATATTCAACATTTAGCAGGAGCTTCTGGACTAGGAGTATTTTCAGCGGCAAAAGAATCTGGAGGATATGCCTTTGGAGTAGATGAAAATCAGAATTTTTTTGAACCTAATGTTATAATTTCCACAGCTACAAGATATATGAATCAAATTATATTTAATGAAATTAAATATGTAAAGGATAACAGTTGGAATGATGGTGTTCATTTATCGGGATTAAAAGAAGGAATTATAGATATTACTAGAGAAGGGTCGCAAGTGGAATTAGATCCATATGTAATGAAAACAGTTAAAAAAATAAAATCAAAAATAGTAAATGATGAGTTAACTATACCTAAAAGCAAGGAAGAACTTGATGACTGGGTTAAAGTAAATAAATATAAAGATTAAATGGAGGGGTAAACATGAGAGCATTTGATATTATAGCAAAAAAAAGAGATAATAAAGAATTAAGTAAAGAAGAGATAGAATTCTTTATAGAGGGATATACAAAAGGAGATGTAACAGATTACCAAGCATCGGCATTACTAATGGCTATATATATAAATGGCTTCAGCAAGGAAGAAACAGTTAACCTTACTATGGCTATGATAAAATCTGGAGATGTAGTTGATTTAAGTGAAATAAATGGTATTAAAGTTGATAAACATAGTACTGGTGGTGTTGGAGACAAAACTTCTTTAATATTAGTTCCAATGGTAGCAGCAGCAGGTGCAAAAGTAGCTAAGTTATCAGGAAGAGGTTTAGGACATACTGGTGGAACACTTGATAAGCTTGAAGCAGTACCAGGATTTGATATAAATGTAAGCAAGGAGAATTTTATTAATTTTGTTAATAAATCAGGACTTGTTATAGCAGGCCAAACACAAAATATAGTTCCAGCAGATAAAAAATTATATGCACTTAGAGATGTTACTGCAACTATAGATAGTATTTCATTAATAGCTGCAAGTATAATGAGTAAAAAGATTGCATCAGGTTCAGATGCCATATTACTAGATGTTAAATATGGTGATGGAGCATTTATGAAGACTAAAGAAGATGCTGAAAAATTAGCTGAAGCAATGGTATCTATAGGTAAAGGTTTAAATCGTAATACTTCAGCAGCTATAACTTTAAATGGAGAACCTTTAGGACATGCAATAGGAAATGCATTAGAAATACAAGAAGTAATTGAAGTATTAAGTGACAAAGGACCGGAAGATTTAAGAGAATTATGCTTAAGACTTGGTGCTCAAATGCTTAAATTATCTAATGTAGAAGAAGATGTAAATAAGGGTAGAGAAGTATTAGAAGAAGTACTTAGAAATGGACAGGCTCTTGAAAAATTAAAAGAACTTGTTATAAACCAAGGTGGAGATGTAAAAGTAATTGAAAATAAAGACTTATTTACTATTTCAGAAGTAGTACATGAAGTTAAGGCTCAAGAAGAAGGCTATGTATATGAGCTTAATGCAGAAAAAGTAGGAATAGCATCATTACTAGCTGGAGCTGGAAGAGAAACTAAAGATGATTCAATAGATTATGGAGCTGGAATAATATTAGCTAAAAAGATGGGTAGTTATGTTAATAAAGGAGATTTATTAGCTACAATATACACTAGTGATAAAAACAGAATCGAAAAATCTGAAGAAATGTTATTATCAGCATATACAATTTCAAATGAAAAACCATCTAAAAATGAAATAATATATAAAATAATTGAGTAGTTTAATAAATACAAATAAAATAGATAGGAGATAAATAATGGATATAAAAGAAATCTTAAAGACAGTTGATCATACATTACTTTTACAAACATCAACATGGGGTGAAATAAAAGATATATGTGATGATGGAATTAAGTATGGAGTAGCATCAGTTTGTATTCCACCATCATTTATAAAAAGAGTTAAAGAATATGTAAATGATGATTTGAAAATATGCACAGTTATAGGATTTCCTAACGGTTATAATACAACTGAAGTGAAAGTTTTTGAAACTAAGGATGCAATAGAAAAAGGTGCAGACGAAATTGATATGGTAATAAATTTAGGTATGGTTAAAGATAAAAATTATGATTTTATAACTGATGAGATAAAAAAGATAAAGGAAGCATGTGGAGATAAGATATTAAAGGTTATAATAGAAACTTGCCTTTTAACAGAAGATGAGAAAATTGAGTTATGTAATTGTGTAACTAAGGCTGGTGCAGATTTTATAAAAACATCTACTGGTTTTAGCACAGGTGGAGCAACAATAGAAGATATTGAGTTATTTAGAAAAAATGTTGGTAAAGATGTAAAAATTAAAGCTGCTGGTGGAGTAAAGAGTATTGAGAAAGCAGAAGAATTTATAGACAAGGGTGCTTCAAGGCTTGGAACAAGTTCTATAATAAAGATAATGAATAACGAAGAAGTTAAAGGTTATTAATATCAAAAATTTTAATATAGGATTCCTAATCATCTAAATAATTTGTAGGAGGCATTCTTATGTATAATGATTTAAAAGAACATTCTATAAATATAAGAAAAAATATAATAGAAATGATAGCTGAGTCAAAATCAGGACATCCTGGTGGATCATTATCAGCTGTAGAAATACTAACATATCTATATTTTAAAGAAATGAATATAGATAAAAATAATTTAGATAGTAAAGAAAGAGATTATTTTGTATTAAGCAAGGGGCATGCAGCTCCTGCTTTATACTCAACCTTGATTGAAAAGGGTTTAATTGATAAAAATGAAGTGAAAAACTTAAGAAAGATTGGATCCATTTTACAAGGTCATCCAGATAGTAAAAAGATAAAAGCTGTAGATATTTCTACTGGATCATTGGGACAAGGAATATCTAATGCAGTAGGTTTAGCTATAGCTTCAAAAATAAATGAAGATAGAAATAGAGTTTATGCTATCTTAGGTGATGGAGAACTACAAGAGGGAATAGTTTGGGAAGCATTTATGAGTGCAGCGCATTATAAGTTAGACAACTTAGTAGCATTTATAGATAATAACAAACTGCAAATAGATGGGAAAAATGATGATGTAATGAAGGTTCAGCCTTTAGATGAAAAGTTTAAGGGATTTGGATGGAATGTAGAAATAGTAGATGGACATAAATTTGACGAAATAGAAAATGCGTTAGAAAAAGCTAGAGAGTCAAAAGGTAAGCCAACCGTTATTATAGCTAATACCATAAAAGGTAAGGGAGTTTCTTTTATGGAAAATAAAGTTGAATGGCATGGAACAGCTCCTAATAGTGATCAAAAAGAAAAAGCATTATATGAAATAGAAAATGAAATAAGGGAGGAATAAATATGGGAATAGCTACACGTGAGGCATATGGAAAAGCACTTCTTCAGTTAGGAAAAGAAAATGAAGATATAGTAGTTTTAGATGCAGATCTTTCTAAATCTACAAAAACATGTGACTTTGCAAAAGCTTATCCTGAAAGATTTATAAATGCAGGAATTGCGGAGCAAAATCTTATAGGGATGAGTGCTGGATTAGCTAGATATGGAAAAATTCCCTTTGCCAGTACATTTGCAGTTTTTGCATCTGGTAGGGCTTTTGAAGTAATAAGAAACTCAGTATGCTATCCTAAGGCTAATGTAAAAATAGCAGCAACTCATGCTGGAATAACAGTTGGTGAAGATGGTGGTTCTCATCAATCTATAGAAGACATAGCACTTATGAGATCATTACCTAATATGACGATATTAGTTCCAGCAGATGAAAAAGAAACTATAGAAGCAGTTAAGTTTGCAGCTAACTATAAGGGACCTATATATATAAGATTAGGGAGACTTAATAGTGAAGATATATTTGATGATGATTACAGTTTTCAATATGGCAAGGGGATTTCTATAGAAGAAGGTAATGATTGTACTATAATCTCTACCGGTATAATGACAGCTATGGCGAAAAAAGCAGTTTCTAACTTAAAAGAAAGAGGAGTTAATGTAAGATTAATTCATATGCCAACTATAAAACCTATAGATAAGGAAATCATAATAAAGGCTGCCAAAGAAACTAAGTTTATACTTACATGTGAAGAACATTCAATAATAGGAGGACTTGGAGAATCAGTAGCTAGCGTTACAGCAGAATTTGAGCCAACAAAGGTTATTAAGCTTGGAATAAATGATTTGTTTGGTGAATCAGGTACACCTAATGAATTATTAGAAAAGCATGGACTTACATCTGAGAATATAGAAAAAATTATCAAAAGTTATATATAATAAAATTTAGGGCTAGTATAAGTGAATGAAATAGATATATAATATGGATATAAGGGAAATTTTGCTAATCTCATTAAATGTATAAGGAGAATTGAAATGGCAGTAACTATAGATGATATAGCAAAAAAAGCAGGTGTTTCTTCTGCAACTATATCTAGGGTCTTAAATAATTCATCATATGTAAAAGATGAAACTAAGGAAAAGGTTTTAAAAGTTATAGAAGAAATGAATTATGTTCCAAGCGCTATAGCTAGAAGCCTTTCAAGAAGGGAGACTAGCACTATAGGAATAATAGTTCCTGATATAACAAATCCTTATTTTGGAGAAATAATAAAGGGTATAAGTAAAATTGCAGAAGAAGTTGGTTTAAATATAATACTGTTCAATACTAATAACGATATAAAAAGCGAATTAAAGGCATTGGATGAAGTTAAGAAACATAGATTAAAAGGTGTAATAATGACTCCAGGTTTTGGAGACACTAAGTTCGAAGATATATTTATAGATATTATAAAGAGTACAAGTATGCCTATTATACTAGTTTCTGCAGATTTAAATTATATAAATTTAAATGGAGTCTTTGTTGATGATATTAAGGGTGGATTTGATGCAACTGACTTATTAATAAAAAAAGGTCATAAAAAAATAGGTATAATAACAGGAATAATAAGCTCAAGTTCGGCAATAAATAGATTAAATGGATATAAAAAAGCATTAAAGGAAAATAATTTACCCATAATAACTAAATATATAAAAGAAGGAAAATTTAATCTAGATAAAGCTTATGAAATAACTAAAGAGTTTTTAGAAATGGAAGATCCACCTACAGCATTAATTGCATGTAGTAATATGATGACTTTAGGTGCAATTAAAGCTTTATTTGAAAAAAATAAAAAAATTCCTAAAGATATGGCTTTAGTTGGTTTTAATAAAATTGAATTCATAGATATAGTTGGAATTAATTTAACTTATGTAGAGGATTCACCTATAGAACTAGGAAGGTCAGCTATTAAACTACTTTTAGAGATATTTGAATCAGAAGAAAAAAATAAAATAACTCGTATAAAAATACCACCTAAATTAATTTTAAATGGATCTGAAGAAAAAGTAAGTAAATAAAACTTTAACTTTATTTGTAAGCGGTATCAATCGCAAGTATTATAATTTAAAACGATGCATTTCTTTGTAGATCAAAGATTGCTATATATTATTTTATGGAGGGATTATTATGAAAAAAAAGCTAATAGCACTAACACTTTCAGCACTTATGGTTACTGGTTTAGTAGGTTGTGGTAACAAAGGTGGAGAAGCATCAAAGGAAACTAAAAAAGACTTAAAAGTAGGTATGGTTACTGATGCAGGTACTATTGATGACAAGTCATTTAACCAAGGTACTTGGGAAGGTATAAAGAAGGCACAAACAGATTTAAAGGTTGAAACTAATTATTTAAAACCAACTGGAACAACAGAAGCTGATTATATTAAAGAAATAGGAAATCTTTATGACACAGGATATAAATTTATAGTTACTCCTGGATTTAAATTTGAAACAGCTGTATTTAAAGCACAAGATAAATATAAAGATGCTAAATTTGTAATACTAGATGGTAATCCACATAGTGGAGACTTTAAACCAGTTGTAGCTGATAATACAGTTGCTATATTCTTTGCTGAGCAAGAAACTGGATTCTTAGCAGGTGTTGCAACAGCACTTCAATTAAAAGAAGGAGAACTAGGATTTATAGGTGGTATGGAAATACCAGCACCTCAAAAGTTTAACTGGGGATTCCAACAAGGTGTTAAATATGCTAATGAAAATTTTGGAACAAAAATGAATATAAAGA
>NZ_BAAAAV010000012.1:0-88110 GCF_054768095.1 Clostridium sp. CTA-7 | reverse complement strand
AGAAATGAGATAGACCGATATATGACTTATTATAATGAATATAGATATCAATGGAACTTAAAGAAGATGACTCCTGTTCAATACAGAAATCATCTTCTTAACTTAGCACGGTCTTTTTCATAATGTCCTTTACAAGGGGTACATTTTACTGAATAATACGGTATTTTTTATTAATTTTACTTTAAAATATTTTTGTGTAATACATTAAAATTTTGAAGAAACTATTTGTTTAAAAATGAACTTTTTAGATAAACTTTATTAATAATATAAACACATAGTAATACTGCTGAAACCACGAATAAATAGTTAGATACCTGACCTAATCTATTAGGCAGTCTATTTACTACTTTATCCCAAGATTCCTTATGCTTCTTATAATCATAATTAGCCTGATCCTCTGTTGTATTAGTATGAATGCTCCAGTTATTTCGCCTACTTAAACCACCATGTCCGCCATTAATCATATCTTCTGATACATCTTTTTTATACTCGTATTCAATACTTGAGTTTGGTTCATATTCTAATCTAATGTAATATAACCCATTGTTATTTTGTTTATTAAATTCATCAAGTAATTGAGTTATTTCATTCTTTAAGCTTTCATCCAGAGAATCTTTATCCTGAATTTTATTTCTTATAGTTTCAATTACATATGACGTAGTGTTTTTATCATATTTAAAATTATTTTCATCTCTATTGATAAATTCATCTCCTATGTCAATGGAGAAAAATAGACATGCAACTATAAATGTAATTAGAGTAACTTTTTTCAATGCCTTGGAAAATTTATTTTGCTTTTTTAGGATTAGGTTCATTTCACTTATAACAACCTTTTCACTACCAAAATTTGATATTGCTTTATTAATACTTTCTTCCTCAGTTAATCCTTGCTTTTTCAAATCTGCTACTTCTTCAAGCAAATGAACCTTTGTTTCTTCTTTTATGATTTTTGTTTCTTCATCTTTTTCATCAAAATTCCTATAGATTTTTTCTATATACTCTTCTATCCTTTTCATACTATTTTACCCCCATAAAATTATCTAAAATTCTCTTTAGATCATACCACTTCTCAGAACTTCTAATAAAATTTTCCTTTCCTTCCTCAGTGATGGAGTAATACCTTCTTCTCCCTCCACTTGTTCCTTCATTATCATTCCAATACCCTCTAAGGTACCCTTTCTTTTCTAACCTTTTTAGTGCAACATACAATGTAGCTTCTTTAATTTCATATTCGTCTTTTGATTTTTCTTTAATTTTTTTAACAATTAAATATCCATACATATCTTCATCATACAGGGCTGATAAAACAATTGAGTCAATATATCCCTTAAGTATTTCCTTATCAAATTCCACTTACAAGCCTCCTTTTAAAATATACTACTTAATATTATTAAGTACATATATATATTGTAATATATAGTACTATATATTATCAAGTAGTTATTCCTAGATTTTACAATTATTTTCTTCTCTTAAATTTAATTTCACAAAAATAAAAAGACACTCCTTAAGAATGTCTTTGCTTCACCATATTATTAAGATTGTGACTGATGATTAATTAAGTAATTGGCACATTCAAAGTGTTCATTATTTACAAAAGTACTATATTAATAAGAGAAATCTTCAGATTGTCTTAATGTTCCTATAATTATTTTATTTATCGCATATCCTTTATTTTCCATTTTGAGTGTATATTTTATATTGTTTAATTCTAATATATTTCTTATTTCATTATATCTTTTAATTGATGTTCTTCTATATAGTAACCGTCTATTCCAAAACACAAAATCACCATCTTATTATTAACTTATCATTAATAATATTTACTTCGCAATAATTTCAAATTGCTAAGTTCATATTCAGTTCATAAAACTAAAATATCATGTAATCTATGGTAGTAAAATCTATTATAGGAGGGAAAGTATGTTATCGCTAAAAAATATAAAAAAGTCATATGTAACAGGTGAGTTTAAACAAATTGCTTTAGGTGGAGTAAGTTTAAATTTTAGAGAAAATGAATTTGTAGCTATACTAGGGCCAAGTGGCTCAGGAAAAACTACTTGTTTGAATATTATTGGAGGATTAGATAAGTATGATAGTGGAGATTTAATCATTAATGGAGAATCCACTAGAGAATTTAAAGATTCCCATTGGGATGCTTATCGTAATAACAGCATAGGATTTGTTTTTCAAAGCTATAATTTAATAAGTCATTTAAGTATTTTAGATAATGTGGAAATGGGAATGACTTTAAGTGGAGTTTCTTCATCTGAAAAACATAAAAAGGCAGTAGAAGCTTTAGAAAGAGTTGGATTAAAGGATCATATACATAAAAGACCTAATCAACTTTCTGGTGGGCAAATGCAAAGAGTTGCTATAGCAAGAGCACTTGCAAATGATCCAGATATAATATTGGCTGATGAACCTACAGGGGCTTTAGATACTAAAACTAGTATTCAAATTATGGATCTTATAAAAGATATAGCAAAGGATAAGCTTGTTATAATGGTAACACATAATCCAGAGCTTGCTAAAGAATATGCTGATAGAATAGTAGAATTTAGAGATGGGAATGTTATTTCTGATTCTAATCCATTAGAGGAAGAAAAAAGTAACAGTTCATATATTCTTAAAAAGACGAGCATGAGCTTTTTAACAGCTCTGAAACTGTCAGGAATGAATATTAGAACTAAAAAATGGAGAACATTTTTAACAGCTTTTGCATCTAGTATAGGAATTATAGGAATAGCTTTAATTCTATCACTTTCAAATGGATTTGATAAACAAATAGATATTTTTGAATCCGATACACTATCAGGATTTCCTATTATGATAAGTCAAAAAGCTGCTGAAGTAGATATAAATAATATGATGGAACATAGTAAAGAAATGAAAAAAGAAATGTCTGGAGATAATGATTCAGAAGGAAAGTATCCAGATTCAAATGTAATTTATCCATATAATACTAAGGAAAATACTTTTATTCATAATAATAAGCTTACAGAAGAGTATGTAAATTATGTAGAAAAAATAGATAATAATCTATTGTCAGGAGTTTCATATACTCGTTTAGTAAATATGAATCTTTTAAAAAGTGATGGGAATGTTGCAGCACCTGTAAGTGTTTCAGATTTAAATTTATCATCATATCCAATTAATTTAGATAAAAATACACCTGGATATTTAGAAACTTCATACGACTTACTTGCAGGTAAATATCCAGAAGGAATGTCAGATTTAGTTTTAGTTGTAGATGAATACAATAAGATAGATACAGCAATTTTAGATGCACTTGGAATAAATAGTGATAAAGAAGAAATTAGTTTTGATGATATTATAGGTCATGAACTTAAGGCTATATTAAATGATGATTATTATAAAAAGTTGGGTAATTATTTTACCCTATCTGGCAATCCTAAAGATATGAGTGAGTTATATAATAGTGATAGAGCAATTCCTCTTAAAATAACAGGAATATTAAGATTAAAGAAAGATGTAACTATACCTGTTTTATCATTAGGGATTGCGTATTCAGATGAGTTAAGTAAATATTTTATAGAAGATGCTAAAAATTCAGAGGTAGCAAAAGCTCAAGAAGTGTCAGATTATAATGTATTTACAGGAGAAAGTTTTGATATAAAAAGTAGCAGACCAGATTCAAATAACACTAAGGAGAATGCACTTGCATCAATAGGAGCAGTTGGTACTCCATATATGATAACTTTATATCCAAAGGATTTCACAACAAAGGAATCAGTAACTAACTATTTAGATAAATGGAATGAAGGAAAAGAAAAAGAGGATATGGTAATTTACAATGATATGGCTAGTACTTTTGTAAGTCTATCAGGAGGAATAATGGATGCTATAACAATGGTATTAATAGCATTTGCAGCAATATCTTTAGTAGTTTCATTAATAATGGTTGGAATTATAACATATATTTCAGTTCTTGAAAGAACAAAGGAAATAGGGGTTTTAAGGGCACTTGGAGCAAGAAAGAAAGATATAACTCGTGTATTTAACGCAGAAACTTTTATAGTTGGAAGTTGTTCCGGGATTTTGGGAATATTAGTTGCTTGGCTTTTAACTTTCCCTACTAATAGTATATTATATAAAATAACTGATTTAAAAGGAGTTGCAGTTCTTAATCCAGTGCATGCAATTATTTTAATAGTTATAAGTGTATGCTTAACTATGCTAGGTGGGTCTATACCTGCTAAAATGGCATCAAAAAAGGATCCAGTTGAAGCATTAAGAACAGAGTAATATAATTAAAGTATAGGCAAATACTATTATGGTATTTGCCTATAATTTTAACTATATTATAATATTTAAAGTAGAGGAATTTTATTAGGGAGATTATAATGATTAATATATTAATAGTTGAGGATGATAAAAATTTAAGACGATTAATGGAAGTCTTTTTAAAACAAAATGGGTATGAGGTATTTTTAGCACAAGATGGAGAAAAAGCAATAGAAATTTTCGAAGATAAGCATATTGATTTAATTGTTTGTGATATTATGATGCCAAAGGTTAATGGATACCAATTAGTAAAAGATTTACGTAGTTCTAATTATGATTTACCAATTTTAATGGTTACAGCTAAAGAAACTATAGAAGATAAAAGAAAGGGATTTTTAGTTGGGGTAGATGATTATATGGTAAAACCAATAGATTTAGATGAAATGATTTTAAGGGTAAAAGCATTACTACGAAGAGCAAAAATATCTAATGAACATAAATTAATAATTGGAGATGTAATTTTAGATAATAGCTCACTAACTGTAACAAGAAATAATAAAGTAATAGATTTAGCTAAAAAGGAATTTTACTTATTATTTAAGTTATTAAGTTATCCAAAACAAATATTTACAAGAAATCAACTTATGGAAGAAATATGGGGAGTAGATATAGAAAGCGATGAAAGAACCGTTGATGTCCATATTAAGCGAATAAGAGAAAAACTAAGCGACTTTGATGAGTTTAAAATTGTAACAGTTAGAGGTTTAGGTTATAAAGCGGAGAAGAATATATGAGAAAGATATACAATTATTTTAGAAACACACTTCAAGGAAAAATAATAATATATTTTTTTACAACAATACTATTAAGTAATATCGTTACTTTCTTCATAGTTTCACCAATAATAAATAAAAAGATTTCTGAAAATGGTAAGTGTTTAATTCCTGAAATTAATAAGTTCCATGGAGTTAAATTTTTAATATTAGGTATAAGTTTTATAATTTGTTTAACGTCTTTATGCTTTATATCAACCATAGTTGTTAAGCAAATAAAGAAATTGACTAAGGCAACAAATGAAGTAGCAGAAGGAAACTTTGATATTTATTTAAAAACAAAAGAAAAAGATGAGATAGCGCAACTAATCTTTCATTTTAATGAAATGACAAAGAAACTGAAAAATACGGCGTACATACAAAAAGACTTTGTCAATAATATTTCACATGAATTAAAAACTCCAATTGCATCAATACAAGGTTTTGCTAAAATACTCAAGAATAATAATTTAAGTAATGAAGAAAAAGATGAGTATTTAAATATTATAATTGAGGAATCTAAAAGACTTGAAAAGCTATCAAGCAATGTTCTTAGGATATCTAAACTTGAAAATCAGGATATATTAGACAATCAAAATAAATTTTATTTAGATGAAAATATAAGGAAAGCAATTCTTTTATTACAAAATAAATGGATAGAAAAAAATATTGATTTTAATTTAGATTTGCCTGTTACTTATTATTATGGAGACGAAGAATTATTTTTACAGGTTTGGACCAATATAATAGAAAATGCAATTAAGTTTTCAAAAGATAGTTATACTATAAATATTTGGATAGAAAAAAGTATTGATTCTATAAAGGTATATATAAAAGACGAAGGGATTGGAATGAGTAAAGATGTAGTAAACTGCATATTTGATAAGTTTTATCAAGAAGATAATTCAAGAAGTGAGTCAGGATACGGGCTTGGGCTGGCAATTGCTAAAAGAATAGTAGAACTTTCAAAAGGAAATATTTTTGTAGAAAGTGAATTAAATAAAGGAAGCACTTTTATTATAAGTTTAAGCAGAACCTAAGAAAATATTTTAGTTCATAAATATATGGATTTTATTTATAAAAGCTATAACCTTAAAATGTAGTTATTTCTTTTGTTTTATAATATAATTACATTATAAAAGTAAAATGATAAAGTAAGAGGGGTATTAATGAAATCTTCACTAGTAAAAGATAGAAATGAGTTAACTAAAGCAGAAAATAAGATTTGTGATTATATAGAAGAATATATGAACAGTAGCATATATATGACAGTTACAGAAATAGCAAATAATTGTGGAGTTGGTGAAGCTACAGTTACTCGATTTTGTAGAAAGTTAGGATTTAGAAGCTTTTTAGAATTTAAAATGACCATGGCACAAGAATTTAAAAATAATGGATATAGTGATGAAGATATTGATGAAGAGGCATTATCTGAAAATGATTCTTTAAGTGCATTTATAAAGAAATTTTATGATACTAATATAAATTCTTTGGAAGAGACTCTAAAAAAAATAGATTATACAAAGATTGAAGAAGTATCAGATATATTAGTTAACGCAAAGAGGATATTCTTTACAGGAGTTGGTCATTCTGGTGTAATTGCAGAAGATGCATATTATAAATTTATGAAAATAGGATTATCTTGCAATTGTTATAGAGATAGTCATACATTAGTGATGATGGCATCATTAATGCAAGAAGATGACGTTTTATTTATTATATCAAATAGTGGAAATACAGATGAAATAAATATAGCAGCAGAAGTTGCAAGAGAAAGTAATGTAAAAGTTATTTCAATTACTGAAAACTTATTATCTAAATTAGCAAGAGTAAGTGATTATGTTTTAAATTATACATATCAAGAAATGAAATTGGATATGGAATCCTTAGGAACTAAAGTATCACAAACTTTTTTAGTAGATTTAATATGTACTAACGTTATAAGAAAAAATAAGGAAGTAGCATTAGAATCTAAAAATAAAACTGATAAAGCTATTGAAAGATTAAACAAATAAAAAACGATGAGGAATTTAATTCTTCATCGTTTTTTATGTAAAAATTCTTCAAACTGCTGAATGTTATTTTCAAAAAAATAGAAAAAAGTTTTCAAAAAGTATTGATGAAAAGGTTTAACGGTGATAATATTAAATAAATAATATAGAAAAATTAAACATTTAAGTAAAAAATGAGAAGTTTAAATTTTAGTTCTGCAGACTAATATTATAAATTTTATAAAGTAGACATAATATGAAATCTTCATAATACAAAAGAAGCTATTTTAAAGCTATGATTAAAATAATATTAAAAGGGGAGAGATATATGAAAAAGTCTACAAAAAAAATAATATGCTTTTTAATTGGAATAGTAGTTGTATTAGGAGTATTTTCTGGAAATGTATATGCTAATTCAGTTGCAAAGTATAAGGGGAGTAGTGTTGCAGACAGTATAAACTGTAAGATACCAGAAGAGCTTAAAGAGGAAAATACACCTAATTTAAATTTAATGTATATGATTTATTTAGAAAACAAAGATGGTGGAAAGATTTATCAGGAATTTCCCGACGGAACAACAAGAATTATGGGAAATGTAATAAGAGCTGGAAAATATCCAACGAATTCTTCAGCAGGATTTTGGGCATCACATTACGATGCTGCTAATGATGGAACCCATTCATGTGTTACAGCTTCAGCATCAAATAATGTACATGTTAGAGTAGGTCCAAATGAAAGTTATGATCCTATAAAGGCAGCAGAAATAACCAAAGAGTCAGTTCCAAGCCTTTCACCTGCAGATATAGAAGCAGCAGGTGTTTGGATGCCTAAACAGTTTACTATAGGAACAGAAGATGATTATGTTTATTCAGAAATAAATAATCCATCAAAGTTTACAGATAGCATAATATATACAGACATACTTGGAGGAAATGAAATATTTGGAGGAAAAAGTGGAGCCTTTGTAGGAAATCCTGTACAATTTTTAGACAATGACGGTGAATGGAAATCTTTAGATTATTACTATAATGGGAGTTACGATAAACCTATTCCTGAAGATCTAAGAATAGTAGTAAGTAAACCTTCAATATCTATTGGATCACCTGTTAGTATAGAATTCGAAAATTGGGCAGCCGGTGATACTGTAAATGGTGAATATAAAGAGTCGAATGGAAGAGTATTATTAAATTATGAAGATGGAACTAGTAAACATATAGCAGATATAATTCAAAGAGTAAGAGGAACTGGGCGATTTGGTGGAAGTGAATATTCACATGTAGGAACTTTTAGGGCAAGTCATCCAGGCGTTATATGTTTATCTACATCTCCAAAGGTAGGGAAAACAAATTGGGGTAAGTATATTGATTATTCTGGGGGAATTCAATTAGTGCCAGCAAACCATGCTAAATTCTTATGTTATAATGTGGATCAAAAATCATTTGTAGATGGAGCCTATTCACAACAACCGCATTATGGAATAATAGCAAGTATTGGATCTACTAAGGAAGAACTGTATAACCCAGAATATGCTCCTAATGGAGAAGTTACATTTGATCCTATTTTAGAAGCAGTAGCTCCACTTTATTCTCAGTATTTAAAACCTAAATATATAGACGGAGATAAAGAAAATAGTACTATGTTTGTCGTATCAGAAGACTTTGGAGAAAGCTGGCAGGAATGTCCTACAATAATGGGATTGACTGGATTTAAAAATCATTCATCATCATTTGAAGAATCACCAGTTGCAAATTGGACAAATATAAAGATAAATTTAAAATATTAATTATGTAGATGGGGTGAGGAATATGGAGAATAAATTAAGGGGTAGGATATTAGTAGGATCAGCTTTATTACTATCAAGCATGGTATTTGTATCTTTTTCACAAAATAAATTAGCTTATGCAGATGAGGTAAATATTAAAGAAAATATAGATATTAAAAATAATGAAAATATACAAATTAATGAAGAGGATTTAGATAAAGAGTTAAGTGACAGTGAATTAAAAATAATGTTTCCAGATGAAAATTTAAGAGAAGTAATAGTTAGAACAGCTACTTATACTATTTATAGTAATCCTCAAGATATACCAGATATAAAATCTAATAAAATTACTTTAAGAAAGTTACAGTCTATAAAATATTTATTAGCTACAGAAGAAGGAATAGAATCTATACAAGGTATATCCTATTTACCTAGTTTATTAGAAGTAAATTTAGATGGAAACTATATAAGTGATATACCAGAAGAAATAGTTAAATTAGAGAGCTTAGATAAACTTATTCTTTCAAGAAATAAATTAAATGAGATACCAACATATATAGGTAGTATTAAAAAACTTCGTTGGCTTGATATTTCTAAGAATTCATTAACATCAATACCAGGCGAAATTGGAAATATTGTGACATTAGATAGACTAGATATTTCTCAAAATAATATTACTAATATACCATCAGAAGTAAATAATTTAAAAAATCTTATAAGATTACTTGCGTACGATAATGAACTAACAAGTTTCCCGAAAGATATAGTAGGATTGCCAGCTTTAAGAGAATTAAATATCTTTAATAATAATATTACAGAGCTATATGATAATATAGGATCTTTCCCATCTCTTATGTATTTAAGAGTAGGTAACAATAAATTAACATGCTTACCAGAAAGCATAGGAAATTTAAAAAATTTATTTACATTAGGAGCAAATAATAATCAGTTAACTTATATTCCTAAAAATATAGAGAGCTTAAGTAAATTAACAGAAATAAATGTATCAAATAATAAATTAGATGTATTACCAGAAAATATAGGTAATCTAAAATCTTTAAAGGAATTGAATGTAAGCCACAATAATTTAAGTAAATTACCAAGCTTAGCTAATGCAACTAATTTAAAAACTATATATATATCAAAAAATAATATAACTAATATTGATGCAAATCTATTACCAGCATCATTACAATATATAGACCTATCAGGGAATCTATTAAGAGAAATACCTATACTAGCCAGTATTAAACATTTGGATTTAGCTTTTAATGAAATTGAAGAAATTCCAGAAGAAATAAATAAAATGACTTCAGCTTCATATTTAGGGTTAAATGGAAATAGGATAAAGGTTTTACCTAGTACTATAGGAGATATGGTGACTTTGACAGGAATAAATCTAAGTAATAATAATTTAGAGAATCTGCCAACGGAATTTGGAAATTTAGTGAATTTACAAGGATTATATCTTAATAATAATTTATTATTGGAGCTTCCAAAAACATTAGGAGATATTAAAGCCCTTAGATTTCTTGAAGTGGAAAATAATAGATTAACAGTAATACCTAAAGAAATATCATCTATTGAAAAACTGAAAAAAGTTAATGTAAGTAACAATTATATTTCTAAATTAGAGTTTAATGATAGAGTAAGTGTCTTATCAAAAGGAAATTTTATTGATAATATGGAAAATCAATTAAGCTTAGAGAAAAAATCAAATAAAAAGATTGATTTTAAAATAGGAGAGGAAATAAATTTATTAGATTATATAGAAGTTAAAGGTGGAGATAAAAATTTACCTATAGAAATAATGGAAATTGAAGATATATCTAATAAAAATTTCTTTAAACAAGGAAGTAATTCAACTAATATAGTTGGAGAAAAGAAGGGCAATGGTAAAGTTATAATAAAGATTAAAAATTCACTTGGAGAAAGCTCTAAAGAAACCTTGGAAGTAAGGATAAAAAAATAAATAAAAGTAATAAAGGAACCTAACTAAAATTTAGGTTCCTTTATCTATAGAAAAATATTTTCAAAATAAATGAAAAAATATTTCAAAAAGTGTTGATAATATAATTTTACGATGCTAAAATTATATTAAAGGAAAAAACAACCAAAGGGGAGGGTTAAATATGAATTTAATTAAGTCATTAAATAAAAAGGAAATATCACTTATAGTAAGTCTTCCGAGAAATGACGTAGAATTAGCAAAATCAGCATTACTAGCTGGGGCAGATGTGTTAAAGGTTCATATAAATGTTGAGCATAGGGCTAGTAAAACAAAATTCGGATCTTTAAATGAGGAATTAGATATAATTAGAAAAATAGTTTCTCTTTGTAGAGAATATGATAAGCCTATAGGAATAGTAGCTGGAGGAAATGATAAAATTCCAATGACAGAAATACAAGGAATATTAAATGAAGGTTTTAATTTCATATCATTATATGATAAACATATGAATCCTTTGATATTAAATAAAGACATATATAAAATGGTGGCGATAGATGATAATTACAAATTAGAATATGTAAAAGAATATGATAATTTACCTATAGATATATTGGAATGTTCAATAATGGATCCAAAAACTTATGGAGATGAACTTACAGTAAGAGAAATATTACAATATCAATCAATCCGAAGTACAACTTCAAAACCTATAGTTATACCTACGCAAAGAAATATAACACCAGAACAATCTTTAATATTACAAGAAATGGGTATTAATGCAATAATGATTGGATCAATAGTAACAGGTAACACTAAAGATTCTATTTACGAAACAACATTAAAATTTAGAGAAACAATAGATAATTTTAATAATGTGAGGAATTGTAATGAAAAATAATAAAATACTGTATGTTCCATTAGATGATAGACCAGTTAATTTGGTGATAGTTAAGCAATTAGCTAATTTAGCAGAATTAGAAATTAAAACACCTATTAAAGAAGATTTAGGATGCTTTTTAAAAGAAGGAAATGTGAATTCAATAAAGAAATGGATTAATACAGAAAAGTGTGACTCTTTAATAATATCATTAGACATGTTGTTATATGGAGGATTGATAGCATCTAGAACAGATAAAAGGTCTGTTGAAGAAGCGATGGATATATTAAAATTTCTAAAAGCTTATAAAAAGGAAAATAGAGATACAAAAATATATGCATTTTCAAATATTATGAGGTTATCAATATCTGTTTCAAGTAATGAGAGTCAAATATGGTGGGATAAAATAAATAAATATAATGAATTAAGATATAGGGTTGAGTCATTAAAAGAAACAAATCTAGAGATCAACTTAAATAAAATTAAATCAGAAATACCAAAAGAAATTTTAAATACTTATTTAAGAACAAGGGAAAGAAATCATAATATAAACATGGAGGCTATAGAACTTGTAAATGATGGAATAATTGATTTTTTGATACTTTCACAAGAAGACTGCTCTAAGTATGGATTACATTTAATAGAGCATGAAAGGCTTCATGATAAAATAAATAAATACAAATTAACAGATAAAATATATGTTTATCCTGGGGCAGATGAAATTGGACAAATTCTTATTAGCAAATATGTAAACGATATAAATAAGTTTATTCCTAAAGTTTATATAGATTTTGATAATAAGAAAAATGAAGATATAATTCCTAAATTTGAAGATAGATCTCTTAAAGTAAATATTATTGAGCATTTAAAAAGTACTAATGCAACAATTGTAGATGATTATAAAAATTGTGATTATATACTTGCTGCAACAACTCCTAATATACCATATATAGATATGGCTTCAGATAACTTAAATTATTATAATAAAAAATCTATAATTGATAATTTCATAACTAGAATTAAAAAATATATAAGTTTAGGGAAAAAAGTATCAATTGCAGATTTATCTTTTTCAAATGGTGGAGATGAATATCTTATAAAAAGGTTAAAGGAAGATGATTTATTATTAAAAGTGATTTCATATGGGGCGTGGAATACTGCTGGAAACGCAATGGGAACTTCTATAGCACATGGAAATATTATTTCTAATATGTATTCAAATGGTGCTTTAAACTTTGAAAAATCATTAGAGAGCCTTAAGTTCTTAATAGAGAGATATTGTGATGATTTTATGTACCAAAGCATTATAAGAAATAAAACAAATAAAGAGGTATTAAAAGAAGGTTTAAGTATTTTCAATATGAATAGTAGAGTTGAAAAAATAGATAACTTTGTTGAAGATTCATTAGAAAAAACATTTGAGTTTTATTTCAATGGAAATAAGGTTAACTACTTAGAAGCAAAAGGATATATTGAAGGTTTAAACATAGATGCAAAATTACCTTGGAATAGAACTTTTGAAGTTGAATGTGAAGTTACTATTAAATTTAAGGAGGAATGATATGAATATTCAGGGATATAAAAGTTGTGATATTTTAATTATCGGTGGTGGCCCTTCAGGAATTATTGCAGCAAAGGCAGCTGCGTCAGATGGAAATAAAGTAACTTTAATTGAAAGAGGTGGATATTTAGGGGGATGTGCCACTAAATCCTTGGTTATTCCTTTAATGACTTTTCATGCAGGAAAAAAGCAAATAGTAATGGGATATGCAAATGAGCTTATTGAAAGAATAAAACGAAATGGAGGTACAATAGGTCATATAGAAGACACACTTGGAGTAGCAGCTACAGTTACACCTATAGAAACAGAAATTTATAAATATGTGGCTCAGGAGTACTTATTGGAATCAGGAGTAGAAATTTTATATCATACTGAAGCATTAGATGTGAAAGTTGAAGAAGGAAATATAAAATCTGTATTCGCAAAAACAAGATCTGGGGTATACGAAATAGAAGCTAAATATTATATAGATGCCACTGGAGATGGAGAAATAGCATATCTTTCTGGAAATGAAATGAAAATAGGCAGAGAAAAAGATGCTAAATGTCAGCCTATGACTATGATGTTTAAGGTTAGTAATGTAGATATTGAAGAAGTTATTAAATATGTTGAAGAAAATAAAAATGAATTTGTAATAGGAGAAAATATAAAAAGTTTTAAAGAATCAAAAAGAATTGCAATTTCAGGATTTTTTTCTAAAGTAGCAGAAGCTTCAAAAAATGGAGATTTTACTATAAATAGAGATCGAGTTCTATTCTTTGAATTGAATAGAAGGGGAGAAGTTGCAGTGAATATGAGCAGAGTTATAAATAAGATATCAGTTAGAGATTTTGATTTATCTGAGGCTACTATAGAAGGTAGAAGACAGGTAATTGAAATATACAACTTTTTAAAAAAGTATATACCTGGATTTAAGAACTCTATATTAGTTCAATCTGGAGATGAAATAGGGGTTAGGGAGTCTAGAAGATTAGTTGGTCAATATGAATTAACAGAAAAAGATATTATTTCAAGAAAAATATTTAAAGATACAATAGCTCTTGGAAGTTGGCCAATAGATATTCATGATCCAGATGGTAAGGAATTAGATTTAATGGAAATGAAAATAGGTGATTATTATGGAATACCATATAGATCATTAATACCTACAAAAATAAATAATTTAATTGTCACAGGAAGAGCAATAAGTACAAATCATGAGGCATTAGCATCAATGAGAGTTTCGCCAATATGCATGGCTTTAGGACAAGCAGCTGGAATAGCAGCTAAAATATGCTTAAAATATAAGAAAACCTTTAGTGAGTTAAATTATAAGGACTTAAAAACAGAACTATTAAATAGTGGTCAAGTTATAGAATAAAATACTTTATTGAATACAATTAGGTAGATTATAAAGTATAAAGGGTGTGATATATGAGGGAATCAGATAAATTTATATAATAAAAATGACGTAATGAGATTTGACCTTGCTTTTATTAAATAAAAACTTATTAAATGCAATTATAAAAAATAATTTAAAAGGGGAATGAAATATGGGGAATTTTTTTAATATTCAAGTTATTCTTATAATATTAGTTTTTGCTGTATGCACGGGTCTTATGGTAGCTAAAAAGTTACCGACACTTATAGCACTGCCACTATTAGGAGTTATAATAGCGGTAATTGCAGGAGTTCCATTTATGACTCCAGCAGAAGAGGGTGGACAAACTCTGATGGGCCATGTAATAGGAGCTGGATCAGTTAGACTGGCAGGGACTATGATGGCAGTTATTTTTGGAGCTATGTTTGCAAAAGTTATTCAAAAACAAGGAGTATCTAATACTATAATTAGGAAAGCAGCAGAGCTTGCTGGTGATAAGCCTTTAGCTATAACATTTGTTTTAACGGCAGCTTGCGCAATAGTATTTTCAGCTTTAGGTGGAGCAGGAGCAGTAATAATGGTTGCAACAATAGTAATTCCGCTTATGTTATCAGCTGGAATAAAGCCAAAGGTTGCAGCAGGATCATTTCTTATGGGGTTAGGTCTTGGAGGGTTATTTAATGTTGCTAATTATAAATTTTATGTTGATGCAATAGGAATGGATATGGAGCTTGTAAAGTCTACATCATTAGTATTAGGGTTGATTTCTACTGTAGTTACAATTGCATATATATTGATTAATGTTAAAAATAAGAGTGTAAGAAGTACATGGGCAATGCCAAGTAGCAGCTTTGAAACAAAGACACATGATGATGTAAATATATTTGCATTAATATCACCATTACTTCCAATAGTATTAGTGTTTTTCTTTAAATTTAGTACAGAATTTTCATTGATAATTTCTGTTATATATACAATTTTAGTAACTAAGCCATCACAAATAATTCAAATTATAACTAGTTCACTTGTGGAAGGAATTCAGGATGTAGCAGGAGTTATAGGATTGATGATGGGAATTGGTATATTATTAAATGGGGTATCTGCAACTGCAACAATAGCATTAATGCAACCTCTTATAGGAGCTATATTACCTACCTCACCAATATCATATGTAATAATATTTACTATAGCATCACCACTTGCATTATATAGAGGACCTCTTAATTTATATGGTTTAGGATCAGGTATAGGAAATGTTATGCTAGCAGCTGGAACATTAAGTCCTGCAGCAATAGGAATGGCTTTAAGATCAACAGGGGTTGTACAAGGAGTATCAGACCCAACAAATACTCACAATGTAATTGTTGCAGATTTTGCAAAAGTAGATGTTAATGCAGTATTAAAGTCTACACTTCCATATACTGTTATAATAACATGCTTATCATTAATTTATACGGCAGTAATGATATTTTAACAAATAAATATTAGATTAATTTAAGTAAATAAAAAGGTGCGTTAAATTCGCACCTTTATTATAAAATTCATCAGGAGGGAAATATAATGGGCAAAAAGGTGAGAATTGGAATAGATGTTGGTGGAACATTTACAGATGCTGTAGTAATTGATAACAATAGTTATGAAGTAATAGGAAAAGCAAAAATACCTACAACTCATCATGAAAAAGAAGGAGTTGCAAAAGGAGTAATACAAGTTATAAATAAAGTTTTAGAAGAAAATAATATTTCTCCTGATGATGTAGTTTTTATAGCTCATGGAACAACTCAAGCAACTAACGCTTTATTAGAAGGTGATGTTGCAAAGGTTGGTATAATTGGAATGGGAAAAGGGATAGAAGGTGAAAGAGCTAAGAATGAAACTAGGGTTGGTAATATAGAATTATCTATAGGAAAATATTTATACACAGAACATAGATATATGGATTCAGGGAACATAACATCGGATTATGTAAGAAATTATGTAAATCAGCTTAAAGAAACTGGAGCAGAAGTAATTGTTGCATCAGAAAGCTATTCTGTTGATAATCCGGAAAATGAAAAATTTGTAATAGAAGAAGCTATAAAAGATGGAGCATATGCAACTGGAGGATATGAAATATCACAATTATATGGATTAAGAGCTAGAACTAGAACTGCAGTAGTAAATGGAGCATTAATTCCTAAAATGATGGAAACTGCAAATATGACAGAGACTTCAGTAAAAAATGCAAATATAAAAAAGCCTCTTATGATAATGAGATGTGATGGCGGGGTAATGACAATTGATGAAGTAAGAAAAAGACCAATACTTACTATGCTATCAGGATTAGCAGCTGGCGTTGCAGGGGCATTGATGTATGAGAAGGTTTCAGACGGAATATTCTTTGAAGTTGGAGGAACATCTACAGATATATCTGTTATAAAAGATGGTAAAGTGATGATTAAAAATTCACAGGTTGGGGGACATAAACTTTATTTGAGATCTTTAGATGTTAGGACTTTAGGGATTGCTGGTGGAAGCATGATTGTAATTGAAAATAATAAAATAGTAGATGTAGGACCAAGAAGTGCACATATAGCAGAAAAGGAATATGAGATATTTGCAAGTAAAAATGAGATATCTAATCCAAAACTTATTTATATATCTCCAAGGCCAGAAGATAAATGTAATTATGTAGCTATTAATTGTGATAATGGAAAAAGCTTTGCTTTAACTTTAGCAGGTGCAGCAAATATTTTAGGATATGTACCAGATAATGATTATGCAAAAGGAAATATAGAAGAAGGAAGAAAAGCTTGGGAGGTTATAGCTAAAGAAGTAAATATGTCTGTAGAAGAAGCTGCAACAAAAGTTATGGATATAGCTATAGGGAAAGTGAAAAAAATAGTTGATGAATTAATTTCAGAATATAAATTAAATAAATCTATAATAAAGCTTGTTGGAGGTGGTGGATCAGCATCTATAATTACGCCATATCTTTCAGAAGTCATGGGTGTGAAGTTTAATATAGCAAAAAATGCTCCATATATCTCCACTATAGGAGTAGCTTTAGCTTTAGTTAGGGAGCAAATAGAAAGAAGTGTTATAAACCCAACAGAAGAAGATATAAGAAAAATCAGAATGGATATATTTGAAGCAGTTGTAAAGTCTGGAGCAAATCCAGATACAGTAGAAATTACTGTAGATGTAGATGCTAAAAAAAATATCTTAAGGGCATCAGCGACAGGAGCAACAGAGCTTAGAACTAAAGAAATTGGTGCAGAGAAAAAATCAAAGGATGAACTTATAAATGTTGTATGCGATTCAACTGGAATATCAAAGGAGAATATCAATTTAATTGGTGAGACAGGAAGATGGAGCATATTTAAATGTATTGAAACTACTAAAAAGCTATTTGGATTAATATCAAGTAAAAAAGAAAAAATAAGAGTTATTGATGAAGACGGGGTAATAAGATTGCAGAAGGATAAAGGAAAGTTATTGTTTTGTACAAAGAATGAAATCTATAAAAATTATAGCACCTTTATAGATGAAAATACTTTATTCACAGATGCAGGAGCTCAACTTCCAAAGGTATATATATTATTTAAACAAAAACTTATAGATTTATCAGGCATTATTGATAAAGATCAATTATTATCATTAACTAATTTAGAAATAGAGCTTTTAGATGAGGATACCAAAATAGGAGTATTAGCAACTCAAGAAATTTAGAGGATTATTATATGAAAAATTTATATTTTTTAACTGATGAAATATTATCCTTATTGGAACTTAAAGAAGATAGACTATTCCATAAGATACCTAAAGAAAAATTAAATTATTATATTTATGAAGCTAACAAAATAGGAAGGGATATTGCAAGTAAATATAAAAATGAGGATATAGACTTACTTTTAAAAAATAATGGAGTAGCTGTATTAGTAAAGGATAAGTGTGAGTCTAAAAATCTAGATATTAGAGGGGAAATAATATTTGATGAAAAAGAAAGACAAATAATAATTTATAAAAATTCTATGGAGCAAATAGTAGAAACATTAAAAAAATATGGATTTAATATATCTAAAAAAGAAGTATATAAAATTCATTTAGCACATGAGTTTTATCATTTTTTAGAATTTATAAATAACAAAAATACTAATGATTTATTAGACAAGATAGATATAACTTTACTAGGAGTTATTAAAAGAAAAGCAACAATACTAAAAGTTAGAGAGATAGCAGCTCATGCATTTTGTAAAGAGTTATTAAATTTAAATTTTCACCCTAAAATATTAGATTATATATATTTAATAGAAAATAAAAAAGTTAACCTGAAGGAATTTAGAGGTTATATAAATGAATTAGAGCTAAAATATCTAAAAGAATAAAATTTAAATATATAAATCTTAATAAATTACTTAGGTATATTAAATTTTAAGTTAACTATAAGTTGTGAGGAGTATTTCTATAATATCAACAGTGATTTTATAGAAAATATTAAAAGTAATTTTATTAAAAAGTTAAAAAATATAAGAAAAACATAGGAAGAAATTTAGAATTCTCTCCTATGTTTTCTTATATGGAATTTATAGTCATTTTTAGTATAAAGTAAATATATTAATTATAATTTATTTAAGAATGATTTTAATGTGGTAACTATTTTAGATATATCTTCTTTAGTAATCCAATAATGAGTTACAAATCTCATTTGCCCATTTTCTATATCATTTATTTTAATATTATTTTCTAAGAAGTAATTAACTAAAGCTGTAGTATTAATAGTAGAATCTTTAAAGCTAAAGAATACCATATTTATTTTAACATTATCTAAATTAACATTAAGCTCAGGAATTTTATTTAGTTCATTTGCAAGTAACTTTGCATTTTCATGATCATCTTTTAGTCTTTTAGACATATCATTAAGTGAAACTATTCCAGCTGCTGCAAGGAAGCCAGCTTGTCTTAATCCCCCACCCATAAGCTTTCTATTTTTTCTTGCTTTATTTATAAAATCTTTCTTTCCAGCAAGAATTGATCCAACTGGTGCGCATAATCCTTTAGATAAACAGAACATAACTGAGTCACAATATTTAGTAATTTCCTTTACATCAACTCCAAGATATGTAGATGCATTAAAGACTCTTGCACCATCTAAATGAACTAGTAAGTTATACTTTTTTGCTAACTCATAAACTTCTTTCATATTTTCAAGAGATAATACATTGCCACTAGAATGAGCATTTTCAATACAAATTAGTGATGTAGAAGGGAAATGAATATCATCATCCTCAAAACGAATTCTTTTTTCTATTTCTTCTGCTTTTATAACACCATTTTGTGAATCAATAGTTCTTAATTGGACACCAGCAATTACAGAGCTTGCACCAACTTCATGGGCAACAATATGATTAGAATCTGCTAAAATAACTTCACTACCTCTTTTGCAGTGTGTTAGTAATGCAAGCTGATTACCAAATGTTCCACTTGGGACAAAAAGAGCAGCTTCTTTTCCAATAATTTTAGCAGCTAAATCTTCAAGGGCATGAATAGTTGGATCATCCCCATAGACATCATCACCAACTTCAGCATTAAACATAGCTTCTTTCATAAAGCTTGGTTGTTTAGTTACAGTATCACTTCTTAAATCTATAAAATTTTTCAATTGAAGCACCTCATTTACATAAATTTATAACAATAATTAAAACTATTATAATATAATAGAAGTAGCTAATAAAAGTAATTTTTAAATAATATAGGAATTGTTATTTTTAAGTAATAAGGAGTGATTGTTATGGGATCAGAAAAAAGAAGACTAGAAGGTATAATGTTATTTGGAATCATAGGGTTACTTTTTGGATTAGTAGGCAATATATCTTATTATCTTAAGTTAACAGGAATTTATATTGAGTTTTTTTATAATATAGATATAGAATCTGCAAGTATAATGATGATAATTCCAACTATCGGATTAGGAATTGCTGCTATAGTAAATTATAAGCTAAATGTAGATGAGGAAATTTTAGAAGAACTTAAAAATAAAACTTTATTTTTTAAGTTAATTTGTATTTTATTTGCTTTTTATATGATATTTACTATTGTAGTAATGAAAAACTTAGTTTTATTTAGAACAGCAATTTTAATGGAAATACTATTAATTTTAATGTATATTATTGAAAGGAAAGCAAAAGCGTTAGAACTTACGGATAGACAATTGAAATGGAAAAGGGATTATGATTATCCTGGAACGTATAATAAAGAAAGCAACTTCTTTTGGAGAATGAAATTTAAATTTTCACCACATGTAAAGGTTAAATGGAAAGATAGAGTTAATAGAATAAAATGGATGAAGCTATTATTTATGATTTTTTTTATGTTAAGAGATTTTGATAGAGAAGTTTATATTATTCTAATAATATTTATTCCAGACCTAATATATTTCTTTGAAGTTATATTTGGGTTATATACCAAAACAAGTGGTATATGTACAGGGGTAGTAGAGGTTGGAGAGTCTGAAAATAGTAGTGTAATCATATATAAAGCATATATAACAGATTATGAAAATGAAGAAGAAATAACCTTTAAAGTAAGAGATTATTGTTATATTTCTGAAAGAGATGAAGTAGTTGTAGTTCATAGTATGATAACTAAAAGAGTTATAGAAGTTCAAGGAATAAGAATGGATTTTATATAAAATAATAAAAAGGGCTATCATAAATAATTATTGAAAAATTTATTAATAATTATTTATGATAGCCTTTTCATATAGGCCTCTGAAATAGAAGTTATATTATAGATATGATATTATATAAAGTATGAAATAAATCTAATCTTTACATTAAAGGATGTTTTATTAAAAAGTTGATTTAACGATATAGATAAAAGGATAGGTGAAGAAAATGAAAACTAATTATCATACACATAATTATAGATGTAACCATGCAATAGGAACTATAGAAGATTATGTAGAGGAAGCAATAAAAGAAGGTTATGATGAAATAGGTATATCAGACCATCTACCTCATCCAGGAAAAAATATAGATAATTACAATAGAATGACATATGAGGATTTTGATACTTATTTTAAGGAAATAGATGAAGCTAAAGAGAAGTATGGAGATAAAATAAAAATAAAAAAAGCAATAGAATGTGAATACTTTGAAGACTATCATTGGCTTTATGATGAGTTAAAAGAAAAGCATAAGGTAGATTATTTAATTCTTGGAGTGCATTTTTTCCCTTATAAAGGAGAATGGTTATATGTTGGCGGAGTTAAGCTAACACCTGAAGCTTTAGAAAGCTACATAGACTATGTAATAAAATCTATGGAAAGCGGATATTTTCAATACATAGCTCACCCAGATTTGTTTGGAATTTCTTATAGAAACTGGGATTAGCACTCAATTAAAGCATCAAGAAGAATACTAGAAAAGGCAGAAGAATTAAAAATGCCAATAGAAATTAACATAAATGGCATTAGAAGAGGGAAAGTTAAATATAACTTAGGAGAAAGATACTTTTATCCTATGGAAAGCTTTTGGGATTTATCAAAAGAATATAATGTAGATAGAATAATAGGTGTAGATGCGCATAATCCAATAGATTTAAGAGATTTCAATAAAGGTGAAGAGTTTGTAAAATCATTAAATTTAAAGGTAATAGATAAAATATAAATTTGCTTAAAGAGTAACAAATGTTACCGAAAAAGCTGTAACCCTATGTTACACTATCATTAGAAAATTAATGATAGATATTGGAGGAAGAAAAGATGAGTTTATATTTAGGAAAGATTCATTATTGGCTATTTAATAAAATAGTTTGGTTTGAAGGACTTGAAGAGGAAATAATAAATTTAGCAAAAAATGAAGGTTTAAACATAGAAAGCTTATCAAAAGAAATAAATAATAAATACGGAGAAAAGTTACCTAATCTTCCATTAGAAGAAATGATAGATAAATCAAATATTCACGGTTGGCTGCAAGAAAAAATACACTCAGCAGAAAATAGACTTGCAACATGGACAGTTAAGCTTTTAGAAAAAGAAAATACAAAGAATAAATTAGAAACTTTATATGTAAATCAAGGGATAAAAGCTGCTAAAGAAGCAAAAGAAGAAGGAAAGTTTTTAGGAAATGCTATAGATATATTTAATGCAGTAAACGACTATATATTAGATGGAATGCCTTGTGATAGAGTAAATGAAGTTTTATCACAGGAAGAAAATAAGGTTTTTTGGAAAAGAAGAATTTGTGTTCATAAAGATATTTGGGATTCTATAGGTGGAGATGTAAATTACTTTTATACTCTAAGGAATTTATGGATAAAAGCTTTTGTTAATGAAGCAAACAAAGAGTTCAATTATATTCAATATGAAAATGATGAGATGTCAATAGAAAGAGTATAGGAGGATAAGAAAATGAATGCAATAGAATTAATGATGGAAGAACACAAAAATATTAAAGAAATGCTTAAGGTAGTTAGAAAAGCTTGTTTTAAAGTTTTAGAAGGAGAAGAGGTTAACTACGATGATTTTTATAAGATGATACATTTTATAAGAAACTATGCAGATTCTCATCATCATAAAAAAGAAGAAATAATGCTTTTTAATAGAATGGTAGATGAAATAGGAGAAACAGCAGAAAAAGTAGTTAAGTATGGAATGCTTGTAGAACATGATCTTGGAAGATTGTATGTAACAAACTTAAGAGAAGCATTAGAAGCCTTAAAAGGTGGAAATGCTGGAGCTAAATTAGATATAATTGCAAATGCAGTTTCTTATACAAATCTTTTAGAAAGACATATCCATAAAGAGGATAATGTAATATACAAATTTGCAGAAAGAGAATTAAAAGAAGAAACTATAGAAGAAATTAATGAAGAATGTGTAAGCTTTGAAGATGAAAATATAAATGTAAAAGATGAAAATTTAGCTATACTAGAAGAATTAAAGGTGAAATATTGCATTTAATATAGGATTTAAATTAAAATAAATATGGAAAATATAATTAAAAATAAGGATGAGGATAGGTGATTAAGATGATAACTAAGGACATGACAATAGGAGAAGTTATAAAGGTTAAGGAAAATGCACCAGAAATTTTAATGGGCTTTGGAATGGGATGTGTAGGATGTCCATCAGCTCAAGCAGAAACAATAGCAGATGCTGCAATGGTACACGGATTAAATTTAGAAGCTTTATTAGAAGCTTTAAATAACTAAAATTGTTTGAGTAAAGTTTTAAATAAGCAATTATAAGGCTAAGTGATTTTAAGATTGCTTGGTCTTTCTATTTTATGACGGATTAACTTTATTATTGTTATCATACAAAAAGCAGCAGGTAAGGTGGTCATTCACCATGCCTATAGATTGCATAAAAGCGTAAATGATAGTGCTTCCAACGAATTTAAAGCCAATTTTCTTTAAATCCTTACTGATCATGTCAGACAATTCTGTTCTTGCAGGAACCTGAGAGATTTCCGTCCAGTGATTTTGAATAGGTTCATAATTAACATATCTCCAAAAGAAATCATGTAAGCTACCATATTGGTTTAACACCTTATAATATGCTTTTGCATTTTCAACAACAGCTTTTACTTTTAGTTTATTTCTTATAATACCTTTGTTTTGTAGAAGTTCTTCTATTTTACAATCATCATATTGAATGATGACTGCAGGATCAAAGCCATCAAATGCTTGACGTAATGTTTCTCTTTTAGCTAGTATTGTGGACCAGCTTAATCCAGCTTGTTTTCCTTCTAAGATAAGCATCTCAAATAGCTTTTTGTCATCATAGACAGGATTTCCCCATTCTTTGTCGTGATATATTTTTTCAAGGGGATTGTGATTTGCCCAATCACAACGAATACAATCATGTTCTTTCATTAAATTATACCTCCAATACCGAAAGCAATCAAAAAATCACTTTTATAATTATACCATAAAATAGGAAGGTATAATTTTAAAAATACATTATTTGGAGAATAAATATTCATAAGGAAATTAGGTAAATAAAAATATTAACAAATATTAGATATTTTATATGATCATTTTGTTGTGTATGCATAGTATAAAAGTATTAAGATAGCCTTTAAAGGAAAATATTTATTAGTAGTTAAGATATATATAAATTATAAAAGAGGTGTATAAATGGAATACAATATATTAATTGGTGGAAGTGCAGGACAAGGACTTGATACCCTAAGTGATTTTTTAGAAAAAACAATAAAGAAATCTGGATTGTATCTTTTTTCAAATAAAGATTATATGTCAAGAGTTAGAGGAGGACATAACTTTATACAAATCAGATTTGGAGAAAATAAAATATATTCACATAAGAATGAATTAGATTTAATACTTGCTTTAGATGAAGATACTATTTTATATCATATGGATAGATTAAAGCATGATGGAGTTGTAATAGCGGATAAAGGTATAAAGCTAGAATATGAAAAAATTTTAAAACTACCACTAGTAGCTACAGCAAAAGGATTAAGTTTATCTAAGGCTTTTACTTCAGTAGCAGCGGGAGCAGTATTAAAATACTTTTCTATAGATATAGTAGGTATAGATAAATATTTTAGTAATAAGTTGTCTGATGATATAAGAAATAAAAATATAGAAGCAGTTAAATTAGGATATGATTTAATTGATTCTAAGTATTCAATGGAAGAGACAGACTTATCAAAGCATATATTAATAAATGGAAATAATGCTATTGCATTAGGTGCTATTGCAGGTGGATTAGATTTTTATTCAGCTTATCCAATGACACCAGCAACGAGTATAATGACTTACTTAGCTGAAAAGCAAGTAGAAACAGGAATAGTTGTTGATCAAGCTGAAGATGAAATTGCAGCTATAAACTTTGCTATTGGAGCATCATATGCAGGGGCTAGGGCAATGACAGGAAGCTCTGGTGGTGGAGTTTCACTTATGGTAGAGGCATTTGGTCTTGCAGGTATAACAGAAACACCAATAGTTATAGTAGATTCCCAAAGACCGGGTCCGGCTACAGGCTTACCAACACGAACAGAGCAAAGTGATTTAAGTTTTTTATTAACAGCATCTCAAGGAGAATTCCCAAGAGCTATAATAAGTGTTAGGAATGCAGAAGATGCTTTTTATAAAACTGTGAAAGCCTTAAATTTAGCTGATAAATATCAAACTGTTGTAATTTTATTAACAGATCAATATTTAGCAGATGCCAATATAACTATTCCTAAATATGATTTAAACAAAGTAAAAATAGAAAATTATATATCAGAGGGAGAAGAGTTAAAAGAAGTAGAGGAATATAAGAGATATAAAATAACGGAAAGTGGAATATCTCCAAGGATGATTCCTGGTAACTCTAAGCATCAAGTGGTTTTAGTAGATAGTGATGAGCATACTGAAGAGTCACATATAACAGAAACATCAGAAATGAGAGTTGCTCAAATGAAAAAGAGAATGAGAAAGCTATTATTAATTAAAGAAGATATGGAAGAACCAGAATTTATAGGAGACGAGAATGCAGAAACTTTATTATTAGGTTTTGGATCAACTTACGGAGCATTAAAAGATGCTGTTAAAGAATTAAATAAGCAGGGGAAAAAAGTTGGAGCATTAAGTTTTGGAGATATATATCCATTACCACAAGAAAATTTGATAAAATATTCAAAACAAGTTAAAGAAATAATAAATGTTGAACAAAATTTTACAGGGCAATTAGGTAAGTTAATAACTCAAGAAACAGGGATATTAATGACTTCCAGCATATTAAAATATGATGGAAGACAAATAACAGGAAGCGATATAGTAAAGAAAATTGGAAAGGAGGAGTTCTAATGTTAGAGTTAAATTTGTATAAAAGTAATGATGAAATTGCTTGGTGTCCAGGGTGTGGAAATTTTGGTATATTAGCAGCGATAAAAGAAGCATTATCTGAACTAGAGGTAAAGCCAGAAGATGTCGTTATGGTATCAGGTATTGGACAAGCAGCTAAAACTCCTCACTATTTAAAAGTAAATGGATTTAATGGTCTTCATGGTAGAGCATTACCGCCAGCACAGGCTATAAAAATGGTAAATAAAAATCTTAAGGTAATTATAACTAGTGGTGATGGAGATTCTTATGGTGAAGGTGGAAATCATTTTATTCATAATATAAGAAGAAATGTAGATATGGTACATCTTGTTCATAACAATCAAATCTATGGCTTGACCAAAGGACAAGGATCTCCAACAACGGCAAAAGGACAAGTTACTTCAATGCAATTTGAAGGAGTATATGTTAATCCAATAAATCCATTAGCAGTAGCCATTAGTGCAGGAGCAACTTTCGTAGCAAGGAGCTTTTCAGCAGATAAGGAGCATTTAAAATCTATAATAAAAGCAGCAATGAATCATAATGGATATTCACTAATAGATATAATGCAACCTTGTGTAGTATTTAATAAAATAAATACTTTTAAATGGTACAAGGATAGAATATATAAGTTAGATGATAGCTATGATTCAACTAATAAAGTAGAAGCACTTAAAAAAGCAGAAGAATTCGGTGATGAAGGAATTCCAGTAGGAATAATATATAGAGATAATACTAAAGAAAGCTATCATCAAGCTCATCCAGTATTAAAGACAGGTGCAAATTTGATAGATAGAAAATGGCAACCTAAAGATACTGAAAAGCTTGTTGATGAGTTTTTATATAATTAGAAAGTCTAAGATGAAAAATAGATTTATATTAAAAATAGTAAGTAATTTGTTAAATTACTTACTATTTTTAATAATTAATCAAGAGTATTTAAAAAACTTAGAACTTCATGAGAATTTCCTCTAAAAATAACCTTTTCCTTTTTGTTTTCTAAAGAGTATTTATAAAGAGGGTCATAGTAATCTTTAAGAAAGATTTCTATCCAATTTTTATGTTTTTCAAATCTGCCAGTTGATAATTGATTTTTAAAGGCAAGCTCAAGTTCATCTAGTACTATTTTGAATCTATCCCCACCTAATTTTTTCTTTAATCGATCCATACTAGAATATATGTAATTAAACCATTCATTTAAACCTAACTCTTCACCAAATTTATTTTTATATTCTTTTTGTGCATCGATAACATATTCTTTTAAGGTATTTTCAACACGCTCTTCTAGGGAAACATCTAAAAGAACTACATTTCCACTATGAAAATAATTAAATAAATCTAGTGGAATAAAGTTCCTGCCTACATTTTTTCCTTCATCTTCTAAAATAATATGTTTAAAGGCTTTTTCTTTATGTTTGATTAAAGAATAAGCTAAATTATTTTCAAAGTTTATTTGTGTTGGTTGAGGAGTAGTATGAGCACCAAAAGAGGAGCCTCTATGATTAGCTAGTCCTTCTAAATCTATTGAATTCTCTAATTTATTTAAAATTATAGTCTTTCCAGAACCAGTGAATCCTGTGAGAATTATAGGAGTATAATTTTGATTTTCTAAAGCTAATGAATCTATAAGATAATTACGAAAGGCCTTATATCCGCCTTCTATCCTATAAATTTCCTTTTTAAGCTCGTTTGTAATCCACTCTTGAGAAATTCTTGATCTTGAACCACCTCTAAAGCAATATAATATAGCATTAGGATTAGATTCTATAAATGATATCCAAGAGTTTACTCTATCATCTTTAGTTTTACCTGAAACTAGTTTATATCCAAGCTTTGTAGCTTCTTCATTCCCTTTTTCTTTATAGCAAATTCCAATAATATGACGTTCCTCATTATTTAAAATAGGAATGTTAAATGAATTTAAAAATGCTCCTTTTTCATATTCAATAGGAGCTCTTACATCTATAAGTGGTATTTCTTCTAAAACAATTTTTTTGAAATCATTAGTTAATGGATATTTAGTATTGATCATAATCAGTCCTTTTTAATTTAATATACTTATTAATTATTACTATTATTATAAGCTTTATTAAATATTATAAGAGTTTATTTAATAATAATAAAGGGAAATCTTAAAACTAATGAAATTTAATGTAAGAAATTGTATATAAAAATATTGAAAATGATTACATAAAATGTTAATATATGTATGGGATAAATATATTAATTAAATTATTTAGGGGGGTCTTAATAATGTTTTTATTTGAAGCAATCCCATGGTATTCATTTGTTATGTGGATTGTAGTATTAATTGGACTTATTCTTATCAATGAAATTGCTCGTTCAAACAAATGGTTTTCACTAGCAATATTTTTAATTCTACCAATAGCTCTTACTTTTGCAGTATGGCCTAAAACTGCAGGGAAGGGTTCTAGTGTTGGAACTTGGTTCCATTGGGCAAAGGTTTATTCAGCACTGGCAGGATGTTTAGGGTTTATGGCTTTAAGATTTATTAAAGGAGCTAATACTAAAAAATATCTTTTAATTTTTCCACCATTAATATTATCTATAAATATTTTAGAAGCCGTTATTCGTGATTTTCAGTGTTATAGCTTAAATGGATTAGTAGATGGTGTTTTTATGGTTGGAGGACCATGGAATATTATGAATGGAATTGCAGGAATATTAAATATAATAACAATTTCAGGTTGGATGGGAATTGTTATAGGAAAAGATAAGTATAAAGATATGTTATGGCCAGATCAATTATGGTTTTGGATAATTGCTTATGATTTATGGAATTTTGCTTATGTTTATAACTGTGTTTCAGATCATTCTTTCTATGCTGGACTAGCTCTTTTGTTATCTTGTACAATTCCAGCTTTTTTTATAAAGAAAGGTGCATGGTTGCAACATAGAGCTCAAACTTTAGGAATATGGATGATGTTTGTTATGTGTTTCCCATCATTTGTTGATACATCAATGTTTGCAGTTAAATCATCACATAACGAATTAGCTTTATGGATAGTAAGTGGATTAGCTTTAGCATCAAATGTAGCAGTATTTATTTATCATTTCTATAAGATAATAAAATATAAACGCAATCCTTTAAAGGTTGAAATCCATAATGATTTAGAAGCATATAATGAAATTTTAGCAAAGGGAAATATTACTCTATAATAAACGAAAGGCGTATGAACTATAAAAGTTTCTACGCTTTTTATTTATATTTTAAGATTTTTAATGTATAAGCTTAAATATTTTTAATAGTTCTTAGTTGATAACTAAGATGAGCAGTAGGAAAATACAATAATTAAAGTTATGTGACATAGTTACATAAAAAACTTTTTTAATGATGTACAATATTCACATAAGAAGAAAATAATAAATTTTAGGAGTAAAAATAGTATGTTTGGTTTATTTAATAAAAATTCAGGAAAAGTTATGAATGTAAATGATATTGATAATTTAATTGGAAAGATAGATTTAATTGATATAAGAGAACCATATGAATATAAAACAGGAAGTATAAAAAGTGCAAAAAATATTCCAATGGGAAATCTTTTATCAAATCCAGAAAAGTATTTAAAGAAGGATAAAGAGTATCACATATTATGTCAATCAGGGGGAAGGAGTTCATCAGCTTGTGGTAAGTTAACAAAGCTTGGCTTTGATGTAGTTAATGTAGCTGGTGGCGTTGGCTCATATGCAGGAAGTAAAAGAAAGTAGTATAAATATATATTAATAAAACCTTTAGGTGGGTTAAGGTATGAAAACTTTAATGATAAAACTACATAAAGAGAAAGTATAGTAACAAAATATAATTTTAAATAACAAAAAGGCTTCAAGAAAATTTTCTTGAAGCCTTTTTAGGAGTAGTTTAATAAAGAGAAAGAGATAAAATACATAAATAGTTTATGTATTTTAAATGAATTTATACAAATTAATTAACAAATATAAAATTTATATAATTTTTAAAGGAATATAAAGTTCAGATATATATGTGTTAAAATATAGAGTGTTAGATAAAATATGTAAAAGTTAATTATAAAGATAATTTCTTTTATAAGTATATTTTATTTAAATGAGTAAAAAAACAATATAAGAATGGAGAGTGAAGTTATGAAAAGAGTAGAAGAAAGATTTTTAGAATATGTAAAAATAAATACTAAATCAGATGAAACAACTAGAAAGACTCCAAGTACAAATGGGCAATTAATTTTAGCAGAAAAACTATGCAATGAGCTTAAAGAAATAGGATTAAAGGATGCCAAAATAAGTGAACATGGATATGTTTATGCTACACTAGAGAAAAACTGTAACAGAGATTTACCAGTTGTAGGTTTTATAGCTCATATGGATACGGCTCCAGATTATAGTGGAGAAAATGTAAATCCTAAAATTATAGAGAATTATGATGGCGGAGATATTAAGTTAAATGATTCAGTAGTACTATCTCCTAAATTTTCACCTGAATTAAAAGAGTATATAGGAAAAACATTAATTACTACAGATGGAACTACACTTTTAGGTGCTGATGATAAAGCAGGACTTGCAGAAATTATGACAGCAATGGAGTATTTAGTTAATCATTCAGAAATTGAGCATGGAACTATCAAAGTAGGATTCACACCTGATGAAGAAATTGGAGAAGGTGCAGATCATTTTGATGTTGAAGAGTTTGGAGCAGACTTTGCTTACACTATGGATGGCGGGAGACTTGGAGAGCTTGAGTATGAAAACTTCAATGCTGCTGGAGTAAAGGTTCAAATAAAAGGAGTTAATGTTCATCCAGGTTATGCAAAGAATAAGATGTTAAATTCAATAATGGTTGCTAATGAATTTATAAATAGTCTTCCATTAGATGAAGTTCCAGAAAAAGCTGATAAGTATGAAGGCTTCTCACATCTTACAGATATAGAAGGAACTGTTGAAAATACATCACTAAATTATATTGTAAGAGATTTCTTTACAAATTCTTTTGAAGCAAGAAAAGAAAAATTTAAAGCTATAGAAAAAGAATTGAATAAGAAGTATGGAGAAGGAACTGTAGTGGTAAGTATAAAAGATCAATATAGAAATATGAAAGAAAAAATTGAACCTGTTATGCATATAGTAGAAAATGCAAAAGAAGCTATGATAGATGCAGGTGTTACTCCAAATATTAGACCAATAAGAGGTGGAACTGATGGCGCCAGACTTTCATTTATGGGCTTACCAACTCCAAATATATTTGCAGGTGGAGAAAACTTCCATGGAAAGTACGAATATGTTCCAATAGAATCAATGGAAAAAGCTGTTGATGTAATAGTTAATATAGTTAAGAAATATAGTAAATAGTTATACTTTTTAATAAAAAAATTACTACAAGTTTATTAATTCTTGTAGTAATTTTTTGCAAATTTATTCTATTATGTTTGATGCCTTTTCCTCAGTATCTTTTGGAGCAATATTATTAGAAGTAGGAATTACATTAGTATCTTTATTGACGAAATTATTTAATACATTTGCTAAATCTACACCTGTTAAACTTTTTAACACTTCAAAGCCATTAGCAGCAACGTCAGTTACAATTTTAGAAACTTTTGATGCTCCTTGGCTACCACCATTATCTATTACTGTTAATTTATCTATTTGCTCTAATGGGCTTGCTACTTCTTTCATTACATCTGGCAATTTATTTACTATCATTTCAACTATTGCAGCTTCACCATATTTAGCCATTGCCTCAGCCAATCTGTCTTTTGCTTCAGCTTCGGCAATTCCCCTAGCCTTAATAGCCTCAGCCTCAGCTAAACCTTTAGCTCTTATTGCTTCAGCATCAGCTTGAGCTTGTATTTTTTTAGCATCAGCTTCAGCTATTGCTCTTACTCTTATTGCTTCAGCATCAGCTTCTGCTTGTCTAATTGCTTGTATTTTATGTGCTTCTGCAGCAACTTCAACTTCATACTTTTTAGCATCAGCAGGCTTCTTTACTTCTGCTATTAATTTCTTTTCTACAACTAAAGCTTCTTTTTCAGCAAGCTCAGCTTGTTGTTCTGCTAAGATTGAATTATTCTCAACTTCTTGCAATTTATAGGCAACGTCGGCGTTTGCTTTAGCCTTATCTTGTTCAGCTCTGAAAGCTTCTAATTTAATTTTTTTATCTCTTTCACTTTGAGCAATTTGAGTTTCAGCTTCTAGCTTTGCTTTTTGACCTTCCCTTGTTGCACTTGCAGTTTTAATTTCCGTATCCATTTTTCTTTCAGCTTCTGCTATGTCGGCTTCAGATTTTGCTGCTGCTATTTGAGGTTTGGCTCTATTTTCTAAGTAGCCTCCTTGAGTACTTATCTTTAAGATAGTATAAGATATCAGAACTAATCCCATTGATCCTAATTCATTTCTTATATCATCTTCAATTCTTTGTTCAAATGAAGCTCTATCTTCATTTATTTGTTCAACAGTTAAAGTAGATATAATACCTCTTAACTTACCTTCTAATATTTGCTCTACTATAGTTCTTATTACGGTTACTGTATTTTTTTCTCCACCATTACAGAATTGTTCTACTGCTTTTAATACGCTTTCATTATCACTTTTAACCTTTACAACTGCTGTACCAACTATATTTACAAATATACCTTGCTTCGCAGGTGCTTCATTTACATCTGTTGTCATTGAAATATTTTCTAGTGAAATAGTAGAAGATGTTTCTAATACGGGAATCATCAATCCCCCTCTTCCAACTAAAACTCTTTTTCTAAGTCCTGTGATTACCATTGCTTTATCAGCAGGTACTCTTCTCCAAAAAGATAGAAATACTATTAATACTACAATTACAATAATTATTATTGGAAGTGCATTTAATAATTTTTCAAGTAAAATATTCATTATTATTTCCCCCTTGTATAAATTTAGATTAATTCTATACTTATATTTTATCATAAATTTTTCATTATTATGAAATATTTACAAAGATTTTTTGCTACATAAACCTAAAACAATTTATATTTATATTGGTAAAATATGTTTTTAAATGTAGGTATATATTGTATAATAAACATAAAAAAGTCGCCAAGGCGAGTTTGGCGAGCCGTTGACTTTTTTAGCGCATGTGCATTTATGAAGATTGTCTGAGGAAAATCTTGCGCGCGCACTATATTCATATTTTTACTATTTAGGAGATAACTTTAATAACTAAATATCTTACAATAGTTATCCATAATAAACATAAAAATATAATTTTCTAAAGAATAAAAAATTAAGTATGTAAGGAGAAGATTTATGATAGAAGCAATTTTAATATTAATACTTTTATTAACTATTTATAATGTTATTTTTTATATTCCTAATAAGCTAAAAGCTCAGGATGAAAAAATATCATTACACTTTAAAGAATTATATATTCGATTAAATAGACTTGAAAAGATGATTAAAGACAATTCAAATGAAGTGGAGTGATAGAAAATTAAAAATAATGACTTATGCATAATATTGAAGATAGTTTTATGTTTATATATTAGCTGGACAAGTGTAGAGCTTAATAAATTAAGTTTAGCAGTTGTAGTTATTATATTAATTTATATAATAACTACATTTATTAGAAGGGTTTTATATAATAAATACAGATTTTCATCTGAGATATTAACTATATTAGAGGTTTTACTTTCACTTTTATTTACCTTAAGATATATTGAATTTGGAGTTTTAATGATAAGCTTAAGTATGGCTGAGTATTTTATAAGTGAAAAGAAAAGAGTTGTATTAGGGATAATTTTAGCTAGTACTCCTTTATCTTTAGTACTTAAGTATCAGGAATTCAGTGATATAATTATGATTTTAGTTATTATATTAATAGCAATAATAAAGGATAACATTCAATGTAGTAAACTTAAAAGAGTTGAGGATATAGAAGAAAAACAACGAAAGTCTATAAATAAACTTCAAGACAAATTAGCTAAAGAAAGATATATACAAGAGCAAATTCTTCATACAGCAAGACTTGAAGAAAGAAATAAAATATCTACAAGACTTCATGATAAGATAGGCCATACTATTTCAGGAACCCTACTTCAGCTAGAAGCTATTAAACTTATAATAGATACAGATAAAGAAAATGCATACGTTATGTTAGATTCATGCACCGAAAATTTAAGAGCCGGAATGGAAGAGATAAGAATGGCTCTGAGAAATATTAAGCCTGCAGAGGAAGAACTAGGTATTAATAGAATTAAAAAAATACTAGATGAGAAAATAAAAGGGACAAGCGTTAAGGGAAAAGTAAATTACATAGGAGATTTAGATAAGATATCTTCAAGAATATGGTTATTGCTTATACAAGCTATAACTGAACTTACAACTAATTCAATTAAATATTCTAGAGGAGATTTTATAACAATTAATATAGAGATCTTAAAGAAATTTATAAAGTTAGAGGTAAAAGATAATGGAGAGGGCTGTAAGACTCTTAAAAAGGGAATAGGTCTTAGTAGTATAGAAGATAAAGTAAATAATATTGATGGAAAGTTTATTGTAAATTACCATAAAGAATTTGGGGTTATAATTTTAATTCCTTATTAACTAATAAGGGGGAACTAAAATGAGTATAAAGCTAGTACTAGCAGATGATGATGCTTTAATTAGAGAAAGTTTAAAGATCATTTTATCATCTCATAGTGAAATTGAAGTAGTAGGAGCATTTGAAAATGGAAAAGATACAATTGAATTTTTATTAAATAATCATGTTGATATAGCATTGCTAGATGTTAGAATGCCTTTAATTAATGGAGTGATAGCAACTGGTGAAATATCTAGAAAAACAAATACGAAAGTAATTATTTTAACTACCTTTGATGAAGATGAATATATAAGAGATGGAATAAGAAATGGCGCTAAAGGTTATCTATTAAAAAATACTCATCCTAATAAAATAATAGAAACTATAAAAATGGTTAGTGAAGGAAATTGTGTTATTCAAGATGAAATTTTAATTAAGCTTAGCAGCAATTTAAATAAAGAAGAGATAAAAGAAAATAAATTAGATAAAAGTATATTTACTGAAAGAGAATTAGAAGTTATGAAAGCTATTTCAGAAGGATTAAATAATAAGGAAATTTCAAAAGCTTTATATATATCAGAGGGGACAGTTAAAAATTATATAACCTCTATATTCCAAAAAACTGGACTAACACATAGAACTCAAATTGCAATTCATTATATAAAAGGAGAACAGTAGTCTATGTAAATTTATTTATTCCGCCGCTACGCTCCAAGTCAACATAAACTTACATAGACTACTTAAAAACTGAAGGAAATATATGACTTTTGTCATAGTTAAAAGGTGACCTTTGCTAGATTCTCTAGAAAGGTCTTTTTTATATAATATTAGTAAGATATATTAAGGAGGGGAATCTTATGGAAGTTATAGAAATAAAAGATTTAGTAAAAAAATATGAGGATAATATAGCCGTTGATAATATTAATTTAAAGATAGAAGAAGGCGAAATTTATGGAGTTCTAGGACCAAATGGAGCAGGTAAAAGTACAACTATAAGCATAATTTGTTCACTTTTACACCCTACATCTGGTGAGATTAAGGTTTTAGGAGAAGATATAAGAAAAAACTCTTTAAAGGTAAGAAGGTGCTTAGGACTAGTTCCTCAAAATATTGCTATATATAGTGATTTTACAGCTTATGAAAATGTTAAATTCTTTGGAGAGCTTTATGGGCTAAGAGGTAATGAACTTAAGGAAGGTATAGAAAATTCATTGGAATTTACAGGACTTTTGGAGTTTAAAAATAAAAAAGCAAAGGATTTTTCAGGTGGTATGCTGAGAAGATTAAATATAGCTTGTGCGATAATTCATAAGCCTAAGATATTAATTATGGATGAGCCCACAGTAGGGATAGATCCTCAATCTAGAAATCATATAATGCAGTCTGTTAAAGAACTAAATAAAAAAGGTGTAACTATAGTTTATACAACTCACTATATGGAAGAAGCGGAGGCTTTATGTTCTAAGATTGCTATTATAGATCAAGGAAAAATAATAGTTGAGGGAACTAAAGAAGAGTTAAAGGATATGGTAAGTGACAAAAGAACTTTAAATATAGGGCTTGAGGATATTTATAAGATAAATATTGAATCTCTAAGAAATGTTGAAGGAGTTTTAGATATATCTATAAATGAAAATAACCTTATCATAGCTTCATCAAAAGAGGTAAACAATCTAGATAAGATAATAAAAGTAGTATCAGATCAAGAATTAAAAATAACGGATTTAGGTTTTAAAGAAATAACATTAGAAACAGTATTTTTATCTTTAACTGGGAAAAAGTTAAGGGATTAGGAGGAAAAATTATGATTCCTATAATAAAAGCAACAATTTTGCATTGTATAAGAGATAAAAAGAATCATTTATTTATGATATTTTTTCCGTTATTTTTAATACTATTGATTGGAAGTACATTATCATCATACTTTAATAAAGTGAACAACAAAGCTGTTTTGAATGAAACAATTATATGCTATTTAGATGAAGGTTCTGATAAAACTAAAGAAGTTTTAAATACATTTAAGAATGCAAAATTAGATGATGAAGAGGATTTATCAATTACCTTTAAAGAGATAAGTAATATAGAGGAAGGAAAAAAAGAAGTAAGAATTAATAGAGCTGTATTGTTACATTTAAAGGGAGATACTATAGAGTTTTATTCTAATAGCCAATCTTTAGTAAAGCCATCCTTTGTATATGGAGTATTAAATGGAATTTCTAATAAGTTTAATGCTATTATGGAGGTTTATAGTATAAATCCTAGTAAGGTTAATGAGATAGTTAAGATTGAAAACACTAAGAATTATATAGAAGAAGAAAATATTACTTTAAATGAAAAGCCAAGTTCAATGGATTATTATGGTGTGGCAGAAATAGGTCTTATGATATTTTATTTTGTAACATTACCTCTATATAATATTAAAAATGATAGAAAAAATAGTATAAAAGATAGAATAAGCTTATCAGGGGTATCTACGAGTAAATATTATCTATCATCATTTATTGGATTTTTCTTATATTCTTTTGGAACATTAATGGTAACTTATTTATTAAGTAATATTATTTTTGATGTAAATTATGGTAAAAATTTATTGATAGTACCTTTGGCAATGTTACCATTTTTAACTATAGTAATTGGAGTAGGTATTGTAATACCAATGATTTTTAAAGAAGAAGAAATTTCAGGAACACTAATACAAAATATTATTATACCAGTTTTAGTATTCTTAGGTGGAGGATATATAGCATTAGATGACAACTTAGGTAGAGTATTAAATTTTATAACTAATATTTCTCCGTTGAGATGGTTTAATATAAGTATATTTAGATATATTTATTCAGGAGATTCATCAACTTTAATTAGATGGTTAGAAATTGGATTGATTAGTTTAATAATTACAATATTATTAATCTATATTATAGGGAGAAGGAGTGATAGAGTAAATGAAAAATATAATAGTATTAATTAAAAACAATTTAAAGATAGCTATAATAAAAAAGCCAATAGGGTTTATTATGTCTATTATTGCTCCTATTTTAATACTTTTGCTTATGTTAAATGTAATTAATATGAATTCAGGCTATATAACAGTTGGCATTATCGATAATGATAGTTCAAAAACTAGCAAGGATATTCTAGATTCAATTAAGAATTATGAGGGATTTAATGTAAGGGAAATCCAACAAAATGAGAAGAAAGATTTATTTTCAGAAAATGCTATAAATGCAGTTATAGAAGTAACCAGTGGATTCGAAGATAGTTTATTGAAAGGTGACACAAACCCAATAAAGATTACTTCTGTAGAAAATGATGATGTTGGAATGATAATAAGAAACTTAGTAAATGAGCAAATGAGCAATATAAATAGTATTGCAATAGCAGCAGAAGGAAATAAAGAGGTATATTATAAATCTTTAGATAATTATAGTAATAATTCATATATAAAGCTAGAAAGAGAAAGTTTAAATGATTTACATGAAGAGTATTCTTTTAGTCAAACGTTTATTGGTTTTATAATAATGTTTATGCTTATAAGAGGAATGAGTACTTCATATAGAGTATTTAAGGAAAAGGAGGAAAATGTATATAATAGAATATTTATGGCTCCTATAAAGACATATGAATATTATGTTGCTGATGCAATAAGTGGATATATATCAATATTACTTCAAGTTAGTCTAAGTATTATTGGTATAAAATTTCTTAAAGTACAAGTTGGAGTTAGCACTTTAGAATTATTTGCAATATTAAGCCTTGTAGGCCTTGTTTCAATTAGTCTTGCAATATGTTGTAGATCTTTTGCTAAAAATATAACTGAGGCTTCTAATATATTTAATTTTGCTAATATAATAATGGTAATGATAGGAGGAGCTTTTGTACCAATAGAAATAATGCCGCCTATAATAGAAAAAATATCATATTTTACTCCTGTTAGATGGGCTATTCAATCAATAATAGATATACAGCAAGGGGCAAGCTTTAATGAGATATATAAATATTTAATTATAATAGTATTATTTGCAGTAGCATTTTTTGTTATTGGAATCTATAAAACTTCTAAAGAAGAAAGAAAGCTTAGTATAAATTAATAATTTTGAGATATATAAAGTAGGAAGCTACACTAATGTGTAGCTTTTTTGTTAAAAGTTTACAGTTAGTAAAGTTTTATGGTAAAATATCTATAAAAGAGTTTAACTACTATCTTTGCATTTATCATTTCATTTAAATAATTAAATGATAAATGTATAAGGGAAAGGAAATTCTGATGAAAAAGGTAGTATTATATATAATTTTAAGTATTTTAATAGCAGTTAATATTTGGATAGTTATGTTATTGTTTAATGAATCTAATTTACTATCTAAGTTAAATTTCTATTTAGTTTGGATAGTATCTATTTTAATTGGGGTAATAACATTTATAGTATCTAGAAAATATAAAATTAATAAAAATATTGATATGATTATATTAGTAGTAACTATTGCTTCAATATTATTATTAACAATTATAGGAGGCACATTAATTATAACATCGGCTATTTATTAAGAAAAATAATAAAGTTTATAGGAGGAGAACTATGGAAATCTTTTTTTTGCTTCTATATATTACAATACCTATTTTAGCTCTATATTTTATAATAAGACTTGCAGTTAGTCATGCCATAAAGGATAATTTAGAAAATATTGAATCGGTTATGAAAAGAGCTATTAAGACGAGTATTAACGAAAAAGAGTGGAGAGAAAATAACTAATAAGATGGGAGAAAATATGGAAATTAACTTGAGACTATTAAATAAATTAGATGTAAATGAATACTGGGAGGTAGGATTTGAAAATCCAGACCAAGAAATGTTTTATTATACTGGAACAACAAACTACCCTACAAAAGAAGAAATAGAATTATTTATTGAGAAATCTATAAATAATGGGGAGAGAAGACATCTACTAATATGTGATAATGATCAAATTCTTGGAGAAGTAGTACTTATGGATATAGATGATGAGTATAAATCATGTAGTTTTAGAATAGCTATATTCGATAAGGATAACTTTAGTAAGGGTATTGGATTAAAAGCAACTAAGAAAGCTTTAGAGATCGCATTTACAGAACTAAATTTAAATAGAGTTGAATTAGAAGTTTTTGATTATAATCCTCGTGCTAGAGCTATGTATGAAAAGGCAGGATTTAAATTTGAGGGAACAAAAAGAGAAGCTCTTTTTATAAATAATGAATTTCATGATGTGCATATGATGGCAATATTAAGTAAAGAATTTAAACATAATTAGAATTAATAAAATCAAATATAAAAAAATTATAGACAGTTTAATTATAAATATGGAGATAAGGAGACATTATCTTGAAATATAAAAATGTTATAAAAGAAATTAGAGGAATTTTTTTAACTATAATAGGGAGCATTATAATAGTAACCGTAGTAAATACAAAGGCTTTAGCTAGTGCTAAGGTTCAACAGGAATCTATGGAAAATACACTATATAATAATGAAAAACTTATAGTTGATAAATTGAGTTACAATTTTACAGAGCCTAAAAGAGGAGATATTATAATATTTTTTGATCACGGAGAAAAATGTAATATATTTGAAGAAAGCTATGAATACTTAAAAGAAGTGGCTTCAGTTTCATATAATACTGATACAAGAACAAGACTTGTTAAAAGAGTAATTGGAATACCTGGAGATGAAATAGATATAAAAGATGGATATGTATATTTAAATGGTGAAAAGTTAGAAGAAACATACGCTAAGGGTACGACCTATAGTAAAGATACTGAACTTTCAGTTAAGGTAAAAGAGGGAACTTTATTTGTATTAGGAGATAATAGAGAGGTAAGTAAAGATAGTAGAGAGTTTGGACTTATTAATATTAATCAAGTTGAAGGAAAAGCAGTATTTAGATTATCACCATTAAATAGATTTGGATTTCTAGAATAAAAAGTGGATTTTTCCACTTTTTTATTATGTTTAATTTTAATTATTGCAAATGTATTAAGATTATAAAATTATGTTTAAGTTACAGATTTATTTATATATAATTAAAATTACTATAATTTTCAAGGAAATTAATATTACGAAGGATATTGTGAGAAAAGAAGTTAGAAATAATGAAGAAATACCTTATGTATTCAAAAATAATATTCAAGGATGTGATATGGGTTGGATACTCAAATTATAATTGTTTTAATATTAAACTTTATAATTTCATTAATTGGAACATTAGCCTATTCAGTTAGGTTAGTAGGTGTTAGAACTGGTAAGATAGCTGTTACCTTTGCAGTTTTTAATGTATTGATGCTTGTTTCTAGAACAGCATTAACGTTTCAAACTCCTTTATTAACAAAATTTGTAGAAAGTAATCCTAGTAGTGGAGATTTAATGACTATATTTAATTTAATAATTATAGTTTCAGGAATTGCAAGTATAGCTGGAGCTTTTTTAATACCAACTTTTCAACAAATGTTTAGTAAGGCAGTAAATCATTTTTCAGTAGAAAGATCTATTCCTAAACTTATTATCCATAGTGTTTCAAAAAATGGTATAAAGTATATGAAAGATAGTATAGCAATTCCAGTAAAAGAAAGTTTAACAAGTATAAATTATAGAAGACTTCCTAAAAAGATCTTATTTTATAATTTTATTTCTGTAGCTATTATTACGGCAGGAGCCTTTGCACCAATATATGCAGCAAGTATAGCTCCAGAGCTTAGAATGACTTGTTTATCTTTATCACCAATAATTAATGGAACAGCAACAATACTTACATCAATTTTTATTGATCCACATTTATCTATTATGACTGATGATGTTGTAGATGGTAAATGTAGTGTAGAAGATTTTAGGGCTTGTGTTATAGCTATGGTAGGAAGTAAAGTGGTAGGAACTTTCGTAGCGTTGGTATTATTTGTACCAGCATCATATTTAATTGCTTTTGTAGCTAATTTTATATAAGGTGAGTGAAGAGGAAATGGAGAATAATGAAACTTTTAAAGTTAGTAATATATTGCTTTTGATTTTAGGACTTTTTTGTGCAAAATTATGGGCATATCTATTAAGAGATATAAATATTCCTGAATTTTTTAAGTGGCTTACAGGTATTATAGTAATATTAACTATAATTTTTTCTATAAATAAAATCTATATAGTTATAGATCAAAAGAAAAAATAACTTTAATAGTTTATGTATTCTTATTTAATAAAAATTAAGAATATATTCAAAATTAAGAAGTGGGAAGAAGTTTAAAAATAAGCATGAAATTAAGAATAGGTAATAAATATCTTTATATAATAAAAATATTTATTACCTATTAATTTTTATAGAAGTTAAAGTATATTAATTTATTCGTGTTATTGTGTAGCCTTTTTCTTCTAATAATTTTAATATGTTATCATCACCGATAAAATGGCCAGCACCAACTGCGACGGTATGTTTTTTATCATCTTTAATTAATTCATCTATTTTATTTGCCATATCAATGTTTCTATCAGTAATCATTATTTTATAAACTTCTGGGTTATCACTTTTAATCTTATTATTTGATTCTTCAATAAATTCAATATCACCATTTTTATAGGCATTAAGAGAATTTATTGCATAATCAACTTCCTTATCTATATTAGAATCAGAGTAATTATTTATATACTCTTTTATATAATTCCAAGTAAAAGTTTTATTTCCAGCAATAATTTGTGAATCAACTCCCTCCAGTTCATTTATAACTATAGTATCTCTGGCAGCGTTATGTTGCTTCATTTCATTAATCATTAATAAATCTAATCCATTTCCAAGTATACCAGCTTTAGCACAACATAGTTTAGTTAATAAGCTATACAAAGATGGGGGATTTAAATATTTAATACTATCTATATTTAAATTGGGACTTAAAGATTTAAATATAGAAGATAATTTTTCAGTTTCACTTTCAGTTAAATAATTATCTATAGTTTCACCGTTTTTTAAATATCCAGATGATTGAGCTTTTTCGATAGTTTCTTTTTCAGATAAATCGAGTTCTACAGATAATACATCAGTTTCATCAATTATTTTTTTAATATCATCATTTAAAAAATTAATTTTATTGTCACCAATATGCATAGTTCCAACTAAAGTTACACTATTAGTTCCATTAGTAGCCTCCCAAATATACCCCCTAGCAGTTTCTTTTTCAATAGCTTTATTATTATTATCACATGCAACTGATATAGATATGAAGAAAGTAATAAGAAAGAAACAAAGAAAATTTTTCAGTTTTAAAATACTTCTCATATATTTTACCTCCTTAAAGTAATTTATTTTATGTTGAACTATATTTTACCATAAATGGTTTTATATTCATAGGAGACTTTATATAATATAACTTACTATATAAGTACTTATAAATTTTTTTAGTAAATTACTATTAAGAGTTTATATTATAGTTTATTATGTTAAAATTAGAAAAAATAAGCTAGTCAAATTGTATTATTAATATTTATGTAAATAATATAGAAATAGGAGAATATTATTATGAAGAGAAAAGTTGTATTATATATTGAAGTAAGCTTAGATGGATATATGTCAAGAAAAAATGGTGATGTAGATTTGCTATAAGATGATGGAGTATCTTTATTTAAATAAAATAGTCTAGAAATAAAATTTAAATTATTAGAAAGTAAAATTTTTAATAGAGTAGTAAAAAAATACTACATAAAAAAGATAATATCTAGCTAAAGATCGATATTTTAGGTTATAATTAAAATATAAATTTTAGGAGGGATACTTATGATAAATAAAATAGGTAAAATAACTATATACGTTAATAATCAAGAAAAGGCAAAGGAATTTTGGACTAAAAAATTAAACTTTGTAGTTAAATTTGAGCAAGCAATGGGTCCAAATATGAAATGGATAGAAGTAGGTCCAAGTGAAGATGAATTCACAACTTTTGTTTTATATAATAAAGAGTTAATGAAAGCTCAAAATCCACAAGCAAATGTAGAGCATCCATCAATAATACTAAGCACTAGTAATATTGAAGAAACATATAACAAAATTAAAGGAAATGAAGTTAAAGTTGGAGAACTTATGAAAATGCCATACGGTTCTATGTTTTCTTTCTTTGATGAAGATGGAAATCAATATTTAGTAAGAGAAGATTAGAGGTTTATAAATAAGGCTTATTATAATTAAATATGATAAGCCTTATTTAATTTTACTTTCAAAATATATTATGTATAGTTTTTAAATTTATTATATAATATTAATAGGTAAAATATAGTATAGATATTAAATGGAGGTATAAAAATGAAAAATGCAGAATATTACATAGAAAGTTTAAACATGACTTCACATGTAGAAGGTGGATATTTTAAAGAATCATTTTTATCAAATGATGAAGTAAGAAAAGATAAAAAACTATGGAGTAGTATATATTTTCTTTTAAAGACAGGTGAAGTATCAAACTTTCATAGATTAAAATCTGATGAAGTATGGTATTATCATGATGGTGAAGCACTTACTATTTATATGATAAGCCCAGAAGGAGAACTTATAGCAAAACAGCTTGGTATTAATATAGAAAATGGAGAAGTTCCACAGGTATTAGTTCCAAAAGGATATATATTTGGATCTGCAATGAACAATGATGGTTTTGCTTTAGTTGGATGCATGGTTGCACCAGCATTTGAATTTGATGACTTTGAATTGTTTGAAAGAGAAGAGCTTTTAAAATTATATCCAGAGCATAAAGAAACAATATTGAAACTTACTAGAGAAACAAACAATAATTAATATTTTAACGTTTAAAAGTTATTATAAAGAGAAAGAAAATTATAATAATATTAAAACTAAATGTAAGTCAGTAACTCCAATTATTAATTATATAAAGAATTATCTAAAAAGTAATAAATTTATCTTATTATGAGGTAAGTTTATTACTTTTTTTCTTATAATATATACATAAACTGTAATTATATGGTATAATATGCCTCGGAGTTTATTGAAAATTGGAGAAGTGAAAGAGATGAAGTCTAAAAAACTTATTTATATTATTATTGCAATAGTTATAGTATCAGGAGGAATTATAACAATAAATAGATTTATTGATAGGTTTTATATAGGAAATAATAGAAAAAGTATTTATACAGATAATTCAAAAATAGTAGCATTAAATGATAATTACTCTTATTTATATAAGAGAGGAATAAATGAAAAAGGATATACTAATATGTCCTTTAAGTTTTCAGGGATGGAGACTATTTGGGAAATTAGTTCTAAAAATGATTCAACAATAGATATAGAATTTGATTCTAAAATAGAATCTGGAAAATTTAAAGTAGTATTAATAGATCCAAATGATAATGTTATAAAAATTTTAGAGCAATCTCAAGAAGGTAGGAGTAAATTTGATATAAAAAAAGGGAATAGTAGAATTAAAATAATAGGAAGTGATTGTAAAGGTAAACTAAAAATAAATATAACTACAAATGAGGAAGAAGATGTAGATATAGTAGATGGTTACTAACAGGAGTAGTTATCTTTACTTTTCCTTTACTTGAAGAAAAATCTATTGAATTATTAGAGTAGCATTAATCTATTTAAGGAATAATAAAAATATAATTTTTATAAGTAGGTGATGTTATGAAAAAATTAATAGGTATGGTTCTAATAATAGTTTCATTTCTGAATTTAGCATTGTGTAAGACATACAGTTTAACTTTAGATGATAATGAATATAAAAACAATATTAAAAGAGATTTATTAGTGTTAATGGTAGCTTATGAAGATGAAATAGAAGATATAGAGGTGTCACAGGATTCTTTTGTTTATTTAATACTTAAGAATGGAAAAAAAGTACTATATGATGATAAAAAGGAAAAAGGAAAAGAAGAGAAGATTTCAAATGCAGATATTCAAGATACTTTAGAAATAATATATCCTTTAAATAGTATTGATTCAGTTTTAGATAATATAGATCCAGGAAGAGGAAGATCCTATTCTTTTCTTAATGTTATCTATGGAAGCAATAGAAACGAAATAGAAAAAAACCTATCTAATTTCTCAACAGGATGTGGAAATATAATGTTTAATAAAAACGCTAAAGCAGGTGAATCTCTTAAAAAATCTTTAAATGGAGCTAAGGAGTTAATATCTAGAGATGGATATGTAAGTAGTTATGTATTTCCCATAAACGGTACATATAATTATAGAGTTATTCAAGATACAGGAAGACTTAGTCCACATGCTTATGGAATTGCAATAGACTTAAATAGAAACAATGCAGATTATTGGAAATGGGTAGACAAGGCTAAAGGTAGTAAAAGAATAGAAGGATATCCTAAAGAGTTAGTAAAGATATTTGAGGACAATGGATTTGTTTGGGGTGGTAAATGGTCACACTTTGATATATTACATTTTGAATATAGGCCAGAAGTAATATTAAAGAGTAAGTATTTTGGGGATTTATCAAAACTAAATGAAGGGAAATGGTATGAAGGCGTCCCTATAGATGAAAAAATCGAAAGAATTATAAAAATTATAGATTGCAAAATAATCTGATGTCATGCAAAGCATGACATTTTTTTTGAAATAAATTATATTAACCATAGCCATAAAACAAGAATAAATTAAGATACATGTAATTTAATGATGATTGTTTAAAAAAATGAGAACTTATAAAAATGCAATTAAAAATATTTTATTGTATAATTAAAAAATGAGCGATTAAGAAAAGATAAAATATTGAGTTTTTAGAACTTTTAAGGGGAGTAGATTTGTTAAATGAAAGTTATTAAAAGAGATGGAAGTATAGTTGAGTTCGACAAGGGGAAAATAAGGGATGCTATTTCTAAAGCAATGAAGAATGGAAGTGGTATTTACTTAGCTGATATAGCAAAGCTTATAGCTAGTGATGCTGAAAAATATTTTAGCAAGCAAGGAGATACCCCAACTATACATAAAATAGAGTCTTATGTTTATGATAGATTAGTTCATTATGGACAAATCGTAACGGCTAAGTCATACGAAGGATATAGAGCAGTACAAGAATTTAAAAGAAATACAAATACAACAGATGAAAGTATATTAAGTCTTTTAAATAAAACAAATGAAGATGTTATAAAGGAAAACTCAAATAAAAATTCAGTTATAGCAGCGACGCAAAGAGATTTAATTGCAGGTGAAGTTTCAAAAGATATATCAAGAAGAAGACTTATACCAACTCATATTGTTCAAGCGCATGATGAAGGAATAATACACTGGCATGATATGGACTATACTCTTTCTAATATTTTTAATTGTTGTTTAATTAATTTAGAAGATATGTTAAATAACGGTACAGTTATAAATGATAAATTAGTAGAAACACCAAAATCTTTTAGCACAGCATGTACTGTTACTACTCAAATAATGGCTCAAGTTGCGAGTAATCAATTTGGGGGTCAAAGTATAACAATAAAGCATCTTGCTAAATTTTTAAGAGTTACCGAAGAAAAAACATATAAAATGTATTTAGAAAAATATAACAATGAAGAGCTTGCAAGAGATTTAGCTAAAGATATGAAGCTTAAAGAGTTAAGAGATGGTGTTCAAACCATAAGATATCAATTATCTACCTTACAAACAACAAATGGACAGGCTCCTTTCAGTACAATTTATCTAGAGATTGAAGAAGGTAATGAATACGAAGAAGAAATGGCTTTAATTTGTGAAGAAATGATAAAGCAAAGATTAGAAGGAATGAAGAATTATAAAGGTCAAGAAATAGGAGAAGCCTTCCCAAAGCTTGTTTATTTACTTGATGAACATAATTGCCTAGAAGGTGGAAAATACGATTATATAACTAAATTAGCTGCAAAATGTACAGCAAGAAGACTTGTTCCAGACTATCAATCAGCTAAAATTATGAGAATGAATTATGAAGGAAATACTTTTCCACCAATGGGATGTAGATCACATTTAAGCCCATGGAAAGATGAAGAAGGTAATTATAAGTGGTATGGTAGATTTAACCAAGGCGTAATTAGTTTAAACTTACCTCAAATTGGAATAATAGCAGATGGAGATATGGAATTATTTTGGGATATGCTAAATCAAAGATTAGAGCTTTGTAAAGAAGCACTTTTAACTAGACATAATATGCTTCTTGGAACTTCCTCAGATGTATCTCCAATTCATTGGCAACATGGTGCAATAGCAAGGTTAGAAAAAGAAGAGAATATTGATAAATTACTTAAAGATGGATATTCTACATTATCATTAGGTTATGTAGGTATATATGAAATGGCGCAAGCTATGCTTGGAGAAAGTCATACAACCAAAGAAGGAGAAAAGTTTGCATTAGATGTAATGAATCATATGAATAATGCTTGCCAAAAGTGGAAAAAAGAAACTGGCTTAGGTTTTAGTTTATATGGAACACCAGCAGAAAATTTAATATATAGATTTTGTAGATTAGATAGAAGTAAATTTGGTATGATTCCAAATGTAACAGATAAGTTATATTATACTAATTCTTATCATGTTCATGTATGTGAAGAAATTGATGCATTTAGTAAATTAAAATTTGAATCTCAATTCCATAATATAAGTTTAGGTGGGTGTATTTCTTATATTGAAGTTCCTGATATGAGTAAAAACTTAGATGCTATAGAACAGATAATTAACTTTATATATCATAATATTCAATATGCAGAAATAAATACGAAGCCTGATGTATGCTATAAGTGCGGATACACAGGTGAAATAAAACTAGATGATAATTTAAAGTGGCATTGTCCATCTTGTGGAAATAAAGATGAAACTGAAATGCAAGTAATGAGAAGAACTTGTGGATATATAGGAACTAATTTCTGGAATAAGGGCAGAACTGCTGAAATTGGAGACAGAGTTCTTCATTTATAATTAATAATGATCCCCCTAAAGTAAAAAAGCATATTTATAAATATGTTATTTATTTTAGGGGGAAAAATTAAACTAGTTTTTAGGTTTAAGGGGATGCTAGAATGAATTATGCTAAAATAAGAAAATTTGATGTTAGCAATGGACCTAACATAAGAACAACTTTGTTTGTAAGCGGATGTACTAATAATTGCGAGGGTTGTTTTAATAAAGAATTACAGAATTTTAACTACGGTAATAGGTGGACAAAAGAAGTAGAAAATGAGTTTATAGAATATATAAAAGATCCTAATGTAAAAGGGGTAAATATATTAGGTGGAGAACCTATGGATCAAATCCATGATAGAGATTTAATTAATTTACTAAAGAGAGTAAAAGAAGAAACTGGGAAGAGTATTTGGCTATGGTCAGGATATTTATACGAAGATATAATAAAAGATAATAATAGAAGAGAAATTTTATCTCTAGTTGATATTATAGTAGATGGTAGATTTGAAATAGATAAAAGGGATATATCTTTAAGATATAGAGGATCAAGTAACCAAAGAGTAATAGATGTTTTGCAGAGTCTTAAGAATAATAAAGTAATAGAAATAGAACTTTAAATTTATTATTAAATAATAAAGGGCATTTAGTTTGATAAAGATAATTTTGCTAAATGTCTATTTTTATATAATATATTGATAATTATTATAAAATTTTGACAATATATAAAGAATATTTTGACTAAAAACACGCTATAATGGATAATTAAATTGTATTAAATTTACAATATGGGTGAGGTGGAGCTATGGTTAAAAATTTAAAAGTTAGAGTTAAAATATTTATATTAACAACAACTCTAACTATTATGATGCTTATTATAGGTGGGATTGGAATATTCCAAATTAATAAGGCAGATGAAAGAATGCAAAAGATGTATAATGAAAATTTTTCTTCAGTAATAAGCCTAAGTAATAGCATAAATGAAGAGAGAAGTATCGAATCAAGTATATACAAAATAATTTTAAATACTGACAATAAAGCTTTTCAACAAGAAGAGTATGATGAAATTATAAAAAGTCAAGAAAACTTTGATAAAAACTTTAGCAATTATAAAAATATAGATATTGATGAATATTCAAGTAAAGCAATAATAGGATTAGAAGATAAGATAAAACCATATAGAGAAGAGCAAAAAAAGATTATTGATTTAGCTATGTCAGGTAATGGTTCTGAAGCCAAGAAGAAGTTTGAGGAAATAGAATTAAATTTTGGAGAAGGCTTTAGATATCAGTTAAACAAATTAGCAAACTATAGTAATACCTTAGCGGAAAGTATAAAAACTGAAAATCAAGAAGCTGTACAAAAACTTATAGTATTATTAATTATAAGTATAATATCAGTACTTTTAATAGGAATAATAGCAGCGGCTATTATAACAAGAAATATAGTTAAACCTCTTAAAATAGCTGTAAATGAAATGGAAATAATTTCAAAAGGTGATTTTTCAAGGAAAATAGATAATAAAATTTTAAATAGGAAAGATGAGCTTGGTGTTATATTAAAGTATATAAGTACAATTCAGGAATCCTTAAGTAATTTAATAAGTAGTGTAAAACTAGAATCTAAAAATACAGAAGTTTCAATTGTAAACATAAACAATAATATATATGATTTAAATACAGGATTAGAAAATATGGCTGCTACTTCAGAAGAAATAACAGCAGTAATGGAAGAAACGTCAGCTTCAACTCAAGAAGTAGGACATTCTATACAAAATATAGAGAAGTCAGCAGAGTTAATTGCAAATAAAGCAAATGATGGTTCTAAAATAGCGAGTGAAATAAGTAAAAGAGCTTTAGATAATAAGAGTTTTGTTAGCTTAGGACTTGAAAACACAAACAATATTTTAGGTGAATCTAAAGATATATTAAGAAAAGCAATTGAGCAAACAAAAGTAATTAATAAGATATACCAGTTGTCAGAGATTATTATAGAAATAACTGAACAAACAAATCTTTTAGCTTTAAATGCATCAATAGAAGCAGCTAGAGCAGGGGAAGCCGGGAGAGGATTTGCAGTTGTAGCAGAAGAAATAAGAAAGCTAGCAGAAGCATCAAAGGATTCTGTAATAAAAATAAAAGAAACAGGCATGGATATTTCAAATGCGGTAAATACTCTTATAGATAGTTCAAATAACTTAATTAATTTTATGGATGAAGATTTACAAAAAGAATTTTCTAATATGATAGCAGTTACAGAAACATATGGAAAAGATGGAGTGTTAATAGATAATATTGTAAAGGAATTCAATAAAATTTCAAGCGACTTATTGTTATCTATTAAGGAGATTTCAGATATAATGAATGGAGTTTCTAAAGCTACAATAGAGGGCAGTAAAGGAATAACTAGTATTAGTAATAAAATTGTAGAAGCTAGTAACAAGTCAGATAAAACCATGATAAATTCAAATACAGCAAAAGAAAGCTCTGAAAATTTGAAAAAATCTATAGATATATTTAAGATAAGAGAATAGTATTAAAAAGGATAATATGAAAAATAAATTTATTTTCATATTATCCTTTTTAATTACGTTGGATTAATATCATATTTGTAGCTAAATAATATTTCCTTTTTTGAGTTAGGTTGCATTACCGTTTGGAAACAAGGGTTGCCATTCTTATCTTTATCATAATTATCAGTAGAAAAATCCATTTGCCAAGGAGAAAAAATTGGTTCACATATTTTTATATTAATAGCTTCTTGTTTTGTATTAGTAAGTATATATTGTACTTCTTTAAAGATATAATCTTTATATTTTTGATAGTTTATTACATTTCTTTGAGAAGTAACATCAAAGGCATTTCCAATAATAAAGGAAACCTCCCTATCCTTAGCAATATCTTTTATAGAGCTTCCACCTAAAAATTCAAAATTACCGTCATAACCAGTATAAGTGTTTATACTACCAGAAGGCAGAGGAAAGCCTAAATTATTATCAGTTGTATTTTGAAATTTAATTATAATATTAGCATTTACATTATTGTATCCGAAATCATAAAGTTTATTGTACTTTACATTTTCACTAGAAAAATTTTTTATTCTTTTTAGTGTATTATTGGTAAGTTTATATTTATTAGGAACTGTGTAAATATAATAATCAGACATTTCTTCAATTGGAGTAGTGTAGCTTTGCAATTCTGTAGATTTAATAGATTTATCATGAAGAACTAAACTTTTATAATCTAAGTTAACATCTCCTGCAACAAATTTTAAAGTTACATTGTCATAGTCTATACCAGATTTATTTATTAAGTTAAACCATGAGTGGATTGATAATACTTCTTCCTCTAGGATTATTACATAGCTACTATACCACTTAATGTTATCAGTTAAATAATATGTGGTTATTTCTCTTGACTTAATACCATCACCTTGAATCAAAATTGAATTAGGTATTAAATTTTCACAACTATTGCAAGGCAATATATCAAGATTTTTTTTACTGTTACAACAAAGATAGTTAAAGTTCATTAAAATATCATTCATACCTATAACAACAACAGATGTCTCGTTTATAAATTTACTTATATCAAAATACTCAATAGTAACATAAGAAGAAGGATCTATTTTACTTTTAAGAACTTCTCTTGTTTCATTTATAAGTGCTACATTATTATAAACTGTTATTGAAAGATTTTTATTTTGTAAGTTTGTAGACTTTATATACATTAAAACCCCTTATAATAATTGATTATATTAGTATATTAGTATAATGAATATTATAAGGTGAATATATTTAGTATATAAATAGACATAACTAAAATAATCCATAAGGTTTATATTACCTTATGGATTATTTTAGTTATTTATTTAATAATTCTTTTACATAGTTAGGAAGCATAAAAGCACCTACATGTAAATCAGTATTATAATATTTAGTTGATAACCCTAAAGCACTCCAACTATTAGCATCAAAGTCTTTTATAGGATGTAATTCTTTAGATGCAAAGCAGAACATCCAATGACCAGAAGCATATGTAGGCATGTGATATTGATATGCTTCACAAATATTAAAGATTCCTTTTAATTTACTAAAGGATCTTTTCATTTCTCTTGCATTATGTGGATAATAAGGGCTTTCACATTGATTTATTAAGATTCCTTTTGATGTTAAAGCATTAAAGCAATCTTTATAAAATTCTGTAGTAAATAAACCTTCTCCAGGTCCAATTGGATCAGTTGAATCTACTATAATTAAATCATATAAATTTTCTTTTCCCTTTACAAATTTTATTCCATCTTCAAAAAATAAATTAACTCTTTTATCATCTAATTTATTTGAAGTAAATGGTAAGTGTTCTTTTGAAGCTATAACTACAGCTTCATCTATTTCAACCATATCTATATTTTCAATAGTTTCATATCTAGTTAATTCTCTAACAGTGCCACCATCACCAGCACCTATAACTAATACATTTTTTATATTTTTATTAGTAGCCATAGCTACATGAGTTATCATTTCATGGTAGATAAATTCATCTTTTTCTGTAACCATTGTCCAGTTGTCAATTACAAGTACTCTTCCAAATTCATAAGTATCTAAAACGTCTATTTTTTGAAATGGACTTTGATGTGAGTACAAGTGATTTTTAACTTTCATAGAAAAATTTACATTTTGGGTTTGATTTTCTGTGTACCATAATTCCATATCCTACACCTCCATTTTATGTTTTACTTGAATATTATCGTATGCACCATTAGAAAAAGTTTTAACTTTGTCGACTAAACCTCTTGCAACTTCAGTAGATTCACTTCTATCAGCTTTTAATGCATCTTCAAGATATTTAAAAGCAAGCCAAGGGTTAACAGTATCACCACAAGTAAATAGATCTACAGATGCATAACCATATTCAGGCCATGTATGAATTGTAAGATGAGATTCCTGGATTATAACAGCACCGCTTACTCCCCAGGGATTAAATTTGTGGAAACAGCTAGTAACTATTGTTGCATTAGAAACAATAGCAGCTTCTTTCATATGCTCCTCAATAATAGAATGATCTTTTAAGATATCCTTATCACAGTTATAGTATTCCACTAAAATATGTCTTCCTAGTTGTTCAATTTTCATAAAAATCCCTCCATAAATTTAAAATTTGATTCTATCCAACAGATAAGTATTTAACTAACAAAAATGCTTCACTCATGAAACCTCCTAAAATCGCACAAAAGTTTAGTAATAGTAAACTTAAAGTTAAACTATACTAACTATATTATTTTAGCAGCGAGGAGAAATGTTGTCAATAAGTATTTTTTGTATAAAAAAGCACTAAGTATAATATAACTTCGTATTATATAACTTCGTATTATATTAGCCTTAAATAGATAGTTTATATTTTATTATTTTGTATTAATATCCAAAAAAAATAAAATGTATAGAAAAAATGCCAGTAATCATTTACAATTGGATTAAGAAGTGTTTCTTTTAAATTTTATTAAGTTAAATATAGAGTTTTATGGAAACGTTTCCGTTAATGAAATCTTTGATAATTAAATAAAAGGGAGGATTTTTATGAGGGTAAATAATATTCTTAAACACAAAGATAAACTAAGTATCTTTACAGTTATACTATTTTTTCTAACATTAATACCTATTCCTAATAAAGTAGTTAAAGCAGGAACTACCGAAAGTCAAAAGGTAAAAGTTAGATTTTTAAAAGAAGATGGAGATTATAATGGATGGAATATTTGGTCTTGGTGGCCTCAAAAGAATGGGCATTCAGTTGAATTTACACATAAGGATGATAAAGGTGTATATGCAGTAATTGATGTACCAAAATCAGGTGAACTTGGACTTGTTGTAAAAAAAGGTGAATGGGAAGCTAAAGCTAATGAAGATATAAAATATGATTTAGCTAAAGGTGAAACTGAAATCATAATTACAGCTGGAACTATAGATAAGGAAAATCCTAAAGAAAAAAGTGTTGAGTACTCAGATTTATATAAGGATTTTTCAAAAATCAATATTAAAGTAAACTATAATAGACCTGACGGAAATTACGATAAATGGAATCTATGGAATTGGGTAGATGGAGGAATAGATGGATCTGAAGATAAAGTAGGCTTATTTACAGATTCTAATGATTTTGGTAAATCATCAAATTTATCATTTACTAATATAACTAAATCAAATAAAAATGTAGGAATCATAATTAGAACAGCTGGATGGGTATCTAAGGATGGAGATGATAAATTAATAGATTTAGCATACTTAGATTGTAATGGTAATTTAGAAGTTTATTATAAGGCTTCTGATGATACAACATATTATGTTAAACCAACATTAAATGAAGAGAATCCAGGAAATGGAGAAATAACTCCAGATGAACTCATTAATCAACCAGGTGGAAAAAATAAATGGTATGTAGCAGGATCATTCCAAGGATGGTCAAATAATAATCCAGATACTGAATTAAAACATTTAGTTGATGGTTTTTATGAGTACTCAACAGTATTACCAGCTGGTGAGCATCAATTTAAAATTGTAAAAAATGGAACTTGGGATGGATTTAGTAATAATGGAGACAATTTTACTATAAATTTATCTGAAAAAACTAAAGTTAATTTTTATATTAATGAAGAATTAAATCAGGCTAGAATAAATATTTTAGGAGTTAATGGATTGGAACAATATGCTCCAAAATTAAGTAATGATAAATGGCCAAGGTTAGTTGGAGATATTCAAAAAGTTTTTGGGGAAGGTGAATGGGCTCCAGATAAGGCTAAACAGATGTTTGTTGATTACTATTTTGATGGTAGTATATATAAGTTACAAAGAAATTTACCAGCAGGAAAATTTGAAGCTAAAGTAGTTTTTGGGTCTGATTGGAGTAGTGAAAACTATGGAGCTGATGAAAAAGGAAGTAATTTAGTAGTAAATACTTTAGATCCAGTAGATGTTGTATTTACAATTAATCATAAGGGTGATAAAAAATTAACTCATAATTATAAAGCAACAGAAGGTAATTTTGATGGTCTTATAAATAAATCAGCAATTAAATTTGATTCAAGAAGTATTACCTATAAAAAACCATTTGGTGCAATAAAAGAAGAAAGTGAAGATTTAACATTAAGAATTGGAGTTGCTAAAGATGATGTTCAAGTTGCAAAGATTGAACTTATAGATGGTAGTGGAGTAGCAAAAAGCTATGATATGAGAAAAGCAACTACAATAGGAGAAACGGATTATTATGAATCAATAATTTCAAAAACAGAGTTTAATGGGATTGGAATATGGGGTTATAAGTTTATATTAGTAGATGGAAAAACTAAGCTTGAATATGGAGATGATAGCTTAAGTGGAGGGCAAGGAGCTGTTGTAGAAGAGGGTGCATTACCATATAACTTAACAGTTTACGATAAAGATTATAAAACTCCAGATTGGATGAAGGATTCAGTTGTATATCAAATATTCCCAGATAGATTTTTTGATGGGAATAAAGATAATAATAGAGCAAAATTATTAGACGGATATCGTGGATATATTGGAACTGATGGAACGCTTAAAAGATATGAAATTCAATATTATGATGGAGGAGTAGAAAATGATCCAGCTTCATCACAAGTATGGGGTAGCTGGAGAGATTATCCTGAAAATCCTAGACATTCAACACCTGAAAATAAACCGTATTATCCAAATTCAAAAACAGATAATATATGGACAAATGAATTTTATGGTGGAGATATTCAAGGAATAGAAGATAAACTTGATTACTTAAAATCTATAGGTATAACAGCAATTTATCTAAATCCTGTAGCTTGGGCAGCATCTAATCATAAATATGATGCTACTGATTATAAATCTCTAGATCCTATGTTTGGACAACCTGTATATAATAAAGATGGAGATCCTAATTCAGGGTTAAATTATGAAGCAACAAGAGCAGCCTCAGATAGAGTATATCAAGCTTTTGCAAAGGCAGCTGAAGAAAATGGGATTAAGCTGATAGCTGATGGGGTGTTTAATCACGTTGGTGATGACTCTATATATTTTGATAGGTACGAAAAATATCCTGAAATTGGTGCATATGAGTATTGGAAAAAGGTATGGGATAAAGTAAATACAGGTAAATCTCAAGATAAAGCAGAAAAGGAAGTTATAAAAGAATATGAAAGTATTAAGAACCCCTTAACAGGAAAGAACTATTCTTACCCAGAAGACTTTGGTTTTACAACTTGGTTTAAGATTGAAAATCAATGGCTAATAAGAGATAAAGATGGTAATATGTTAGATAAAAAAGATCAACATTATAATTATGAGGGATGGTGGGGATTCGATTCATTACCAGTAATGGATGCTAAAGCTCCACAAAATGGGGATAGCTTAGCTATTCCAGGAAATCATGAATGGAATAATGTAGATTACAGAGATAATGTTATTGGCCATGATTTAACTGGTTTAAGTGATAAAGAGGCTGAGGAGAAAATGAAGTTTGCAGCATCTCAAAGATGGATGTGGATGGGAGCAGGAGGTTGGAGATTAGACGTTGCTCCAGATGTATCGACAAGTACATGGCAAAAATTTAGAGAAGCTGTTAAGTCGACAAAAGGAAGATTAGATGTTAATGGAAATGTAATAGATGATCCAATTATCTTAGGAGAAGAATGGGGAGTTGCAACCCACTACTTATTAGGAGATCAATTTGACTCAGTAATGAATTATCAGTTTAGAGCAGCACTTCAAAATTATATACTAAGTGGTAACTCAGTAAATTTCAACAATGCATTAGAAGTAATTAGAGAGAATTATCCAAAAGAGGCATGGCAAGCAATGATAAATTTAGTTGATTCTCATGATACAATTAGAAATATTACAAAAATGGATAATCCAACATGGGAAGAAGAAAATACAAAAATTGCACCAGAGGCTTCAGACAATGCCTTAAAATTACAAGCATTAACTGCAATATTCCAAATGGGATATGCAGGGGCGCCTACTATTTATTATGGAGATGAAGTTGGGGTAACAGGAACTAAGGATCCAGATTCAAGAAGAACTTTCCCATGGGAAAGAGTTTTAGAATCAAATGGTGATTTCTCAGGTGTAGGTAGATATGCAGAGTTATTTGATGTTTATAAAAATGCAGCAAGAGTAAGAAATGAAAATCTTGATTTATTTGCAACAGGTGAAATTCAAACAGCATATGCAAATGATAACGTAATTGCATATGCAAGAAAGAATTTAGAAAAGGGTGCATTGCTAGTAATAAATCAGTCAACTGAAGTTAAGACTATAGAAGCTGATGTAACTGGGTTTTTACCAGATAACTTAATATTGAAAGATGAACTATATGGAAATATATCATCAACAGTGAAAAACGGAAAGGTTCAAATTATAATTCCAGCACAAACAGGACTTATGATGGTATCCACAAACAATATAGTAAGTGTTGAGAAAGTACAAGACCTTAAGGCTATTCCAGAACAAGGAAAGGTAACTTTAACTTGGAGGAAAGTATCGGGAGCAAGTAAGTATAATGTGTATAGAACTAATCTTGAAGGACAAAAAGCTGAAAAAGTTGGAGAAGGGGTTAATAATACATTTATTGATAAAAATGTAGTTGATGGAATAAGATATTATTATTATGTTACAGCAGTTAAAGATGGTGGCGAAAGTGAATTTAGTGATGCGGTAACAGCACTACCATCCTTTAATATTAAGTCAATTAGTTTACCAAGTATAGTAAAAGATTTAATTATTGGAATAGGAAATAAAACTGAAGAAATAACCGTAAATATAGATATTCCAGGATTAACAGATAAAGAAGAATATAAAGGAAAAGATATTCCAAATTTTGAAGCTAAATTAATGTATTATAAAGATGGAACTTTAAGAGAAAATTCAAATACCACTAAATTGAGATATAAATCAGATTTAGAAGATGGATCAAAAGTTTATTATGCAACTTTTGAACCAGCAGAAGCAGGAGTATATAACTATTTTGCAAAAGCTACAACAAATGCAGGAGATACTTATACAGAGTCAAGTGAAGTATCAATGAAAGCTATTATGAATCCTGAAGATAACACTGCACCAAAAGCTCCAGTATTAAATGATATAATTGTAGAATCTAATAGATCAAAGCTTGAATGGGCATCCGATGGAGTAGATGTAGAAGGATTCGATATATATCGTAAGGAAGATAATGGAGAGTTTATAAAAATTGCAGTAGTAGATAAGAGTTCAAAAGAATTTGCAGATTTCACAGTAAGTAATGATAAAAATTATACTTATAAAGTAGCAGCTTATGATAAGTTCTACAATAGAGCATATTCAGAAGAAAAGAGCGTTACACCAACATTGGTTATGGTAGATGTAACATTAAGACTTCATATTCCAAATTATACACCAGCAACTGATGATATTTTTATAGCTGGTGATTTAAATGGATGGAATGCTGCAGGTGGAAGACTTACTGTACCTAGTGGAGCAACATCTAGAGATATAGTAGAATATAAATTTAAGATGATGGCAGGTAAGAGTATTCAATATAAATATACTAGGGGATCATGGGGCACAGAAGCCTTTACAAGCCACACGCGTCTTGCAAATGATACAGATGATTATGGAAATTGGGCATATAGTTCGACAGATACCAATATGAAGTTAACTGTTAAGAACCAAGGTGGAAATGCAATGGTTGTTGATGATTATGTACTTCGTTGGGGTGATATGCCAATGATGGTTTCTATGCCAAGAATTTCTTATGGAGATAATATTGAATATGAAACTAATGAAAAGGAATTTACTTTAAAGGCTCAAGTTCCATATGGGGTTGCATTTACAATAAATGATAAGGATATAAATACATTATATCCAAATGCCATGGACCAATATGGCAATGTATATGTAGAAGGCATTAAATTAAAATCTGGAATTAATGAATTCAAACTTCATATAGAGCCTACACAGGAAACTATTGATTTACCTTGGTACACTGATGATGGAAGAGCTGGACAAGCAACTAAGACTATTACAATGAAAATTAATTGTACAGCAAATCCAGATGAAGAAAAACCAGAAGATGTAAAAGTGACAGGAGTAAGCTTAGATAAAACTTCAGCAGAATTAAAGATAAATGAAAGTTTAGAATTAAAAGCAACAATTTCACCAGCAGATGCAACAAATAAAGATGTTACTTGGACAACAAGTGATGAAAAAGTAGCGAGAGTTGATGAAAATGGAAAGGTAGTAGCAGTTGCACCAGGAAAAGCTACAATAACAGTTACAACTAAAGATGGAAACTTTAAAGCAGTAGCTGAAATAATTGTAAAAGACAAAGAAGTACCTGTAGTAAAAGTGACAGGAGTAAGCTTAGATAAAACTTCAGCAGAATTAAATATAAATGAAAATTTAGAATTAAAGGCAACAATTTCACCAGCAGATGCAACTAATAAAGATGTTACATGGAAAACAAGCGATGAAAAAGTAGCAAAGGTTGATGAAAATGGAAAGATAACAGCAGTAGGAGCAGGAAAAGCAATAATAACTGTTACAACTAGAGAAGAAAACTTTAAGGCTATATGTGAAATCACTGTAAATAGTGATAAGGAGAATAGTGGAAATACTAATCCTATAGAAAATGTAGTTGAAAAAGTAGAAAATCCTAATGGCAAAAATGAAATAGTTATAAAGAATCCATCAAATGAATTAAAACTTGAAGTAAAGGATATAGGAGCTATTAAAACTGGAAATGGATCTTTAGAAATTAAGAATAGTGAGCATATTATATTATTACCATTTAGTATAATAGATAAAGATTTATTAAAAGAAGGTTCAAGTATTATTTTTGAAATGAATATTAAAGAAGATTCATCTATTACTTCAAGGATAAAGGGAGTTAAAAAAGTATTTGAATTTAACTTATATGTTAAGACAGGTAATGAAATAGTTAAGATTCACAACTTTAAAGATGGAGTTGCAACTATAACATTAAAATTAACAGATGAGGACTTAAAAGGATTAAATAAAGATAACTTAGCTGTATTCTATTATAATGAAGAAACTAAGACATTTGGACAATTAGAAACAACTATAAATGGAAATGAAGTAACATTTAAAACATCACATTTTAGTAAGTTTATAATTGCAGAAAAATCTACTAATGGAAAAGGAATAACTTTACCAGCTACAGGAGGAAATAATCCTATAAATGCTTTAATATTTGGATTAATATTATTATGCGCAGGAGTGTATTTCATATTTAACAAAAAATCAAAGCTTGTAAAGTAAAAATATAAATAGTAATTAATAAAAGCAAATGGATTATGTTTTAAATAAAGCATAATCCATTTTTTTAATTTATTTAATATTTTTACATAAGACTTTACTTAAAATAATGTGACTAATTTAATTAACATAATGTTAAAAATTTAATATATAGTATCATTAAATAAAAAAATATAAGAAATTGTTATTTAAAATATGGAAAATTAAGTTAATTAAATTTATTTTGCTGAAATATGGAATAAAAAAAATATTTAATAACAATCTATTCGACTAAAAAAACGTTTACTAAGTGATAAAATTAAATAAGTGAAAGACAAGGGGGGATTCTATAGAAAGGTATAGAAAAAACTTTATTTAAAATCCGCATTTTGAGTTTGACCTAATTAACAGAAGACATAATAAAAAACTTATACTAAGTGCTTACTTAAAATTATTTAAAGTGAGATGAAGCGCTTCTAAATTCTAGTATAAGATAATTAATTAGGTAGCATAATATCATCTCAAATTTAAATAAGAATAGATTAGGGAGCATAAACTGAGGAGGGATGTAATTAGGAAAACTAAGTACAATCAATATCAGAAACAAAGTTTGGGAAAATGTATTAAAAACAATAAAAAGGGGAGATAATAAAGTGAAATATAAAAAGAAACTTAGATTGCTGAGTTTTGTGTTAACCTTTACAATGGTTGTATCCAATTTCTTTACTAATTTTACAACATTAGTAGCTAAGGCTGAAGAGTTAAATAAAAATGTAGTCATTGAAAATTTTGAGAAGCTTAAAAAAGGAAATTATACGGAAGCAGATGTCGAATTAGAAACTGGTTCTTGGAAGTTTAGTAATGCAATGGAAGGAAAGCAAGAGGCTGACAAGAGAATAGATTCTATAGCTGCAAGGGTAAGATCAGAAGGTTTCATAGCTATGAATTTTGATGTTACTAATGTAAAAGAGATAATTTTATCACATGCATATTATGGGAATGATTCTGGAGCTACTTTAAAAATTCAAAAATCTATTGATTCTGGAGTAAGTTGGGTAGATGTTGGATCATCAAATTCTATAACAAAAGATTTAAAAGAAGAAAAGTTTGCCATTAATGAAGCAGGTAATGTTAGATTTAAAATTAATGTTATTGGCACAAAAGATAAAAGAATTAACATAGATAATTTTACTATAGTACACAACGATGGTACTGTAGAACAAATTGCATTAACTGGATTAAGCATTGATGAAAGTATATCTTTGGAAGTTGGGGGAAATAAAGGATTAACAATTGCGTATATCCCTGAAAATACAACAGAAAAGGCTGTAGAATATACAAGCCTAAATCCAGAAATAGCAGCAGTAGACTCTAATGGAAAGGTTACAGCTGTTAAAGAGGGACAAACAACTGTAGAAGTTAAATCAACAGTAAGACCTAATATAAAAGCAACATGTAAAGTTACTGTAACTAAGGGTGTTGACAAAGTAGGACCAACGGTTAGTAATTTAAAACCTGCAAGTGGACAAAATATAGGTGATTTAAGAAGACCAGAGATTAGTGCTACTTTCCAAGATGAAACAGGCGTAGATATGACTTCAGTTAAATTATCAATTGATGGTCAAATTGTAAGCGGTAACATAGTTAAGGAAGGAAATACTATAAAATATTTAGTTGATAAGGATTTATCTGATGGTGCTCATACTGTTTTAGTTCAAGTTAAGGATACATTAGGCAATTTAACTGAACAAGAGTGGAAATTTACAATTGGAGAGCAAAAGAAGAATTTATATTTTGGACAACTTCACTCTCATACAAACATTTCAGATGGTACTGGAACTATAGATGAAGCATATAAATATGCTGAAAATAATGCAAAAGTAGACTTTTTAGCTGTAACAGATCACTCAAACTGGTTTGATAATGATAAATTAGCTAATATAAGTGATGGATCAAAGAGTGAAGCTTGGAAAAAAGGATTAAGTGCAGCAGACAAATATAATAAAGATGGAAATTTTGTAGCTATTTATGGGTATGAAATGACTTGGTCTGGATCAACTGGTGGATATGGGCATATGAATACATTTAATACACCGGGATTTGAAACAAGAACAAATAGCAAAATGGATTTGAAAAATTACTACAATACTTTAAAGACACAAAAACAATCATTATCTCAATTAAATCATCCAGGTAAAACTTTCGGAGACTTTAGTGATTTTGCATATTATGATGCAGAAATTGATAAACAAGTTACATTAATAGAAGTTGGAAATGGTGAAGGTGCTATCAGAAGCTCAGGTTATTTCCCTTCATATGAATATTATACTAGAGCATTAGATAAGGGGTGGCATGTTGCTCCAACAAACAACCAAGATAACCATAAAGGTAGATGGGGTAATGCAAATACTGCTAGAACAGTTATAGAGGCTCCAAATCTTTCAAGAGATGCTGTTTATGAAGCAATAAGAGAAAGAAGAGTTTATGCAACTGAAGATGAAAATTTAAAAATATCTTATGAAATTAATGGAAATACAATGGGATCTATATTAGGAAAGACAGATTCATTAGATTTTAAAGTAAATGTTGAGGATATGGATTCAGGAGATACCATTAAGAAAATATCCATAATTGGAGATGGAGGTAAAGTTGTTAAGTCTATTGATAACGTAAACTCTACAACTAAAGAATGGTCATTTACTTTAGATAAATCAGTTAGTTCATATTACTATGTAAGAGTAGACCAGTCTGATAGAGATATAGCTGTAACTTCAGCAATTTGGGCTGGAGATAGGGAAAATGTTGGAATTTCTACAGTAGATTCTGATACAGAAGTAATAGTTGCTGGAGAAGAATTTAATATAGGAACTACTATATATAACAATGAAGCAGTTGCTATAAATAATGTTAAAGTAGAATACTATTTAAATAATGGAACTGAAGCAATAAAGACAGAGATTATTGAATCTATAGCTTCTGGATCAACAGCTGTAGCAAAGTTACCATATAAATTTGATAAAGCAGGAGATTATTCTTTCCAAGTAAAAGTTACTGCTACTGTAAATGGAGTTGAAAGAGAGTTTAAGGGAGCTAAGGAGGTTTCAGTTTTAGGAGCAAATGAAGTTTCTAAGGTTGTAATAGATGGTGCACATCAAAATCAATATGTTTCTGGAGACTACTCAGGAAAGATTACAACTTTAACAGCTTTAATGGCACAAAACAATGTTAAAGCGGTTATAAATAAAGAGCCTATAACAGATGAAGTTTTAAAAGGTGCATCTTTATTAATACTATCAGACCCTCAAAGTAAAGCAGTTACTTCTAGTGGATTATCACCTCAAAAATATACTTCTGATGAATTAGCTGCAATAGCTAGATTTATTGAAAAAGGTGGAAATATAGCAATAACTTCTAAGGCTGATTACGGTGATGCAACAGGTGAATATGGGAATGCAGAACAAGGTAATTCAGTTCTTAAAGCGATAGGTGCAAAAATAAGATTTAATGATGACCAAGCTACTGATGATGTAGAAAATGGTGGTCAAAACTTTAGATTATACTTTAACGACTATAATACAGAAAGCAGTTGGCTAAATGGAATTGATACAACTAAGAAATATAGTTTCTATAGTGGATCAACTCTTGTTATGCCAAAAGATGCTTCCAATATAGACGTTTTAGTAAAAGGTCATAGTACTACTTATGGAAATGATGCTGACAAACAAGGAGATAATACAGCTGTAAATAAAGGTGAGGTTGTTGGTTTAGCTGTTGAAACATTAAGTAGTGGAGCTAAAGTAGTAGTTTCAGGAGCGACATTCTTCTCAAATTTTGAAATGGATGGTTTAGATTATTCAAATTATCAAATAACTGAGAAAGTTATCAAGGAATTGGCAGCAGCTCCAGAAATTCCTGTAAGCAAGATATCAAGTGTTAGAATAGATGAAAATAAAGATAATACTCCAGATAGATTTGGAGAAACTGTAGTTGTTGAAGGATATGTAACAGCAGCTTCAAATGTTGCAGCACCAGGAAATTCATTCTTTGATGTTATTTATGTTCAAGATGATACTGCTGGATTAACTGTATTTGGAGTTTCAACTACATCAGTAAAATTAGGTCAAAAAGTAAGAATTAAAGGAAAAGTTTCATCATATTTGGGAGATGCACAAGTTGCTCTTAAAAATGAAAGCTTAGGATTACAAATTATTGATGAAAATATTAACTTAGTAGAGCCTACTAAACTTTCAACTAAAGATAGTATGTTGGAAGAAAAAGAGGGACTTTTAGTAAAAGTAGAAGGAAAAGTAACTAGAATTGATGGACAAAATATATTTGTAAATGATGGAACTGGAGAATCAAGAGTATATGTTGAAGGATACATTGGAAGTAGTAAAAATCCTGGAGTAGCTGATGAATGGAAAACTAGAATCAATGTAGGAGATAAAGTATCAGCTATAGGACTTGCTTCAGAAGATCCTGAAGGACACAGATTAAGAGTTAGAGATTCAGCTGAAATTGAAAATCTATCTAGCAATAAAGTAACAGGAGTAAGTTTAGATAAAACTTCAGCAGAACTTGAAGTAAATGAAACATTAGAATTAAAGGCTACAATTACACCAGAAGATGCAACAAATAAAGAAGTTACTTGGGCATCAAGCGATGAAAAGGTAGCAAAGGTTGATGAAAATGGAAAAGTAACAGCAATAGGAGAAGGAAAAGCTACAATAACTGTTACAACTAGAGATGGTAACTTTAAAGCTACATCTGAAATAACTGTAAAAGCAAAAGAAGTGCCAGTGGTAAAAGTAACAGGAGTAAGTTTAGATAAAACTTCAGCAGAACTTAAAGTAAATGAAACATTAGAATTAAAGGCTACAATTACACCATTAGATGCAACAAATAAAGAAGTTACTTGGGCATCAAGTGATGGAAAGGTTGCAAAGGTTGATGAAAATGGAAAAGTAACAGCAATAGGAGAAGGAAAAGCTACAATAACTGTTACAACTAGAGATGGTAACTTTAAAGCTACATCTGAAATAACTGTAAAAGCAAAAGAAATACCAGTAGTAAAAGTAACAGGAGTAAGCCTAGACAAAACTTCAGCAGAACTTAAAGTAAATGAAACATTAGAATTAAAAGCTACAATTACACCAGCAGATGCAACAAATAAAGAAGTTACTTGGACATCAAGTGATGAAAAGGTTGCAAAGGTTGATGAAAATGGAAAGGTAGTAGCTGTAGGAGCAGGAAAAGCTACAATAACTGTTACAACTAAAGATGGTAATTTTAAAGCTACAGCTGAAATAACTGTAAAAGAAAGTGAATTGCCAGTAATAAAAGTAACAGGAGTAAGCCTAGACAAAACTTCAGCAGAACTTAAAGTAAATGAAACATTAGAATTAAAGGCTACAATTACACCAGCAGATGCAACAAATAAAGAAGTTACTTGGTCATCAAGCGATGAAAGAGTAGCAAAGGTTGATGCAAATGGAAAAGTAACAGCAATAGGAAAAGGAAAAGCTATAATAACAGTTACAACTAAGGATGGTAACTTTAAAGCTACTGTTGAAATAACTGTAAAAGCTGAAGATTCAGCAAATGGAGGAAATACTTCAGGAAGTGGAGGAAACACTTCAGGAAAGGGAGGAATTACATTACCAAGCACAGGCGGAAACAATCCTATGTACGGTTTAATAGTTGCCTTAATTATAGTAGGTGCAGGTGCATTTATGGTATTAAGGAAAAAGAAAAAAGAAGTAAAAGAAAAATAAATTTTAAAAGAGCTGCTAGGATATTTCTAGCAGCTTTTAAAATACTCTTAAAAAAGCAAAAATAATAAGCATTGTACCTGATAGCCATGAAAGGTTTAGATTTGTACTTTCAACAAATTTTCTTCCCATAAATGATCCGAGGAGTATTGCTATAATTCCTATGAAAAGAGCAACAATAAAAACTTGAATATAATTAATAGAAATAAGGCTACTACCAAATCCAACTGCTAGACTATCTAAAGAAAGAGCAAAAGCCAGATAAAAAGCTTCTTTAGAAGTAAGTATTTTGGATTTATCAAAATCTGCTTTTGTTTCATCAGCATATACTTGAAGAACAAAATTGAAATCAAATAATTTGAAGGTTAAAGGAGAAGGTTTGTTTGAATTTTTTTTTATATATGATTTAAGTAGACTTTCAAAAAGTCTATATATGCCTAAAGCAAAAAGTATAAGGAAACTTGCTATTTTTGCAACATTAATAGAAATATAATTTTGTATAAATCCCCCAATTACAAGAGAAACCCCTAACATACTTGCTGATATTATATCTATTATAAGAGCAGATGTTAGAGGAATTTTTATTTTATTAGTTCCATATGCAATACTTGCCAGGAATGAATCTATAGATACAGATAAAACTAATAGTATTGTTTCTAACATAAATTTATCCTCTGAAATTATTATTAATTCATAATATGAAAAAAATAATCATATAGTTACAAAATATGACTAAGACAAATAAGAAGATAAAAATAAAAAAATATAAAAAAATAGTGGTAAAAAAGATTTTTTGAATATAAAATATTAGAGAATAACTTAATTCAAAGGAGAATAAAAATGGATAAAAAAGATTTAAACATAAATGAGGAAGAGAAGCAAATAATGACATTCCTAGATGAAGAGGGAAATAAAGTTGAATTTGAAGCAATAGCTAAGATTTATTTAGAGGAAACAGAATATTTACTTTTAGCTCCAATAGATGATGTTAATTCTGAAGATGTATATGTATTTAGAGTAGATGAAGTAGATGGAAAAGAGGAATTAAATTTAGTAGAAGATGATAAGGAATTTTTAGCTGTAAAAAAAGAATATAGAAAATTATTATATTAATCTCAGGAGGTAAATTATGAAAATTGATAAAATTATAAGTATGTTAGATGAAAACTTATTGTCAGACATTGAAGAGCTAAAAAATGAAGAGGAAATGTTTTTAGTAAAATTTCTGTTTGAGTTTGATGAAGATGTTTTAAATGCTGCTAGAAGCTACTCAAATGAGGAAAGTGATTATGAAGAAGAAAGCAGTGAATGGTACACTGAATACTTTCTTCCATATCTTTATGAATATGGAAATGATGAAGTGGTAGACATTATAGAAGAGATAGTAGAAGAGTTAGAAATATTAGGAGAGGTGATGGCTTTTCAAATGGATCCATCAAATTTTGAAGGACTTAAATTCATGGCATTATTCACAGAAGAAGATAGTGACATATCTATAGAAGATGTAGCAAAAGAATTTGTTTGCTAAGATATATATCTATGTGTAAAAATTTCTATTGAATATGATATAATTTATGCTATAATTAAATCATAATAAATCCTGAGATGTACGCTAAGCTTAAAATATTCAACCTACATTGAATATACGGGATTTACAACATCCTTGACGATGTCAGGCTTCAGTAATTCACTTTAAGTGGCAGGAGAAGGCAGAGGATTGGTGAGTTTAACCCACCTGCGAGAAGCAGGTATGAATATTTAAGTGAATGGCATGTTGGGACATATTTGATATTAATACCTCAGTAATGAGGTGTTTTTTGTTTAAAAATATAAAAACTTTTTAAAATAAATTTAAAAAGTTTTTATATTTTTTATTTTTATAAGAAATTAGTATTTGAATAATTTATAAAATAAAATAAAGTAGTTATTACAATACATATTAAATATTTAGTAAAATATTTAAGCAACCTTTTTTAAAGTGTTGCTACCAAAATATTTTCTAATATACTTTTTATATATATTTTTTTGTGATTTACTGATAAGCTTGTCCAAGTCTTGTGAAAGATAAATTATCAGTCTATTACTTGGAGAAAGATATCTTAGTAAGAAGTTAAGTATAGCTTTCTTAATTAGTATTTGTCTTCTACATTTCTTTATCATTTAGTAGCACCTCCATCTATTTACAAATTACATCTCGTTATAACAATATTATACCAAAAAGTATAATAATGTAAAATGAATTCATAAAACAAATAACAACAAATTTATATATAATTTTACTGAAAAATCTTATATTATATGACGTATTAAGTAATAAATTACAAAAAATAGAGAAGTAAATATTTTCATAAAAAATGTAAATATTATCATTTGTCGAAATTATATAAGTTGATATTGACTAAAATAGAGGTTAAAATATAATAAAGACTTAAATTTAAATAATGAAAAGGAGAACTAAAGATGGACTATCAAAACATGAAAATGGATGATGTAATTAAAAGAATTAATGAGCTTTATAAGAAAAGCAAAGAAGAAGGATTAAATGACTCAGAAAAGGAAGAACAACAAATTTTAAGAAGAAGATATATAGATAGTGTAAAAAGTAACTTTAGAGCTCAATTAGAAACAGTAGAACCGAAAAAAAGAAATTAATTGAAGGGTGATAAAATTGTCAGTTACAGTTGAAAAATTAATAAAAGATTTTGATATGGAAGTATTGGTAGAAGGTGAAAAAAATGTAGAGATCTTTGTTAATGATATAAATAGGCCAGGTTTGCAGCTATCGGGATTTTACAACTATTTTGCCCCAGAGAGAATACAGGTAATAGGTAAAGCAGAATGGAGCTTTCTAGAAGCTATGGGGATTGAATTACGTAAAAAAAGAATAGATAAATATTTTAGTTTTAATTTAAAATGCTTAATGATAACAAGAGATTTAGAGCCACAAGAAGAACTACTTAAATCAGCTCAAAAAAATAAGGTCTGGTTGATAAGAACTAAATTAGTAACAACTAAATTTATGAGTAAATTAACTATATACCTTGCGGGAGAATTAGCTCCAGAAACTAGACTTCATGGAGTGTTAGTAGATGTGTATGGTATAGGTATTTTAATAACAGGTGAAAGCGGTATAGGAAAGAGTGAAACTGCTCTTGAACTTATAAAAAGAGGACATAGATTAGTAACTGATGATGCGGTAGATATAAAGGAAATAGATGGAGAGCTTATAGGTACGTCTCCGAGAATAACTATAGGTATGCTTGAAGTTAGGGGGATTGGAATAATAGATGTAGCATCATTATACGGTTTAAGCTCTGTACTTCAAGAAAAAGATATAAAATTACTAATGCACTTTGAACATTGGAAGGATGATGGAGATTACGATAGATTGGGGTTAAATGATGAACGTCAAGATATTTTAGGGGTTAAAGTAAAAAGACTTAGAGTACCAGTAAGACCAGGAAGAAATATTGCAGTAATAATAGAAGCTGCAGCTGTAAATTATAGACACTCACTTATGTCAGATGTAACACCTGTAGACATAATAGAAAGTAGAATGGATAAAATAGTAGAGTAATAATTTACATAATTAAATCTATAATATTTTATGATAAATAAATTTAGGAGGGCTAATTATGGGCAAAAAAGAAGATAAAAAAAATCCTTGGTTAAAGTATATGGAGGATAAAAAAGAAGAGTTATTTGATTTCTGTAATGGGTATATAGATTATATGTCTATATGTAAAACAGAAAGAGAGTGTGTTTTAACAAGTATAGATATGGCAATAGCTCTTGGATATAGAGATTTAGAAGAAGTTATAGAAAATGGAGAAAGCTTAAATCCTGGTGATAAGGTTTTTATAAATAATAAAGATAAAGCTTTAGCATTATTTCTTATAGGGCAAGAGCCTATAGAAAAAGGAATGAGGATAATAGGATCTCATGTTGATTCCCCAAGATTAGACTTAAAACAAAATCCATTATATGAAGATTCAGATCTTGCTATGATGGAAACTCATTATTATGGTGGAGTTAAAAAGTATCAATGGGTTACTTTGCCTCTAGCTTTACATGGAGTAGTTGTTAAAAAAGATGGAACAAAAATAGACGTAGTTATAGGTGAAGATAATAATGATCCAGTTGTAGGAATATCTGATCTTTTAATACACTTATCAGGAGATCAAATGCAAAAGAAAGCCAATGTAGTTATTGAAGGTGAAGATTTAAACCTTTTAGTAGGAAATATGCCGCTAGAAGGAGAAGAAAAAGATGCTGTTAAAGCAAATATACTTAAACTTTTAAAAGAAAAGTATGATTTTGAAGAAGAAGATTTCTTATCAGCAGAAATTGAAGTTGTTCCAGCAGGAAGAGCAAGAGACTATGGATTAGATAGAAGTATGGTTATGGCTTATGGCCAAGATGATAGAGTTTGTGCATATACTTCATTAATGGCACTTTTAGACTTAGATCAAACTAAATACACATCAGTTGTTTTGTTAGTAGATAAAGAAGAAGTGGGAAGTAATGGTGCAACTGGGATGCACTCAAAATTCTTTGAAAATGTAGTAGCAGAGGTTATGGATAGGCTAGGAGAGTATTCAGGATTAAAATTAAGAAGAGCTTTAGCTAATTCTAAAATGCTATCAGCTGACGTAACAGCTGCATATGACCCTAATTATCCATCTGTTATGGAAAAGAAAAATTCAGCATACTTTGGAAAAGGTTTTGTATTTAGTAAATATACAGGAGCGAGGGGTAAATCAGGATGTAATGATGCAAATCCAGAATTTATGGCATGGCTTAGAAATGTTATGGATAAGAGCGATGTTTCTTTCCAAACAGCTGAACTTGGTAAAGTAGACCAAGGTGGCGGTGGAACAATCGCTTATATATTAGCAGAGTATAATATGGAAGTTATAGATTGTGGAGTAGCTCTTCAAAATATGCATGCTCCATGGGAAATAGCTAGTAAAGTAGATATTTATGAAACTATGAGAGGCTATAAAGCCTTTTTAGAAGAAGTATAAAAATATTTAGGAAAGTATAAAAGTTTAAAGCTTTGAAAATATGAATATTTAAGACTTTTAGCGATTGTATTTAAAAAATAGATTTATTTTATACTTTCCTTACCTTCAGTTTGGAAGTGGACATATATAAGTTTGCGTTGATTTGTAGCAGAGCGACGGAATAAGTAAACTTATATATGTCCACTTTTTTTATTCACATAACTACACTTTTGTGAATAAAATATATAGTATACAGGAGGTATTTATCATGAACTTCGATTGGTCAAGATTTAAAAATTATGGTCTATGGGTTTCTATAATTGCGTTAATACCCATGATTTTAAGTACATTTGGAGTTAAAGTAGTACCAGAAGGGTATCAAGCAATAGCTAATACTGTGTTATCTATATTAGTTGCATTAGGTATATTAAATAATCCTACTACTGAATGCAAATGGTTTAGAGATGATAAGGTTAATAAAGATGAATTAAAAGATAAAAACAAATAATTAATTAAGTTATAGAGATATTATATTTTAAGTAAAGGGTATATTATCTCTATTTTATTTATTAAAAATATTTGCAAATAGATACCATTTAAAGATAAAATTAAATAGACATAATTTAAAATTTAATAAAATATTATAAAGTGAGAATTGGTATGAAAATTGGGGAATTTAGCAAGATAAATAATATAAGTATAGAAACAACAAGACATTATATGGATTTAGGGCTTATTGTACCATATAAAAAAGGAGCTCAATATGAATTTAATAGGAAATGTCAAGATGACTTAACTAATATATTAGAATTAAAATCATTAGGTTTTACATTAAATGAAATAAAGTCTATATTTATTTATGAAACACTAGGAAAACTTAGTAATGAAGAACAAAATGGATTCTTACAAGATATATTTAAACTAAAGAATGAAGAAATAAGTAAAAGAATAGATGAGTTAAAAATAATAGAAACCAAATTAATTGATAAGCTAAGTGAAATTAATAAAAGAAAAATAAAAAGTAATTTTAATATTGGAGTTGATATAAAAAAATTAGATTTATTACAGTGTATTGATTGTGGAGGGAAGCTAGATTTAGAAGAAGCAAATATAAAAAACAATCAAATATTAGATGGAAGCTTAAGATGCTTATGTGGAAAAAGATATAAAATAAATTCTGGAATATTAATTGTACAAGAGAATTTAATAAATAAAGATAGTGAAAAATGTAAAAATGTTATCGAAAATTATATAAAAGAAACAGATGAAAATCATATTTTAAATATTAGAAAAGACTTGAATTGGACATATAACAAGTTATGTGATATTGATTTCAAAGATAAAGTAATTTTAGAAATAGGTAGTGGACTAGGATTTCTTTTAAGAAACTTATATGATAATTTAGATAGTAGCAGTTTATATATAGCTATAGATAATGATATTCAAAAACACATTTATTTAAAAAACTTAATTGAAAAAAGCAATGTAAAAAAGAATATAATGTTTATTTGTACAGATTTTAAATTTATTCCAATAAAAAGAGAATCTGTTGATTTGCTTTTAGATTGTGCAGGTAGTAGCAACTACTGGTTTGATAAAAATGATTTTTCTATTAAAGACATATTAAAATATTTAAAAGAAGATTCCTATGTTTTCTTATCATATATTTTATTTAAAAAGTTCTCTTTAACTAATTCTATTAAAGAAGAAAATAGAAAGAATTTTAATATTAATTACATTAAAAGCAAATTAAAAGAAAATAACTTTAATATGATATCAGATATAAAATCAAATTATTTGAATAAGCCTAGTGTATATGAAGACTATTTTTCAGATAATGAAGAAGTATATAGCTATTTATTTTTTGGCAAAAGGTAGGGTTAACCCTACCTTTTTTATTATATTCATGAAAAAAAGACTTTATTTAGTATTGATGTTTTGTAGAGACTATATTATAGAATTTAGGTAGAGGTGATTAAATGATTTATTTAAAAAATAAGGAGTATAAAAATATAATTTTATTCTATATAGGACGATTTATATCAATATTCGGGACATCTATATATACTTTTGCAATGAGTTTATATGTATTAAAGATAACTGGATCTAGTCTTAGTTTTTCGACTACATTGATTTTAAGTATATTACCTGTAATTATATTAAATCCAATTGCAGGAGTAATTGCTGATAAATATGATAGGAAAAAGTTAGTTGTTATAGCTGATTTATTAAATGGATTGTTTCTATTTAGTATATATTTAATTAGTATTTTAAAGGGGTTAAGTATAGGGGTAATTTATTTAAGTACTTTTGTTATAACAAGTATAAATATAATATTTGATATCAGTATAGGAGCATCTATACCTAATATTGTATCTAGAGAAAAAATAGTTAATATTAATTCTGGAAGTAGAATAATAGACTCAACATCATCTATACTAGGCCCTATTATAGGTGGAATAATTTTCTCCGCCTTTAATATAAAAAGCTTTATATTATTCAATTCAATATCATTTATATTTTCAGCATTTCTAGAAGTATTTATTGATTTTAAATATTCTAAAAACCAAGAGAAAGATATATTTATTGATAAGAATAAAATAAATTATATAAAAGATATAAAAGAGGGATTTAAGTATTTAATAACTCAAAAGTATATTATCAATATGCTGATAATATTTATAATATTTAACTTCTTTATATCTTTCTCAGTTACTATTCCTATGCCAATTATATTAAATAATATATTAGAGTTATCATCAAAAGGTTTTGGGATAATTCAAGGTTCAATTCCTGTAGGAATGATAGTAGGAGCATTTGTGGTTAAAAATGTAATATCAAGATATAAGATAAATAGTATATTTTCTATAGTGGGAATATTAATGTCTATAAATATAATATTGTTATCAATACCTTTATTATTTGAAGACAACATAAATAATACAAATATATATATTATTTATTATTCAATTGTAATGATTTTTATGGGAGTATGTATATCTTTAGTTGATATTCCATTTTCATATAATATGCAAACTAAGATTGATGAGGAGTATAGAGCTAGATCTATGAGTATTACAATAAGTATAGTGAAAATAGTTGTTCCTTTTTCTTATTTGATTTCTGGGGTTTTACTTCAAAACATTGAGGCTTATATAATAATTATTTTAGGTGGCATATCAGTTCTTTTAATAAGCATTGTGTTTTATTACTACACTAATAAAAAAAATGAAACTACAGGCAATTAAGCCTGTAGTTTTAACCAATCTAACATTGAAAGTATCCAATCTTCTTGAGGGATATGCACATCTCCAACATTTCCATGACTTTTATCATTAGGAATACCATGACAATCAGAACCACATGAAATAAATAAATTCTTTTCTTTAGCTAATTTTAAAAATCTTTTTGTATGGGCTTTAGTGTTTCTAAAATAAATAGCTTCTAAGCCATCAAACCCAAGCTTTAATAAATCTTCAATTGGCGTTTTTCTAACATGTAGTGGATGAGCTAAAAAAGTTAAAGCATTGTATTTTTTTAACAACTCAATACCTTCCTTTGTAGAAAGTTTTGTAGATGGAATATAAGCAGGACAATTATTTCCTATAAAGTTATTAAAAATATATTCATGATCATAAGGATATCCAGCATCTATTATAGCTTTAGCTATGTGAGGTCTAGCTATAGTATCTTTTCCATTAGATAAAACTTTATCTATATCAATTTCAATATTATGATATTTTTTAAGATTATCTACAATTTTATAAGCTCTACTAATTCTTTTTTCTTTAAATTCATTTAATATATTATTTAATTCAGGATTGTTATAAGTACTTTTATTAAAAAAACCTAAAACATGAATTGATTCTCCATTGTGTTCTGTTGATAGCTCAATACCTGGGATAAAATTAATACCAAGTTTATTAGCTTCATTTAAAGCTTCCTCTATTCCAGTTAATGTATCGTGATCCGTTAATGAAACATAGTCTAAATTCTTATCTTTTGCCATCTTTACTATATCTCTCGGAGTAAATCTACCATCAGAGCAAATAGAGTGAATATGTAAATCACATTTAAACATATAGTGCTCCTTTCAATAAATATAATATAGAAGTTTAAATTTCAAACTTTTATATTATTATGATATAATTTATTCATTAAAAATATTTTAACACAATGACATGACTTTTAACACAAAACATGGAGGAGATTTATGCTTTTAATGATAGATAATTATGATTCTTTTGTGTTTAATTTAGTTAGATATATAGAAGAGCTAGGTGAAGAGGTTTTAATATATAGAAATGATAAAATGACAATAGAAGAAATAAAGTCCTTAGATATAGATGGAATAATAATATCTCCAGGCCCTAAAGCTCCAAAAGATGCAGGAATATCATTAGATATTATACATAGCTTTAAAGGAGTTAAGCCTATTCTTGGAATATGTTTAGGACATCAATGTATAGGACACTACTTTTCAAGTTCAGTAATTAAAGGGAAAGAACCAGTTCATGGAAAAATAAGCTATATTAAACATTCAAATAAAGATATATTTAAAGATGTAAAAAATCCATTAAGAGTTACAAGATATCATTCATTAATAATAGATGATAGAGATATTAGTAAGGATTTAGAAGTAACTTGCTATACAGAAGATAGAGTAATAATGGGAGTAAAGCATAAAGAATATCCTATATACGGCGTACAATTTCATCCTGAGGCAGAAATGACAGAGGAAGGTCATAAAATAATAAAAAATTTTATAGATATAGCAAGAGCTTTAAGGGGGTATAGATGATTAAAGTAAGAGAAGTAAAAATAAGTTTTAATCCTCTTGAGGTATATAATATTTTCAAAGATGAGGTTAATACAGTATTATTAGATTCATCTAAAGAAGATAAAGTTTTATCTAAATTTTCATTTATAGGTATAAATCCATTTCTAATTTTTGAATCCAAAGGAAAAGAAACTTTTATAAATAAAAAATCGGTTAGTGGAGACCCATTTAATGTTTTAGATGAGCTTTTAGATAAGTATAAATGTAATTCTAAGAATTATGATAATATTCCATTTATATCAGGTGCAATAGGATATATTTCATATGATACAGGAAGAATTATAGAAAATCTTCCTAATACGAGTAGTGAAGATTTTAATATAAGCGATATGAAGTTTATATTTTATAAAAATATAATAATTTTTGATTTAGATAAAAATAAACAATATATAACATCAATTAGTGATAATAACTGGGATAAAGAAATTGATTTAATAGAAGAAAAGATAAAGTTTGCCCGGGAAATAATAGAAGAAACCTTTGAGGAAAGCAATAAAATTTTTATATCTAACTTTGAAAAAGAGGAATATAAAAAAGCTATTACTAAATTAAAAAATTATATTATAAGTGGTGATGTGTATATAGCTAATTTAACTCAGAGATTTTACACAGAAAACAAAGAGGGTTCTTTTGAAATATATAAGAAGCTAAGAACTATAAACAAGGCTCCTTTTGCAGCTTATATGAATTTTGAAGATTTTCAAGTAATAAGCTCTTCCCCAGAGAGATTTATGGAAATAAATAAAGGGAAGGTAGTTACAAGACCAATAAAAGGTACAAGACCTAGAGGAAGTAATAAAGAAGAGGATCTTAGAAATAGTTTAGAGCTTATGAATAGTGAAAAAGATAAAGCAGAGCTATTAATGGTGGTAGATCTTGAAAGAAATGATTTAAGTAAGGTTTGTAAGCCACATTCAGTAAAGGTAACAGAATTATTTAAGCTTGAAACATATGCAACTGTATTTCATTTAGTTTCTACTGTAGAGGGAGAATTAAAAGATAATGTATCAGCAGTAAAGTGCATAAAAGAATGTTTTCCAGGAGGTTCTATAACAGGAACTCCTAAAATTAGAGCTATGGAAATAATTGAAGAGTTAGAAAAGGTTAAAAGAAATTTTTATACAGGTTCTATAGGATATTTTGATTTTAGAGGTAATGCAGATTTTAATATAGCCATAAGAACTATTATAAAAAAAGATAATAAAGCTTACTTTGGAGTAGGAGGAGGAATAACCTACGATTCCATAGAGGAAGATGAGTATAATGAGACACTAGATAAAGCAAAAGCATTAATGAGGGTATTATAATGAGAAATTTAATTTATAAAAATGATAAAGCTTATATAGATAGTGGGTTCTTTTTTGGAAGAGGAGTTTTTGAGACTATACTTATAAAAAAGACCCCTATATTTTTAAAAGAGCATATAAATAGGTTAAATAATGGTATTAAGATTTTAAAAATAGGAGAACCTTTAGAAGAAAATTATATAATGAGCATAATAAAAGAAATAAATATACAAAATTGTGCATTAAAAATAGTTGTAACTGAAAAAAATATAATATTAGAGCCTAGAGAAGTGTTATATAAAAGTGGGGACTATATAAGAGGCTTTTCATTAAAAACTTCAAATATTATTAGAAATTCTACATCTAAAATAACTTATATAAAATCTATAAATTATTTAGATAATATTTTAGAGAGAGAATCTGCTTTAAAAGAGGGATATGATGAGGTTCTATTTTTAAACGAAAAAGGATATATTTCTGAAGGAAGTACTTCTAATATTTTTATAGTAAAAGACAATATAGTGTACACACCTAACGTAAGGAGTGGACTTTTACCAGGAATAGTTAGAGATTTCATAATTAATAATTATGAGGTATATGAAAAAGAAATAACTTTAGATGAAGTTATGGAATCGGATGAAATATTTATAACAAATAGCTTACTAGGCATAATGGGAATAAGTAAAATTAATAATAAAATTTTAAAGGAAAATAAAGTTACAATAAAGATTAGAGAAAAATACGAATTGAAAATAGAAAATTAGGAGGGGCATTAATGATAGATAAAGAAAAGATATTACAAGGAGTAAAACTGATATTAGAGGGAATAGGAGAAGATACAGAGAGAGAGGGGCTTTTAGATACTCCTGATAGAATAGCTAGAATGTATGAAGAAATATTTTCAGGTATAGGCAAGGAAGTAAAAGAAGAATTATCCAAAGCTTTTACTGTTGAAGGTAATGACTTAGTATTAGAAAAAGATATTACTTTTTATTCAATGTGTGAGCATCATCTTGTTCCTTTCTATGGAAAAGCTCATATTGCTTATATTCCAAAGGGAAAAGTTGCAGGCCTTTCAAAGCTTGCAAGATGTGTTGAAGTTTATGCAAAGAGACCACAATTACAAGAAAGATTAACTACTGAAATTGCTGATGCTATAATGAAATATTTAGATGCAGAAGGAGTTATGGTTGTAATTGAAGCTGAACATATGTGCATGACTATGAGAGGAGTAAAAAAGCCAGGAACAAAAACTGTTACTACTACATATAGAGGCTCCTTTAAAGAAGATTATGAGTTAAGAAGAGAAGTATTAAGTTTACTAAAGTAGGAGGTAGAATTTTGGAAAATGTCAATAAAATTCTAAATCATACAAAGTATAAAGAATTATTAGATGAGCTTAATGAATTAGAAAAAGAAAGAGAATTTTGTAATCATACTCTCGAACATTTTTTAGATGTAGCGAGAATTGCTTATATAGATGTATTAGAAAAAGGGTTAAATTATAATAAAGAGATAATATATTCAATAGCATTATTACATGATATAGGAAGAGTACTTCAATATAATGAAGGGATAGACCATCATGAAGGAAGTGCTATAATAGCACTAGAAATATTAAAAGACACAACTTTTAGTCAAGCTGATAAAGAATTAATAATTAAGTGTATAAAAGAACATAGAAAAGAAAGCCAAGATGAGCTTTCAAAAATTATATACGTAAGTGATAAGATCTCTAGAAATTGCTTTAAATGCAAGGCATATAAAGAGTGCTATTGGAGTGAGGATAAAAAAAATAAAACTATAAAATATTAATCTTAGGCATATGAAAATAAATAACAAGTCAAAGATGGGAAGTATATTTTGAGTTAGACAAGGAAACAGGTTCCGCAGATAGTAGCACTATCTAAGGGGTCTGTTGACGCAGTATAACACAAAATAGACGAGTATTCTGACTTATTTATTTTTTGAAGATGCCTTAAGGGGAGAGAAGCATGAAGATAGGAAATAAAGTTATTAATTTAGATGAAAGAACATATTTAATGGGAATTCTAAATGCAACACCTGATTCTTTTTCTGATGGAGGTAAATATAATGAAGTTGAAGAAGCTGTTAAAAGAGCAAAGGAAATGGTAGAAGAAGGCGTTGATATAATAGATATAGGAGGAGAATCAACAAGGCCAGAAGCAGAATATGTATCTGAAGAGGAAGAAATAAAAAGAGTAGTTCCAATAATAAAGGCTATAAAAAAAGAGTTAGATGTTATAATATCAATAGATACTTATAAAAGTAAAACTGCTGAAGAAGCAATAAAAGCTGGTGCAGATATAATAAATGATATATGGGGCTTTAAGAAGGATAGTAATATGGCTACAGTGGCTGCTGAATATAATATTCCATGTATATTAATGCATAACAGAGAAGAAAAGCCATATACAAATCTAATGAAGGATGTTTTAGAGGATTTAATAGAAAGTATAAATATAGCCTTAGATGCAGGAGTAAAAAGAGAAAATATAATATTAGATCCAGGTATAGGCTTCGCTAAGAGTTATGAAGAAAATCTAATTGTAATGAATAACTTAGAGAAGATAGTAAAAATGGGATATCCAGTATTACTTGCAACTTCAAGGAAATCTATGATAGGTTTTGCATTAGATCTTCCAGTTACTAAAAGATTAGAAGGAACTATAGCAACAACAGTTATGGGAATAATGAAAGGCTGCAATATTATTAGAGTACATGATATTGTTGAAAATAAAAGAGCTTGTATAATGACAGATAAAATACTAAAAATGAAATAGGGGGGAACTATGGATAAATTATATTTAAAAGATGTAGAGATATTTGCAAATCATGGTGTTTTTAATGAAGAAAAGTCCTTAGGTCAAAAATTCATATTATCTTTAGAGCTCCATGTTGATTTAAGTGAAGCATCTAAGAATGGTGATTTAACAAAGTCAGTTCATTATGGAGAGCTTTGCCATAATATAGAGAAGGAGTTTCAAAAGGAAAGCTATGATTTAATAGAAACAGCAGCAGAAAAAATAGCAGAGTATGTATTATATAATTATGATTTAGTTAAAGGAATAAAAGTATTATTAAAAAAGCCATGGGCTCCAATAGGTAGGCATTTAGATACAGCAGCAATAGAAATAAATAGAAGCTGGCATAAGGCTTACATTGCATTAGGTAGTAACATTGGAGAAAAAGAAGAAAATATAAAGAAGGCAATAGAAAAAATTAAAGATAATAAAGAAATAGAAGTATCAAAGATATCAACTATAATAGAAACTGAACCTTGGGGATATGAAAATCAAGATAGTTTTAAAAATGCTGTTATAGAAATAAAAACTATATTAAATCCAAAAGAGCTTATGACTTTATTATTAAATATAGAAAAAGATATGAAGAGAGAAAGAATAATAAGATGGGGTCCAAGAGTAATAGATTTAGATATTATTTTCTATGATGATTTAATAACTAGCGATGATTTTGTGACAATACCACATCCTAGAATGGAAGAAAGAGAGTTTGTGCTAGCTCCATTAAATGAAATAGCTCCTAATATGATACATCCTTTAAATAAAAAAAGAGTTTTTAGAATGCTAGAAGAAATTAAAAATTAAAAATTAAAATATTAGAGACAGTATATAGATTTTGATTTTACACAAGATCTATATACTGTCTTTTTTAACCTTCAAATCCATTTGACACCTTTTTTATATACTCACAAAATTTATATAAATTATAATAATCTGAAACTTCCTCCATTGAAATGACATCTTCTTCATAAATTCCATCCCAAGGGTACAAGGAAACTAACTTATCATTATATGCATTTATAATATATTTTGCATCTGAAAATTCTATTATTAACTTATATTGAGGAACAAGTCCTTTTTCTACCTCAGCATCATAATTTTTTTCGTTTAAAGAATCTATAAATTCAGGTAAAATGCTATGTTCTTCCTGACTAACATTATAATACTTATATATATCTAAATCAAAAATTTTAATATTATAAGGTTCTTTGTTGTTAAGTCTTTCATGTATTTCATTTGTATAGTAATTAATATTAGGTTTGGTATTTGGCCTTATGTATTGAGCTGTATTAATATTGCAACCAGGTAGAAAGACTATCAGCATTATAAGGATACAAGTAATAAAATGTTTCTTCACGATATGCCTCCTAAAATAATAAGTTATATATAAACTTATTCTGTAAAGAAAGAGTTTAGAACATTTTTACTTAAAAGAGAATAGTATAGATTAATAATAATTTTCCTTGGAGGAAGGGTGAAATACGGAATAGATATAAATAATACTAAAGTTCTAAATGCTATTTCACAGGAATTAAAAAAAAGTGGCAATTTCATTGTAAACTTATCACAAGAGGAAAATAAAAATCAAGGACAAGCATTATTAAAAAAAGTAGTAATAGCAAATATAACTAATATAGATTTTTATATTGGAATAGAATTCAATAGAGATATTTCAAAATGCGAGATATTTTATGATAACAACGAAAAGTCTAAAAAATGTAGTGAAATGGTAAAAAATATTTTTCGTAAAAATTTTCAAAATATAACTTGTGAAATAGGTGAGCATCTTTATTTACTTAAGAACACAAATGCACCAGCTTTATATATTAAAGTACCTTTAGAATATGAATGTACAATAGAAAAATTATATATAGAAGAGATAGTTAATGTATTAATTAATTTGGAAATATGAATTGGAGAAATAATGTTTATGAGAGATTTAAATATGACATAAAATTGCTAAAGATAGTTTTATGTCATATTTTTATGAAATTATATAATTTTATATTTGTAATAAAATTAATAATTCCGTAGTAGAAATAATTAATAACAATAATAGGGAGAGTATTATGCACATAATAGCAACAATAGGACCAAAATCTACAGATAAATGGGTTATTAAAGAACTTATAGAAAATGGAGCAGACATATTAAGATTAAATTGTTCTCATTTTAATAAAGAAGAATTTGAGCAGGTAGTAAAGGTAGCAAGAGAAATAAAAGGAGATTTACATATACTGGTTGATTTGTGTGGAAAAAAAATAAGAGTATCTAAAGAGTTAGATTATATATATAAAATTTATAGTGGAGAAGAAGTATATTTTTGCGGAGAGGATTTTTATAAAATTATTGAGATTTCAAAACTTAAGGAAATGAAGCTTATTCCTCTAACAATAGAGACAGAAGAAATAATAAAAAGTGATATAAAGTCCATTTCAATGAAGGATAACTCAATGAATTTCGAAATTATTGAAGTAGATAAAGGGTTAGTAAAGGCTAAGGTTCTTAGAGGAGGAATTATAAGAGGAGGAAAAGGATGCAATCTATCTAATATAGATAATAAAAAAAATTGCTTAAGTAAAAGTGATAAAGAAAGCATACTATGGGCTTTAAATAACGATATAGATATTATATGTCAATCATTTGTTGAAAGTGAAGATGATATAAATCTAGTAAGAGATTTAATTTCTAAGGAAGTTAAGAAGAATAGTTGTGATTTATGGGCTAAGGTAGAAACACCAAGAGGAATAAATAATCTTGAGAAAATATTAAAAGTAGCTAACTCAATAGTTATAGGAAGAGGAGATTTAGTTCCAGAAGCAGGAATTCTAAATGCTGTAGATCTTCAAGAAAAATCTATTAATATGATAAAAAGAAATAATAAAAAGGTGATAATAGCAACACATTTATTAAATAGTATGAAAAATGGACATCCAGCTACTTTGCCAGAAATTGAAAGTATTAGTAAGTTTGTAAAAATGGGTGTTGATGGATTTTTATTAGCAGGAGAAACATCTATAGGAAAAGTACCTATTCAAACAGTTAAATTTCTAAAAAGTGCAATAAATCATTATGATAAATAGGAGTTTTGTATGGATAAAAAAATAGAAACAATTATTAATTCAATATTGTGGGTGATTTTAGGAGTAGCAATGATTTTATTGTTTTTATATGTATATAAATGGGTGGGATAACCACTCTTTTTTATTCTTTAGGAAATTATAAAAAGTTTATTATGTGGATAACTTTTTATAATTTCCTTCCTTCACTTTTTTATTATAAAGTAAATAATAAATCAATAAGTTAATAAATTAATAAATTATATTAAAAAAATAAAGAAAAATATTTGATTTTACTGTATAATAAAATTAAAATAATGGCAAAAGGGGTAGATAAGATGTGTAATATAGTACATATTGAGCAAAGTGGCTTCTTTTCTAAATTAGTAGAGAGAATAGTTTTAGAAAAGGGTTATAGATACATTAATGTTAAAGATTTTTGTGAAGCAAAAGAAATCTTAGATTCACAAAATGTTAGTCTTATAATAACATCACTATATTCTAAATGTGGAAGTATCGAAGACTTTATAAAAGAGATAGATAAAAAATTTGATATACCTATATTTGTAGTAACTAGTGATGATATGGGAGATACTAGAAAAGACCTAATTAATCTTGGAATAAGTGAGTACATATTAAAAAAAGACTTAGAGGAAGAAATAAAAAAATATTTAGATACTGTTTTTAGAGAAGATGAGTATATTAAGGATCTTCAAGAAGTAGCTATAGCTATAGTAGAAGATAATGACTTTTTTATAGATTTAGAAAAAGAAATATTAAAATCTAGAGGAATAACTAATGTAGACTATTATAAAGACGGGAAATCTTTAACAGAAAGCGGAAAAAAATATGATATATATCTAATCGATATTATATTGAAGAATGAATTTGGAAAAGACCTTATTAGAAAAATAAGAAGGAATAATATAGATGCATCAATAATAGCCGTAACTGCATTAGATAGTAATAAAGCTTTATCTAAAATACTAGATAGTGGAGCAGATGATTTTATAACTAAACCAATAGATGAGGAATTGTTTATAGCTAAGTTAAAATCAAATATAAGAATCTATAATCTTCAAAAAAAATTAGACAAGCTTAATAAAAATTAAATTTCTTAAGAAAAAAGAAATACTTTCTTATGTCTTTTGTAACAATATTGACATAAAGATATAGTAATATATTTATATAGTTGTTAGCGCAGTTTAGCAATTAATAATTTATCCCCTTAATAAAAAAATGATATCCAATTTTGGATATCATTTTTTTATATATTATTCTCTAGAAAAGCTTTCACAATTAGTTTCACTATAGAACTTAACATCACTACCAGAAACATTTATAGAATTTAATGAACATAATTCATTTTCGTTATATCTACAAGTGTTAACTTTACAAACTAAACAACTACAAGGCTCACCCTCATCATAAGTATTATTAGTTAAATTTCCGTAAATAGCTCTATCTAAGAATGATGCACAACATGTATCACATTCTTTATCTGAATTTTTTCCAACAACATTTGTACGATTGGAAAAACAAATATTTTCTTTATTATGAGAACAATTATTTGCACTACAATAAATTTTTTGCATAAAAATCTCTCCTTTTTAACAATTATTAATTAAAATATCTATCTAGCAAGCCTTTAAATGCACAACCATGCCTAGCTTCATCTTTACACATTTCATGAACAGTATCATGAATTGCATCAAGATTATTTTGTTTAGCTAAATCAGCAAGCTTTTTCTTACCATCACAAGCACCATATTCAGCTTCAACTCTAGCTTGTAAATTTGCTTTTGTATCGGCAACAACAACTTCACCTAATATTTCAGCAAACTTAGAAGCGTGTTCAGCTTCTTCGTAGGCTATTCTTTTATAAGCTTCAGCTACTTCAGGGTATCCTTCTCTATCAGCTTGACGAGACATGGCTAAATACATACCAACTTCAGTACATTCACCTATGAAGTTAGCTCTTAATCCTTCTAAAATATCAGAATCAATATCTGCTAAAGTGCCAATTTTATGTTGGTCTGCCCATTTCATTTCATCAGTAATTTCTTGGAATTTTTCAGGTCCTACTTTACAAACAGGACAAAATTCAGGTGGAGTATCTCCTTGATGGATATAACCACAAACGGTACAAACAAATTTTTTCATTTAGAATCCTCCTTAAAATAAATTTAGATAATGATCTAAAATGTAATAGTAGTATTTGCTAAAAATCATAAAAAATACATAATGTTATAAAAATATTGAAAAAGTTGTATTTTTAAATGAAAAATTTCTTTAGTTGTATATTTTATCTAATATTAAAATTGAATAAGGAAGTAACAAGCTAAATGTTATATATTTATTTGTATTTAATACTATATTTTGTTAAAATATAAGGGGAAAAGTGGAAAAATGTAGAGATGCAGATTGTAAAGACATTGAGCGGAGGATTAATTATGAAGTTTATAAGAAGTTTACTTAAAGTGATAAATGAAAACTTAAAAATTAAAATAGGATTATGTGTTTCTTTAGTAATAATTTTAATGTCCGTAATTATAGGAGGGATGATTTATTCTAACAACATAAATAAGAAAAATCTATCTCTAAAAGTAACCACAAAAAAAGTAAGTGCTCCTGAAAAAGAAGATAAAGCGAAAGATATAAAAAATGAGAAAGTTGAAAAGATAAACTCCATAAAAGATAAGATAAAAGAGTTGGATGCTAATATAGATTTAGAAAAGACTGAAAATGATATCGATATAGATTTATTGTTTTATGAAAATTTGTATAAGGATTTATTAGCAAAGAAAGAAGAGGAAGAAAAAGCAAAGAAAGAAGAAGAACAGAAAAATGAAGAAGAAAACAATAAATTGATAGAAAATAATAGTAGTAATATCTCTACAGGAAGTAGTAATTCAAATAATATTTTAGAAGAAGTAATAAGGCCACAGCCTGATCCACAACCAAACCCAGAACCAGATAAGGAACCGGATAAGGAACCAGATAAGGAACCGGATAAGGAACCGGATAAGGAGCCAGATAAGGAACCGGATAAGGAACCAGATAAGGAGCCAGATAAGGAACCGGATAAGGAACCAGATCCAAAGCCAGAAGTAAAACCAGAATTGTAGCAAGAAATAAAGTAAATAAAAATTTATTCAATAATAGAATGATTTAAAAAGGGTAGGAAGACAATCTTTCTACCCTTTTAATTTCATATTGTTTAAAATTACCATAAATAAAAAAAGAAAAAAGGTAAATCATAAGATGTAATGAATTTTTTAATTAATACAAAAACATCAAGTTACAAGGAGGAAAATAAATTGGAGCATAAATTGAGGAAATTTTTATTTCTTTCTGTAAGTATATTTCTTATTGCTTTTATATATGCACAAAATATGACAAGCATATCTGTAGATTCTATAATAGAAAATAATGAAGAGTTTGATGCAAATCTGAATAGTAATAATAAAAAAGTTATATATTTAACCTTTGATGATGGACCAAGTTATAAGGTAACAAATAAGATTTTAGATACATTAAAAGAAAAAGAAGTAAAAGCAACATTTTTTGTAATTGGTAATCAAATTGAAGATAGAGAAGATACATTAAAAAGAATTAATAATGAAGGTCATAGCATAGGATTACATACATTTAGTCATAAATATAACTGCGTTTATTGTAGTGAAGAGATATTTATAAAAGAAATGGTTGATTGTCGTAATGAAATAAACAGAGTAACAGGAACTTCACCAAATATAATTAGATTTCCTGGAGGGAGTTATAAGCATTTAAATAAGAAATATTTAAAAAGACTACATGATAATGATTTTAAGATATATGACTGGAATGCAGATTCTACAGATGGCTTAAATCCAAAACTAGCACCTAGCAAAATATATAGAAAAGCAACAAAGGGAAGTGAAGATTTACAAACTATAAATTTACTTATGCATTGTACAGATATGCACAAGAATACTTGTGAGGCGCTTCCAAAGATAATAGATTACTATAAAGAAAAAGGATATGAGTTTAAGGTTATTGAAGAAGATACGCCAGAGATGTATTTTAGAGTATCATAAGATATAATTAATAAACAAAATACCGTATTATTAAATAAAATGTACCCCTTGTAAAGGACATTATGAAAAAGACCGTGCTAAGTTAAGAAGATGATTTCTGTATTGAACAGGAGTCATCTTCTTTAAGTTCCATTGATATCTATATTCATTATAATAAGTCATATATCGGTCTATCTCATTTCT
>NZ_BAAAAV010000011.1:0-131836 GCF_054768095.1 Clostridium sp. CTA-7 | reverse complement strand
TGCAATTTTCAGAGAACACTCTGATATCTGGTGATGATGGCGTAGAGGAAACACTCCTTTCCATTCCGAACAGGAAAGTTAAGCTCTACAGCGTCGATGGTACTGCATGGGAAACTGTGTGGGAGAGTAGAACGTTGCCAGGTTATATGGCTCGATAGCTCAGTCGGTAGAGCAGAGGACTGAAAATCCTCGTGTCCCTGGTTCGATTCCTGGTCGAGCCACCAGATAAAAAAGCACTAACATTTGTTAGTGCTTTTTTACTCTTTAGGAAATTATATTTTTATATTTATTATGAATAACTACTGTAAGGTATTTAGGTATCGCCTAAAGAGTAAAAATATGAATATAGTGCGCTTACAAGATTTTCCTCAGGCAAGATTCGGAAATTCACATGCGCTAAAAAAGTCGACGCCTCGACAAGCTCGCCTTGGCGACTTTTTTTATTTAATAAATTCTAATAAGGCATCTACATGACCTTTAACTTTAACTTTTCTAAATTCATTTATTAGAATTCCATTTTCATCAATAATGAAAGTACTTCTTTCTATTCCTAAAACTTTTTTACCATACATATTTTTTTCTTTAATAACATCATATAGCTGGCAAACAACTTTTTCTTCATCACTTAATAAAACAAATGGTAAGTTAAATTTTTCAATAAATTTATTATGTGAGTTTAAGTTATCTTTACTTATACCAAGAACTATAGCATTTAAATCACTTATTTCAGTTATATTATCTCTAAAATCACAGGCTTCTGTAGAGCATCCCGGAGTATTATCCTTAGGATAAAAATATACTATTACTTTTTTTCCTCTATAGTCACTTAATTTATGTTCTTTTCCATCAGATCCCATAAGTGTAAAATCTGGTGCTAATTTTCCTAATTCCATTAAAAACATCCTCCTTATAAAGTTTATTTAATTATAATACTACTAATAATTATTATCAACAAGTAATACTAATTTAATCGTAAATTTATATTAAATTAATAAATCATATATATTTTAATATAAACTCTGGTATAATTAACTATGTTAACAAATTTTTATTTAAAGGAGATATTTTAATGGAAGATAAAATTTTGGCTACGATAGCAGGAAGAGAAATAAAAGAGTCTGATTTACAAGCAGTAATTATGAAATACCCAGCAGAAAGAAGAGAATACTTTAAAACAGTAGAAGCAAAAAAACAATTATTAGAGCAAATGGTTTCTTTTGAACTAATAAACATGCTAGGTAAGGAATTAAATATAGACTCTACAGAAGAGTATAGAGAAAATGTAAAACAGGCAGAAAAAGATATTTTAACTCAATTAACAATAAATAAATTATTATTAGAAGTTACTGTTACAGATGAGGATGCTTTAGATTATTATAATAATAATAAGAATGTTTTTACTCAACAACCAACAGTTACAGCAAAACATATATTAGTTGATTCAAAAGAACTTTGTGATAAAATTAAAAGCGAAATTGATTCAAATGAAATTACATTTGAAGAAGCTGCTGTTAAATATTCAACTTGCCCATCTAAGGAGCAAGGAGGAAACCTTGGAGCTTTTGGTAGAGGTATGATGGTTCCAGAATTTGAAGAAGCTGCATTTAACTTAGAAATAGGTGTTGTAAGCGATTCTGTTCAAACTCAATTTGGCTATCATTTGATAAAGGTTGAAGAGAAAAATGAAGGTAAAGAAATGCTATTTGATGAAGTTAAGGATCAAATTGTAAATACATTACTACAAGAAATGCAACAAAGAAAGTATTTAGATGTTGTTAAAGAATTAGAAAAGAAATACGTAGTTACTAGAGCATAATAAAGTATAAAAAATAAAGGAATTGATGTCAATTCCTTTATTTTTTATAGTAATTCATTAAAGCTTAATATGTATTTATCAGCTATATTTATTAAGGCTTCCTTTTGATTTTCAGATGCTTTATCATAAATAGCAAACACTTTCATGCCTGCAAGCTTTGCCCCTTTAACAGCTTGTACTATATCTTCAAAAACTAAACATTTATTTGGATCAACATTAAGTTTTTTGGCAGATAGTAAATATATGTCGGGATTATCTTTTGATTTTTTTACTTCTTCTGTTGTAGTTATTGAATCAAAAAAGTGGTATATATTATTTCTCTTAAGTGTTACCTCTAGTAGGGGTATAGAATTACTAGTTGCTAAGGCGATTTTCACACCTTTTTGTTTTAGTAAAGTTAAATACTCTACTACACCATCTTTTAGTTTAATTGTATTAGAATAATGATAAAAGGCCATTTCATGCCATGTAAATATAATATCTTCTATGCTGCTATCTATATTAAAATTGTTTTTAAAATAGATAGCTGTTTCAGTAAGAGTAAGATGAGTTATTTTTTCTTGAAGATTATCAGGAACATTATAACCAAACTTACTTAAATATTCTTCATCTATTTGAGCCCATATTCCCATTGAGTCTATTAGTGTTCCATCTAAATCAAATATAACTGCTTGTATATTATCCATATATTTATGACTACCTCCTTCAAGTGTTATTTAACATAATATTATAATAAGTTAAATATTATGTTAATTTATATTATTTTAGTAGTATATAAAAATTTTAACAATTATGACCCCTCTTTCATATAAGTATTGTAATTAGAATTTTGAAAAGGGGATAAGATTTATGTTGATATTAATATTGTGTGTTTATATATCAATAATTCCTATAGTATTAATTTCTTGTAAATCTATTGGGTTTGAAGATAAACTTAAAGAAGTTAATGACTATATGGATTGCAATTAATATAGTATATCTATATATAATTTAAAATACAAATATTAAAATAAAATTTACTTAAAATTAAAAATTATTATACTTAATAAGTAAGAAATAATAAATAAAATAAAAAATCCTCTCAATAATAGAGAGGATTTTTTTATGGTCGGGGTGACAGGGATTGAACCTGCGACCTCATGGTCCCAAACCACGCGCGCTCCCATCTGCGCCACACCCCGAAGTACATTATAATTATAGTAATTATAACCTGCTATGTCAACAGTTTTAAAAATAAAATGTTGAAATTATTTTTCTGTTGTTTTAATATATATAGATATTATATATATTTAGGAGGAACAAATTAATGAGAGGAAGTACTATAGTAATTATTTTGGGAAGCATAGGCTTTATATTAATGGGATTATTATCATTAAAGAGCAAAAAGACTAAAAAGCTATTAAGCAATAGTGGAGTTTATAGTGATATTGATAAGTTTATGAAGGTTAACGGAATATTTAATATATCTATAGGAGCATTAGGTGTTGTATTAGGAATAGCTGATTATATTTTACCAAATCAATCTAAGTATATAATAATTTTATTTATAGTAATTGTATCTATTTCATCTTTAGTACAAAGTAAGTCTTTAAAAAGGTATAGGAATATATAGAAATATATTCCTATACCTTTTTATAAATAAATTTTTAATAATTTATTTATAAAATTATAATAATGATGGTTATGAATAGCATATAATTATAATGAAAACTAGGTAATCATGGTTATATATGGATAACCAAGACTTATCTACATATGTATAGTATACATTTACATGGTCTAAATATCTCATTTTTTAAAAATTACCATTGTCCAAGCTTTCCATAAGTGTTATAATGGTAATAAATCATATAGGGAGAGGGGGATGGTCTAAGGACCAAACACTTATGAAAAAGAAGATTTTATCAATTGTTATAGCAGGTGCTTTAACAATAACTTCAGTCACGCCGGTTTTTGCTACTCCAAATCAGGAGGTAATAGAAAAAAATCAACAAGAGTATAACGAAATAAATAAGAAGATAGAAGATATTCAAGGTAAGATATATAGTTTAAATGAACAAATAGCACCATTAGCTGAAAAGGTTGAAAATAATAAGAAGCAAATGGAATCTATTAAGGATGAAGTTCAAAACACAAAGAAAGAAATTGAAAATTCAAAAACTGAAATTTCAGAAAAAGAGGAAGTATTAGGAAAAAGGTTAAGAGAGCTATATAAGTCAGGTGGACAAGGAAGTTATTTAATGCTTCTATTTAGCGCTGATAGTTTTGGTGATCTTGTTTCTAAATTAGATTCTGCTAATAGACTTGTAAGTATTGATAAAAAGATAGTAACAGATTTAGTAGATAAGAAAGAAAAATTAGACGAGAAAGTATCTTCTTTAGAAGAAAAATCAAATGAAATAGCTAAAATAAATGAGGAAACTAATAAGACTCTATCAGAATTTGAAACTAAGAAAGCAGAGCAGGAAAGTTTTATTGCAGAAGCACAGGCTGAGCAATTAAAATTCGATGCTGAGTTTTTATCTGTTGCAGAAAGAGGTTTAGTTGAACATCAACTTGAAATAGTAAAATCATCTAACGATAAATCAGCTCTTCAAAGTGCTATAAGCCAATTAATAAACATTAAAGATAATCAGCTTAAGAGTCCAACTGTAATTGAAGAAGTTAGAAATGCAATAGATGCAGGAACAGCTAAAGTTGAGGAATTAAAAGCTCAAGAAGAAGCAGCAAGTATACCAAATAGAGGATCTGGATCAGGTAATGCAGGAACAAGTAGTTCAGGTAATGCAATAGTAGATTTTGCATATGGATATATAGGTACTCCATATGTTTATGGAGCAACAGGACCTAGTAGTTTTGATTGTTCAGGATTTACTAGTTTTGTATATAGAAATGTAGCGGGGATGGACATAACAAGGACAACTTATTCACAGGTTGGAGTGGGACGTGAAGTTTCATATAATGAATTACAACCAGGAGACCTAGTATTTACTTATGGTTTAGATCACGTTGGAATTTATGTAGGTGGAGGACAATATATACATGCTCCACAACCAGGAGATGCAGTTAAGGTTTCACCTCTTACATCATTCACTACTGCTAGAAGAGTACTTTAATTAGAAGTTAATTATATGATTTTTATAAACTCCGTCTTATTTTAGGCGGAGTTTATTTTCATAATAATATATTATTATGTTTTTACTAATTTAATTTAAAAAATAAAATATTAATAGGATAATATTTTATGATATAATTTAGATTAGTTTTAAAGCTTATAAGTATATATTTAAGAAGAGTCTAAGGTTCATTATGTTTAATTGGTAGACTTATTATTATAATTTATATTAATGTTGATACTAATAATATAATTACAAAAGAAATTAGAGGTATTTAAGATGAATAGAAATATTAATTTACTAGAAGATGAATCTATTGATGATTTACAGCTAGATAACTTATATTTAATACAAAAAAAATCAGGATTTAGATTTGGTGTAGACGCAGTACTATTATCTAATTTTGCTAATGTAAAAAGAAATCATAGAGTTATAGATTTATGCACAGGTACTGGAATAGTTCCTTTTTTATTATATGGGAAATATAAGCCTAAAGAAGCTATTGGAATCGAGATTCAAAGCGATATGGTGGAAATGGCTAGAAGAAGTAGTATCTATAATAAATTAGAAGAAGTAATTAAATTTGAAGATGCTGATTTGAAAGATATAAATTTTCTAAGTAAGTTAGGCAAATTTGATGTTTTAACTGTTAATCCTCCCTATAAATTAAATAATTCAGGTATAGTAAATCCTAATGATAAATTAGCTATAGCTAGGCATGAGGTATTATGTACATTAGAGGATGTAATAGTATCAGCTAGAAAGCTTTTAAAGGATAATGGAAGAATGTATATGGTACATAGACCTGAAAGGTTAATAGATATATTCGAACTTATGAGAAAGCATAAAATTGAGCCTAAAAGAGTGCAGATGATACAACCAAATAGTAAGAAGGCACCTAATATAGTCTTAGTTGAAGGCCAACGTGATGGAGGAGCTTATTTAAAGTGGGAAGCACCTTTATATGTGTATAATGAAGATGGTAGTTATTCAAGTGAATTAAATAAAATATACGGTAGGGAGGTTTAGCTTCATGGAAAAAGGGAAATTATATTTAGTACCAACTCCAATAGGTAATTTAAAGGATATAACATTAAGAGCTTTGGAGGTTTTAGAAAATGCAGATATAATAGCAGCAGAAGATACAAGACAAAGTTTAAAGCTATTAAATCATTTTAATATAAAGAAAAGCTTATTTAGTTATCATAAACACAATGAGCAAGGGAAAAGTGAAGATATAATAAATAGATTAAAAGATGGAATGAATATAGCATTAATTACTGATGCTGGAACTCCAGGAATATCTGATCCTGGAAGTGTAATTGTTGAAAAATGCATAGAACAAGAAATAGAATTTGAAGTATTACCTGGAGCAACAGCCATAACAACTGCTTTAGTTTACTCAGGATTAGATACAACAAAGTTTATTTTTAGAGGATTTTTACCAAGAGAAAATAAAGAGAGAAATCCTATAATGGAAGAGATTAATGGTGTCAGAGATACTATAATACTATATGAAGCTCCACATAGACTATTGGATACATTAGAATATTTATTAAATAATTTAGGTAATAGAAAGATAGCAATATGTAGAGAACTTACTAAACTTCATGAAGAAATTTATAGAGGTACTATATCATTAGCCATTGAATATTTTGTAGAAAACAGACCGAGAGGAGAGTTTGTTTTAGTTATTGAAGGAAAATCAGACGATGAGATAAAAGCTGAAAAGGAAGCTTTGTGGAGCGATTTAACAATAGAAGAGCATTTGATAAAATTAATAGAAAGCGGAATAGACAAAAAAGAAGCTATAAAACTAGTGGCTAAAGAGAGAAATCTACCTAAAAAAGAAGTCTATAAATACTCAACAGAGTTATAATTAAATCCCCTACGAATTTACGAATTCATAGGGGATTTAATTATAACTGACTTTTTAATAAGTATTAAAATTATTTTTTTAATTCATTTAAGCAGTTTTTACAGATGTTTTTACCTTTGTAGTTAACAACATCTCTAGCATCTCCACAGAAGATACAAGCTGGTTCATATTTTTTTAATATTATTTGCTCACCATCTACATAGATTTCTAAAGCATCTTTTTCAGCTATATCTAATGTTCTTCTTAATTCAATAGGAATAACTATTCTTCCTAATTCATCCACTCTTCTTACTACACCAGTTGATTTCATTTTATTTCCTCCTTAAAACAAGTTTCGACATCTTGCAAGTTAATATTACTAAAAATGTAATTAAAAGTCAACATAAAAGAAAAATATTTTCAAAAATTACAAATTTAATATGACTCTTAGAGTTATAAATACAATATACTACCATAAATTAGAAAAGTCAATACTATTTATCAAATTTACAGTAAAACAGTAAAAAAATGTAGAATGGCTTGTCTACTAGCTTAAGAAGATGAAAATTAAGTTTGTACAAAACAAAATTAAAAAAAAGATAATAAAATAAGAAAAAAATGTAAAAAATATATGTATATATGTAAAGTTAATTGTATAAAGTGCATGTTTTAATTAAGAATTTCAAAATAATAGATAATTTTTATATTATTTTAAGAAAATAATAATAAAATTAAATTAAACAGAAAAAAATAACTTGTAATAAGTTTATATATACTATATAATTATAATAAAGTAAAAATGTAGAGGTGGATAGAATGGTAAAGAAAATAGATACTAATTATATAACAGAAGTTGCCGAAGAAATGTCTAATAATACTATGGTTGGTTACGATGATTTACCGAAATATGATCTTTTTTTATCTCAAGTTATAGATTTTTTAAATGATAAGTTTATGGAGGATAAATATACTAATAATATAGTTCAAAATTATATAAAGAGTGAAGTTATAAGTAAGCCTGAGGACGGAAAGAAAAGGGGCTATACTAAAATACATTTGGTACAATTAGTTCTTTTAAGCTATATGAGACCGGTATTAACAACGGAAGAAATTAAAAAGGTTTTCACTTTGGCATTTAATGAGATAAATGACAGAACAGATGATATTATATCTTGGGAAAAAGCATATAAGATATTCTCAGAAACTCAAAGTGAGAGCTTTAAAGATTTCTTAATTAAGCCAGCTGTAGATGAGGAAAAATTAGATAGTATAATTTCTGAATTAAAGTTAAATGAAAAAGATGAAAATAGTATAAGAACATTTGTTATAGTAATGTCTCTTATAGCACAAGCAAGTGCTATAAAAAAATTAGTACAAAAAATAGTAAATGAATATCATTCAGAATAGGATAACTATAATAAATTAATTAAATTAGTTTTTCTATATAAATTTAATTATTATATTTTTAAAAAAATCCCATTATAAGCATATTTAAATAGTGGGGTGATTTTTTATGGAAGAGATAGTGAACTTAATAGCTAATTTAGGATTTCCTATAGCAATTTCCTTATACTTATTAGTAAGAATAGAAGGAAAACTAGAGAATCTTACTACTAGCATAAATAACCTTTCACAAACCATAAATTCAATTAAATAAAGTATTTTAAATTAAGGTGTTGTTATATTTGATTATGGCAATACCTTATTCAGTTTTATATCCTATTAATTATTTAACTTTAGGATTATAATATATGTAAAGTATATAGGTAGGGAAGAACTTTAATGAATAATAAAAGAATAGTTAAAGAATCTGTTAGAGGAATAATAGAATATATTTTAAAGACTGGTAGCTTAGATGATAGATATATGGGAAGAAGTAGAGCTTTAGAAGGAACGTTAGCTCATCAAAAACTTCAAAGTAGTAATGAAAAAATATATATGAATTATCAAAAAGAAGTAAAATTAGAGCATTCCTTTGAAATAGATGATATAACTTTAATTGTAGAGGGAAGAGCGGATGGAATAATTATAGAAGATGATAATGTGTATATAGAAGAGATAAAATCCACTATGAAATCACTAATATTTATAGATGATGATTATAATGATTTACACTGGGCACAAGGTAAATTTTATGCATACATGTATTCTCTAAAAAATAACTTAAAGGAAATATATATAAGGTTAAGTTACTTTAATATAGAAACGGAAGAGGTTAAAAGTTTCGATAAAAAATTTAAATTAGATGAATTAGAAGAGTTCATTTTTTCTATAATTAAAGAATATAAAAAGTGGATATTATTAAAATCGATATTAAAAGAAGCAAGAAATAAATCTATTAAAAGGCTACAATTCCCTTTTGATAGCTATAGAAAAGGGCAAAAAGAACTTGCGATTACCTGCTTTAATACAATAAAAGAGAAGTCTGTATTGTTTGCACAGGCTCCAACAGGAATAGGAAAAACTATATCTACAGTATTCCCAGCTATAAAATCTTTAGGTGAGGATAGAGGAGATAGAATAGTATATTTAACTGCGAAAACTATAACCAGAACTGTTGCAGAGGAATCAATAAATAGATTAAAGGAAAATGGACTTACATGTAGAAATATTACTTTAACATCAAAAGAAAAAATTTGTTTTAAAGAGAAGGCGAAGTGTAATCCAGAGTATTGTGAATATGCAGTTGACTATTTTGACAAAGTAAATAACATTATATTTAAGATGTTAGAAAAGGAAAATAATTTTACAAGAGAAATAATAGAGTTATATTCAAGAAAAAATAGTATATGTCCATTTGAGCTATCATTAGATTTAAGTTTATGGTGTGATGTCATAATATGTGATTATAATTATGCCTTTGATCCAAGAGCTAAACTTAAAAGATTTTTTGAAGAAGATGTGGAAAACAATATATTACTTGTGGATGAAGGTCACAACCTTGTGGATAGAGCTAGAAATATGTTTAGTGCAGAAATTTATAAGGATAAGATATTACATGCAAGTAGATTACTTAAAGGAAAGGTACCAAGCTTATATAAGGCATTAAATGCTACAAATAAAGAACTCATAGAAATTAGAAGAGAAGTTCAGGAGCTAGAGCGAGATAGTATTTACAGAAAAGAAGAGTATAAAAATTTATATAAGTTTTTAAGAATAGTTTTAAAAGAATGTGATGAATATCTTATAAAGGCTGTAAATACCGAAGGATATGATGAAATTAAAGAATTATATTTTGATATTAGAAGTTTTATATCTATTTCAGAACTTTATAGTGATGAGTATGTCACTTTAGTAGAGCAAGATAAAAACAATGTTAAAGTTAAGCTGTTTTGTGTTAATCCTTCTAAAAATCTGTCTAAAATAGTTCAAGGAAGCTATTCAACTATAATATTTTCAGCAACTTTAACACCTATAAATTATTATATAGATTTACTTGGAGGAGACGATAAGAGCTATAGAATGAAATTAGCATCTCCATTTAAAAAAGATAATCTAAAAGTTTATGGGTATCCCCTTAATATGAGATTTAGACAAAGAGAAAATAATATTGATAATTTATGCGGGTTAATAAGAAAATTTATAGAAGTAAAATCTGGAAATTATATAGTGTTTTTACCATCTTATCAATATTTAAAAAAGATATATTTAAGGTATATAGAGCTTTATGGAGAAAGTAATACTATTTGTCAAGAAGAGGTTTTAACAGAGTCTGAAAAAGAAGAGTTTATAGACACGTTTCAAGATAAATCTAATATACTAGCATTTTGTGTTATAGGAGGCGTATTTTCAGAGGGTATAGATTTACCAGGGAATAGGCTTATCGGAAGCATAATAGTAGGAGTTGGATTTCCTAAAATCTCAAATGAAGGTGATATAATAAAGGATTATTATGAAGAAAAAGGTTTTGATTATGCATATATTTATCCTGGAATAAATAAGGTTATGCAGGCGGCTGGAAGAGTAATAAGGACAGAAACAGATGAGGGACGGATACTTCTTATAGATGACAGATACTTTACACTTAAATATAGAAATTTATTGCCAAAGGAATGGGAAATAATAAAATAATGGATAGATGGGAGAGTTAGGATGAGAGTTACAGATTTAAGTCACAATATAAACACAGATATGACTACATATACAAAAGATGAGAAGCCTGAGATATACAATATAGCCACAATCGAAAAAGATGGTTTTAATGAGAAAATTTTAAAAATATGTACTCATACAGGAACCCATATTGATGCGCCAAGCCATATGATTAATAAGGGGAAAAATATTGACGAGTTTAATGTAAGTGACTTTATAGGTATAGCTGTTATAGTTGATATTTCTCAATTCAAAGAAGTTACTATAAGAGATTTAATAAAATATGAGGATAGGATAAGAAACTGTGATTTTCTAATATTAAAAACAGGATGGGAAAAATATTGGGGAAGTAATGATTACTTTAATGATTTTCCGAGCTTAACTGAAGAGGCAGCTAAATGGATATGCGACTTCAACTTAAGAGGGATAGGAATAGACACAATATCTATTGATAAATTTGATAGTATAGATTTTGAAATACACAACATTATTTTATCTAGAGGAAAATTGATAATTGAAAATTTAACTAATTTAGATCTGATAAATAGCGAAGAGTTTACACTAGTAGCTACTCCATTAAAAATAGAATGCGGAGATGCATCACCAGTTAGGGCAATTGCCTTAACTAATTAGCATTTAATAAAAATAAGTCAAGGTATAAAACTACTTAGAGTATTACCTTGACTTATTTTTAATATTATTTTTATATGAATTTCTTTTAATATAGGTATGAATTAAAACTGTAAGTCTATATTTATGCCTATATAAGAATTATTAATCTATAAATAGCTTATAGTTTGCAGTAAATGAATCTCCAACATTTAATTTTTGAATCCCGGCTTTATCCTTAAACTCTCCATTAAAATTATAAAAATCTGAATGACCATACCATGGTTCTATACAAACAAAAGGAGCTCCAGTTGCTTTTGTCCATATAGCTAAATAAGGAAATCCAGAGAAGTCCATAGATAAGCTTTTGTTATGATTTTTTGATTTTAAGCTTATTATATTTGACTTTAAATCTCCAAACACTAAGGCATCAAGTTTAAATAATTCTAAAGATAGATTTATAATGTTTTCATCATTGAAGTATGGCTTTTTATCACCAGTAAAATATCCAGTTTTGGAATTTAGCTCCATTAAAGAACAGTTTTCCTTTTGGTTAAATTCAAAGTAGTAATCTTCAAGTTTCTCTCCAACCATTAATGGGCACATAAATGCTGGATGAGCTCCTATTGAGAAGTAGATATCTTTATCATCAAGATTAGTAACATTATATCCAACTTTAACGCCATTTTCTAAAAGCTCATATGAAAGCTTTAATGAAAACTTATAAGGGTAAACTTTTAATGTATCTTCTGACCATAGAAGTTCAAATACTATATGATTATCGTCTTTTTCAATCATTTTAAAGTCTTTAGTTCTTGCAAGACCATGTTGTGGTAATTCATATTCTAATCCATCTACTAAATATTTACCATCTGTAACCCTACCAACTATAGGGAATAATATTGGAGAATGATATTTCCAATATGATTCATCTCCATTCCATAGAAACTCTGTTGAGTTCTTTTTACTAATTAGGTTATTAAGTTCTCCACCAAATGTATTAGCTGATATTTTTATATTTTCATTTTCTAATATGTATTTCATAATAAACACCCTTTCAATTTATATAAGTTTTACATAGAGATTATACTATAATCAATAGTTTTTAGAAAGAATTAGAAATAAATACATTACTTTGCTTATATAATTTCAAATAATATAGTATTATATAAAGTAATAATTAAATAATGTAAAAGAATTATAATATAACTTATTTGAGATATAATATAAAAGATAAATAATAAATAATAAATAATGTGGTGATTTAATGGCTAATAACAATAATGAAAATAAAAAGTCTATAATAGATGGTATAATATATTTTATTGTAAAAGTGAATAATGATGATATATTTGCATTAGGTGCTCAACTTGCATACTATTTAATACTAGCCTTTTTCCCATTTTTAATATTCTTAATGACATTAGTTGGTTTTAGCAATTTAAACTCTGCAGATATTTTAGATGGGTTAAGAACTATATTACCCGATAGTGTATTTACATTAGTAGATACCACAGTTGTTGAAATTGTAGATACTCAAAATGCTGGTTTATTAGGAGCTTCTATTGCTCTTACAATGTGGTCAGCTTCATCGGGATTTAGAGCAGTTATTAAAGGTGTTAATAAAGCATACGACATGAAGGAAAGTAGATCCTTTATAAAAAGAGCATTTGTAGCTATATTTTTTACCTTAGCTTTAGCTTTAATAATAATGTTAGCTTTAGCTTTATTAGTATTTGGAGAATTGATAGGAAAATATTTAATATCTATACTTCCATTTCAGAATATAATAATAATAATATGGAATTTAAGCAGGTATATAGTAGTTGTGCTTATAATGTGTTGGATATTTGCAGGGATATATAGGTACACTCCTGCTAAAAAGATTCCATGGAGAGAGGTTTTTCCAGGGGCTATAATAAGTACCTTGGGATGGATAATAGTTTCATTAGCGTTTTCATACTATATAAATAATATAGCTAATTATTCAAGGTTATATGGAAGCGTAGGGGCAGTATTTATATTAATGACTTGGTTATATATTACATCAATGATACTAATTTTAGGAGCTGAAATAAATTCAGTTTTATCAATGAGACGAAAAAATTAATAAAACTATTAGAGAGACTATTTTTATATAGTCTCTTATTTTGTTTCTAAAAAAGTGTTTATAAAAATATGTAATATTTTATTTGTTTATGTATAGAAAAAAACTAACTGGATATAATCAAAGAAGAGATATTCAGGAGGTGTAAAAATGAATAAAATAGTATTATTAGGAAAGTTAATAAAAGACCCTGAACTTAGAACATTAGAGGGTAGTGATAAAGTATTTACTAGGTTCATAATCGCAGTAGATAGAAATTTTAAAGCTCAAGATGGCACAAGAAAATCAGATTTAATACCAATTACAATTTGGGGAAGAAAAGCAGAAGTAGTGTGTCAATATATGAGAAAAGGAAGCTATATAAGCTTGAGTGGAAGACTGAGAACAGGAAGCTATGAAGATAAAGATGGTAACAAAAAGTACATAGCTGAAGTTGTAGCAGAAGATTTTAAATTTGTAGGAAATAGAAGAGTTGAAAAAGAATTAGAAAACACAGATAATTTAAATGATTTTGCTAATTAAAGATTAAAATATAAATTTAAATAAATAGTATAACAGGGTAAGATATTAATTAATAGCTTACCCTGTTATATTTAAAATAAAGTTTTAGAGATAAAGTTATATATTATTTTTAAATAGTACCCTTACTTAATACAGTTGCTTTATCTTCTCCATTTTGAATTCCATTTATTATTTTTACAGAAGAAGAGATATTACCAATTAATATTCCTCCAACTAGACTATTGTTTTCAAAGAATAATTTAGAGTATTTATTATTTACACTATCAATATAACCTACCTTTTCTAGAGAAGGGTCATCAAAGTTTACTGTTCCAGCAGAGAATACTTGAGTATTCATTGAAGCAAATACTGTAGATGAAACAAATTTCTCGAATTTAATTTTATCACCTGTAGCATTAGCCCCAGCAACTTTACCCATTTCTATTGCAGCTGGCCAGTTTCCATAATAAATTCCATCTAATTCAGCTACATCTCCGCAAGCATAAATATCTTCAATATTTGTTTGCATATATTGATCCACAACAATACCTTTATTACATTGTATTCCTAAAGGCTGAGCTAAGAAAATATTAGATCTAACTCCAACAGAATAAATAATAGTATCAACATCAATCAATTTACCACTCTTTAATTGAATTGACTTAACACCATTCTTATCTGCATTTATAAATTCAACAGCTTCACCTAATAATACATTAACAGGAGTTTTATTAACTAGTGATTCGAATAACTTAGATCCTTCAGTATCTAATTGACGAGGAAGCATTCTATCTGCTAATTCAACTACAGTAACATTTATATTACGTTTTTGAACTTCCCAAGCAGCTTCTAAACCTAGTAAGCCACCACCAATAATAACTACATTTTTAGAAGAAGGTAATTCATTTTTAATAGCTTCAACATCACTAAGCTTCTTAACTGTATGAATGCCTTTAATAGTATTATAAGTCCAAGAATTTATTTCTATTTCAGAATCATCTAATTTAACCTTTGTTGGAGGAACAAAATTATAACTACCATTTGCTAAAACTAACTTATCATAACGAATTCCTTGTTTATTATCTAATTTAATAGTTTTAGTTTCCTTATCAATACTATTTACATTTGCACCAAGAATTTCAATTATATTATTTTCTTTATACCAATTAGTTTTTGCAAGGTAGAATGTATCATCAATTTCATCAGTTATTAAATCAGAAAGCTGAGTTCTTACATATGAGTGCTCTGTTTCATTAGAAATAAGTTTTATAATTGCACTAGCATTTCTTTCCTTTATAGCTTTAGCAGCATAGAAACCAGCAGCACCATTACCTATTATTACATAGGTTTCTTCTTTATCAATTAAATAATTACTAGTCTCTCTCTTTACTTCTATGAATTGATCACTTCCAGCTCCACATACAGAACAAATTTCTGGAACGGTCTCAGCTTCAAATATCTCACCACAAATTACACATTTCCAAAGTTTCAAACCACCGTTTGTAGGAACTTCTTCTATATTTGTTTTAGCTTTTGCCATAGGCGTAAATTTCTTTTTACCAGTTAAAATTTCTCCAAATCCAAGTCCAAATTCATAAGCTTCTTTTAATTCGTTATCAGATGGTTTGAAGTTTATTTTTAAGCTAGGACCATACAGCTTCATATTTAACTCTTTAAATCTTGTTTCCATTCTAGGAATAGCTTCTCCACTCCAACCATATGAACCAAATGCAGCAGCTAATTTTCCACCATGGACAACTGGGTTTAGTTTTGAAAGTATATCACGAATTGGTTCAAGTAATTCACTAACTATAGTAGGTGAGCCGCATAGTAATCCATCTGATTCTCCTATGCTATTAATTATATCACCCATCTCATGATGTATAACATTAAATAATCTAACTTCAATGTTTCCAGCAGCTTCTATGCCCTTAGCGATTTCCTTAGCTAATGTTTCAGTATAACCATATGCTGAAACATAAGGTATTGTAACTATTTTTTTACCATCGTCAAGTGGAGAAGCAGGAGTACTCCATTGTCTATAAGTTTCAACAATTTTCATTGGTTCTTCTACTAAAACAGGCCCGTGACCGGGTAAAATCATATCAATTTTTAGATTTTCAATCTTTTTTATAGCTTTTAATACATATGGTTTATATGGTCCAAAAATACAATCAAAGTAGTATTTTAGTGCGTCCATGTAGTGATCTTTATTTTCAACTTTGCTATTTATTATTGCTTCAGATGAATAGTGAGACCCAAAGGAATCACATGTAATTAAAACTTCGTCTTCAGGAACATAAGTGTATATTGAATCTGGCCAGTGTAAGAAAGGGGCAGAAATAAATTGTAAAGTTTTATTTCCTAAGCTTAATGTATCTCCATCGCCAACAGTTATTGATTCAAAGTCTCTATTTGCAATTTTTTTCATAAATTTAATTGCAGGAGCAGAGCCTACTACTTTGGCATTTGGTGAAATTTCTAACAACTTAGCCACTGATCCAGCATGATCAGGCTCAGTATGATCAAGAACGATATAATGAATATTTGTAATATCTATATCTTTTAATCTTTCTATATATTCATCAAAAAATTCAACCTTAACTGTTTCGAAAACAGCTGTTTTTTCACTTCCTTTAACAACATATGAGTTATAGCTTGTTCCGTAAGGTGTGTACATAATAATATCAAAAATTCTTAAATTTGGATCAAGAGCCCCAACCCAATGTATATCTTTTTTTAATTGTAAAGATTTCATAAATTTACACCTGCCTCAAATTAATATTATATAATAATAATTATTATAAAATTATTATATGTCTAATTATTAACAATATCAATAACTATTTAAAATATTTATTAATAATTTATATTTTATATTCCAGATTAATATAAGTATTTTTAAAGATATATATAGTCTAACAATAACATATCAATATTATTACTAAATCATCAATTATAGATATAAATTAGATAAGATTAATAATAAAAAGCAACAAATTCGACAAGAAGCTAATGTTATTTATAAAAATGTTTTATATTATTAAATAACTTTATGTTAAAAAAATATATTGAGAAAAAAATGTAAAAATATAAAGAAATATTTTAATGGTATAACAAACAATGTTTGACATTGTTTTGATAAATTTTATGATATGTTTTTATTGTAGTAGTTAATTAACCTAATATGGTTTATAAAGAGGGGGATAAAATGCATATTGTTGATAGTTTATACAATATTACAAAGAATGATAATAAGGAAAGCAGATATGCCTATAGAATGATAAAGGAGGATTTTTTTGGTGGACAAGCTTTTGGCATAGAGGCGGAAAGGCAAGACTTAGTTGAAGGAAATGTAATTACAATAGAAAGGGATGAGATTAGAAAAATATCTAATATTGAAGGAAAGGTTAAGGAACTTTTAAATTTAATATATGTTAATGAAGTGTCTCCAATACATCTTGTTGACATATTAGGAGAATATGTTGATAACTATGTATCAGATTTTAATTTGTAATTTTGAAGTAAGTTAAAAATCACATATAATCATATAGTATTTATAGTAAAATATATTAGAGGTGATTTTTATGATAATTGGAATAGGTACTGACATAATTGAAATAGATAGAATTGAAAATGCTATTAATAAAACAAATGGATTTATAGATAAGTTATTCACTAAAAGAGAAATTGAAATGTTTAAATCTAGAAATATGAGGGCAGAAGTAGTAGCAGGAAATTTTGCAGCTAAAGAGGCTATAAGTAAAGCCTTTGGAACAGGTATAAGGGGATTTTCTTTAAAAGAAATAGAGGTTTTAAGGGATAAGTTAGGAAAGCCTGAGGTATTTTTAAGTGATAATATAAATAACCTTATAGGTAAAAAATATAATATAAATATATCAATATCACATAATAATACGTCGTCAATAGCTTTTGCTATTTTGGAGGAAGCATAATGTATGTAATGTCAACAAATAAATGTATGTGTATAGATAAATACACCATAGAGAAAGTTGGGATACCAGGTATTGTCCTTATGGAAAATGCAGCAAATGAAGTAGTAAATAAAATTTTTAATATGGGAGAAAAATTTATTATTTTCTGTGGCAAAGGCAATAATGGTGGAGACGGGTTAGCTATTGCAAGAAAGTTAATTTTAAAAAATAAGGATGTGTTGGTAGTTGTCGTAAATAAAAATGATAACTGTTCTAATGAATTTTCTACTAATTTAGAAATAATAAAAAAAATTACATCAAAAATTACTTATATTAGTAATGAAAAGGACATAGAAAGTTTAATTTCTATCTTTAGTAGCTATAAAGTTGGAATAGACTGTCTTTTTGGAATAGGATTAAATAGAGAGTTAAGCGGATTATATATTGGTTTAATAGATACTATAAATAGATATGTGGAAACTAAAATAAGTATTGATGTACCATCAGGATTAAATGCAGATAATGGTGAAGTAATGGGGGCGGCTATAAAAGCTGATATAACTTATACATTTGAAGTTATAAAAAGAGGATTTATAGAGTATAAAGCATTAAGTTATTTGGGTAAACTTGAGGTTTTAAATATAGGTATTCCAGATTATGTTAAGCATGAAAACTCTGAAAAAATAACTATTTTAAAAAAAGTTGAGTATAGCAAATTGCTAAAAAAGAGAAATTTATATGACCATAAAGGAATGTACGGGAAAATTGCTATTTTAGCAGGTAGTAAAGGTTATACTGGAGCAGCATATATAACTACTGAAGCATGTGTTAAATCAGGTTCAGGATTAATTACCCTAGTATCTTCAGGATATGTCCAAGATATATTGAGTTGTAAGCTAGTTGAGGCTATGACTTTAGATATAAAGGAAGAGGAGAAAGTAAAAGGTTTATTGGAGAACTCAGATGTAATTGCGATAGGACCTGGTTTAACAGAAGGAGACTTATATAAAAATATACTAAAAGATATAAAAAGCTATGAAGAAAAATTTTTTGTAGTTGATGCAGATGGATTACAATTGATTTCAAAAGATAAGGATTTAATGAAAAGGATTAGAGGAAGGGCAGTCTTTACTCCACATCCGGGAGAAATGGCGAAACTACTAGGTAAATCAGTTGATTTTGTTGAAAGTGATAGAATAGGTATTGCAAAAAAATATGCAAAAGATAATGATGTAATAATAGTTCTAAAGGGGTACAATACTGTAATAACAAATGGTGATGATGTGTACATAAACAATACAGGGAATAGTAAGATGGCCTCAGGAGGAATGGGGGATTGCTTAACTGGAATAATATCATCACTTATAGGACAAAGACATTCTATTATGGATTCAGCTTTACTTGGTACATATATACATGGGTTAGCAGGGGAGCTTTCCTATTCCAATAAATATTGTACAGTAGCCTCTGAAGTTATAGAAAATATATCTAAAGTTATGGATTATATATCTAGATAAGTTTTAAAGTATGAATAAAATCCATCTAAAGCTAATATTAGTATTAATAAGTACTAAAGCTTTAGGGAGGATTTATGAAAAAGAAATTATTATTAATACTTATGGTATGCATACCAGTTATATTGATTCTTTTAGTGATATTATTTAGAATTACATCTGAGCCAAGTAATGAAGAGATAATAAAATCTCTAAGAGAAATAAAATGTTATAGTACAAAAGTAGAGTATATAATAAAAAATTCTAGGGGAGAGGAAAGAGAAGAAACTAAGCACTATTATTTAAAAGATATTGGTGAAAGAATTGACTTTGGAGAAGAAAGATCAAAGATATACAAAGATAATAAAATTATAGTTAAAGACAACATATCAAATAAAGAATATGCAATGGAAGATGATATGGATAAAATACATTCTTTAGCTTTTATGAATAAATTATTATCATACCCAATTAATGAAGATGGAATAAAAGAGGGACAAGAAGAGTGGGGAGACACAGAGTATATAGAATTTACCAGTGAGGTATTTTTAAAAAATAATCATTTAGATAAAATTAAGGTTTTCATAGATAAGAATGAAGAGACTCCAATTGGAGCCATCGTTTATGACAAAAATGGAAAAGATAGAATAAGGATTGTGTATAGGGATTTCCAAAAACTAAAGCAATTAGAGGATGGATTTCTAGATTAATTGATATAGAAACAAAGTAAAATAAAAATAACCAGTTCGATATTAGTACGCGTTAAGAGGTTAAAGAAAATGGAGTACATAAGTGTAAAAATAGTTTTATAAATTAAACCTTAATATTATTTTATTAAATTATAAAAAAACTATAGAAATATAAATTTAAACAAAGAATTTGAAACATATGTTTTGACAAAGTGACATAATTTGCAATATAATTGAGTTATACATAGATTTTTACTACCTGGAGGCAAATTATGTCTAATAAAGTTAAAAAACTAAATTTTATAAAAAATGTAGTTAAAATTAAAAAAAATAGTCAATTTATTGATTACAATTTAATAGAATATAATGAAGACCAACTTGATTTGGAATTTTTAGAATTAATGAAAGAGGGCTACAAAGAAATGTCTAAAATTAATTTGGAGCTTTCACAACTTCCTTTCGAGTGCGAAATTGCAGATATTAACGAATATGAGAACTGGCTTTGCGGAGTGTGATATTTCTAATGACGACTATGGTAGTAAAAAGAGGGGATATTTTTTATGCAGATTTAAGTCCTGTTATAGGTTCAGAACAAGGTGGGATTAGACCTGTTATAATAGTTCAAAATGATATTGGCAATAAATATAGTCCTACAGTTATAGTTGCAGCTATAACTTCACAAATAAATAAGGCTAAATTGCCAACGCATGTTGAAATTTCTTCAGAAGAATATGGATTGAATAGGGACTCAGTTGTTCTATTAGAACAAGTAAGAACTTTAGATAAAAAAAGATTAAAAGAAAAAATAGGGCATATGACAGATGCTGATATGAAGAAAGTTAATAAAGCCTTATTAATTAGTTTGAATCTTGCATAAATTTTTGAGAAAAAGAGTATATTAAATACTTAAGAAACCCGATTAGGGTTTCTTTTATTTATATAAAACATAGCAAAAGTGATATACTATTTTTAAATAGAGTATCACTTAAGTGTAAAAAATATATATTTTATTAAAAAACAGAACCAATAGTATATACAAAATAAAAATGTTATGCTAAAATAATTTTAGCGAATATAGGAAAATATATATTGACAGGTAAATTTAAATCTTAGGAGGATAAAAAATGATAAAAAATATTGAAGAATTAAAATCAGTAGCTAAAACTGTTCGTGGGGATATAGTTTCAATGCTAACAGAATCAGCATCAGGGCATCCAGGTGGTTCATTATCAGCGGCAGATATATTAACTACACTATTTTTTGGAGAAATGAATATAGACCCAGAAAATCCTAAGGACGAAAATAGAGATAGATTTGTATTATCTAAAGGACATGCAGCCCCTGTTTTATATAGTGTATTAGCAAGAAAAGGATATTTTCCTGTTGAAGAGCTTAAAACTTTAAGAAAAATTGGATCAAGATTACAAGGGCATCCAAGTATGAAATGCTTACCTGGAATAGATATGTCAACTGGGTCTTTAGGCCAAGGAATTTCTGCATCTGTAGGAATGGCTTTAGCAGGGAAAATTGATAAGAAGGACTATAGAGTTTATACACTTTTAGGCGATGGAGAGCTTGAGGAAGGCCAAGTTTGGGAAGCAGCTATGTCAGCAGCTCACTATAAACTTGATAACTTAACTGCATTTGTAGACTTTAATGGATTGCAAATAGATGGAGATATAACAAAAGTTATGAATCCATCACCAATAGATAAAAAGTTTGAAGCCTTTGGATGGAATGTATTAGTAATAGATGGTCATAACATAGAAGAAATAATAGATGCTATAGATAAAGCTAAAAATTGCAAAGGAAAACCTACTGCTGTTATATGTAACACTATAAAAGGAAAAGGTGTTTCTTTTATGGAAAATCAAGCAGCATGGCATGGAACAGCACCAAGTAAAGAACAATGTGAGCAAGCACTAGCAGAAATTGGAGGTAATAACTAATGAGTAAGAAGATTGCAACAAGAGAAGCTTATGGAAAAGCATTAGCATTATTAGCTAATGTTAATGAGAATATATTAGTTTTAGATGCGGATCTTTCTAAATCTACAAAAACTGCAGATTTTAAAGCTGTTTGTGAAGAAAGATTCTTTAATATGGGGATAGCTGAAGGAAATATGATGGGAGTTGCAGCAGGATTATCCACTTGTGGAAAAATACCGTTTGTTAGTACTTTTGCAATGTTTGCAGCTGGAAGAGCTTTCGAACAAATTAGAAACTCTATTTGTTATCCAAAATTAAATGTTAAAGTATGTGCAACTCATGCTGGTTTAACAGTCGGAGAAGATGGTGCATCTCATCAAGCTATAGAAGATTTAGCTTTAATGAGAAGTATACCTAATATGACAGTAATATGCCCAGCAGACGCAGTAGAGACAGAAGCTGCTATAAAAGCTATTGCAGAGTATGATGGACCTTGCTATGTTAGGCTTGGAAGAGCTGCTGTAAATGTTATAAATGATGAAAAAACTTATGAATTTAGAATAGGAAAAGGCGTGACATTATCAGAAGGAAATGACGTAACAATAGTTGCAACAGGAATAATGGTAGATGTTGCATTAGAAGCAAAAGAAGAATTAAAGAAAGATGGAATTAATGCAAGAGTAGTAAATATTCACACATTAAAGCCAATTGACAAAGAGTTGTTAGTTAAAGCTGCAAAGGAAACAGGAGCTATAGTTACTGTTGAAGAACATAATATAATAGGTGGACTTGGTTCAGCGGTTGCAGAAGTTTTAACTGAAGAAGCTCCAGTGCCTGTATTAAAGGTTGGAGTAAATGATGTATTTGGGGAAAGTGGATTGCCAAATCAATTATTAGAAGCGTATGGTTTAACAGCTAGTAATGTTATAGAAAAAGTTAAAAAGGCAATTTCTCTAAAAAAATAAAAAGTTTACTATAATAATTTAAATAAATTACTAAAAAAATAGCTATATTTACCACTAAAGCTGTAGAAAATTTCTACAGCTTTTTATTTTAAAATTTTAAATTACAATTTGCCAAAATAGTAATATAATAGTAACAGTGGTTTACTTAATTATTAAATGAAAATACTATAATATTAGGGTTAAAGCTGCGGATAGAAAAGAATAAAATGAGGAAAAATAATAGAAGTTCTCTAAGAAAGGGGCATATAATAATGAAGGAAAAAATAAAGGAATATGTTTTAATACTTACAGGTGTGTTTCTAGTTGCTATATCATTAGAATATTTTTTTATTCCTAATAATATAGCAGCAGGGGGATTGACTGGATTAGCTATAGTAATAAATCATTATATACCAGCGATGTCTACTGGACCATTAGTGTTTATTATGGATTTAATCTTGTTTGTAATCGGATTTATTTTTCTTGGGAAAAACTTTGGGGTCAAAACTATAGTATCTAGTTTTAGCTTGGCAGGAATGATGACAATAATAGAAAAATTTTTAAATCCTCAAGCAATAACAAATGATTTAATGTTAGCAGCAATATTTGGAACTCTTATAACCTCAATAGGAATGGCAATTGTGTTTAATGCAAATGCATCAACGGGTGGTACAGACACCATAGCAAAGATATTGAATAAATTTTTTCATATTGATATAGGTAAGTCATTATTATCAGTAGATTTTATAGTAACCTTATTAGGGGCAATTACTTTTGGCATAAACATAGGATTATATGGATTACTTTCAGTAATAATTAATGGAATTGCTATTGATAAAGTAATAGAAGGTTTCCATGTTTGTAAAGAAGTAACTATTATAAGTTCTAAAAATGATGAAATAGGTAGATTTATAATGAACGATTTAGAGCGAGGATGCACATATTTAAAAGGAGTAGGTGGATTTACCAATACTGATATTTATGTGATATATGCAGTATTGGGAAGAAGTGAATTTATAAAATTAAAGCAGTATATAAGTAAAATAGATCCTAAGGCTTTTATAACAGTTGGAGAAGTTCATGAAGTTATGGGAGAAGGATTTAAGAATATACAATAATTTTAGGGATGGGACTATTTATTAGAAGGAGAATAAAAAAACGTATGAATAAGTTAAAAGAATATATTTTATCAACTTTAGGAGTAGCATTAGTAGCAACAGGACTAGAATACTTCTTCTTTCCAAATAACATAGCAGCAGGTGGGGTATCTGGGTTGGCATTAGCGATAAATAAAATTATAAATATAAATCCAAGTATATTAGTATTTATATTTAACATTATATTATTTATCCTTGCATTTTTTTTGATAGGTAGTTCATTTGGGGCAAAAAGCATTTATTCAACCATTATGCTATCATTTTTTATGTGGATATATGAAGCATTTTTACATCCTAAAGCTATTACTGAAAATTTAATACTAGCATGTATATTTGGTTCAGCTGTATTAGCTATGGGAACAGCAATAGTTTTTTATCAAGATGCATCTACTGGAGGAACTGCAATAGTAGCAAAAATTTTAAATAAGTATCTTCATATACCAATTGGGCAGGGACTATTAATGGCAGATTGTACAGTTACATTATTAGCAATTTATTCATTTGGTGTTGAAAAGGGATTATTTGGACTTCTAAGTGCTATATTAATAGGAAATTTAGTTGATAGATTTATAGCTGGAATTAATCCAGTTAAACAAGTATTTATAATTACAAATAAAGAAAAACTAATAGTGGATTTTATAAATAATGAGATTGATAGAGGGTGTACTATTTTGTCGGGGAAAGGTGGCTATACAAAAGAAAATACAACTGTGATATATACAGTTTTAAGTTCTAAACAATTTATAACTTTAAAACAATTTATAAAGCATAGAAATCCAGAGGCTTTTTTAACAGTGAGTGAATCAACAGAGGCTTTAGGTAAGGGGTTCGCAGATTATTAAGAAATTAAGAGAATTCTGAAGAAAATAAAAAAAATATAGATTTTATTAGAAGTAAAAGTATAAAAAAAGTTTTTCCTTAGAGGATGTTATGCTATAATAACGCTATAGGTTTAGCAACTTTTAAAAAAATAGGCTGATGCGAGGTGTTTTGAAATGATAGAATTTAAGAATGTATCTAAGCTATATGATAACAATGTTAAGGCTTTAGCGGATGTAAATATAAATATAGAATCAGGTGAATTTGTATTTTTAGTTGGACCTTCAGGAGCAGGTAAATCAACTTTTATTAAGATGTTAATTAAGGAAACAGAACCAACAGTTGGAGAAATAGTAGTGTCAGGAAAGAAGCTTTCAACAATAACAAGAAGGCAAATACCTTACTATAGAAGAAAAATAGGAATGGTTTTCCAAGACTTTAGACTTATACCAACATTAAATGTATATGAAAATGTTGCGTTTGCTATGAGAGTTGTAGAAACATCAGCAAAGGATATAAGAAAAAGAGTACCAATGGTATTATCTTTAGTTGGTCTTTCCCATAAGTACAAAATGTTCCCAAATGAATTGTCTGGTGGAGAGCAACAAAGAGTGGCACTTGCAAGGGCTATAGTTAATAATCCTTCAGTTTTAATATGTGATGAGCCAACAGGGAATTTAGACCCAGAAACAGCTAAAGAAATAATGGATTTATTAGAAGATATAAATAGAGCAGGAACGACTATATTAATGGCTACTCATGCTAAAGAAATAGTTGATAATATGAAAAAGAGAGTTATTGCCATAGAAAAAGGATGTGTATCAAGAGATACTAAGAGGGGGATGTACGAAGATGAAGTTTAATACACTAAAGTACTTTTTTATAGATGCCTTAAAAAGTCTTAGAAGAAATAGAACATTAAGTATAGCAGCCATGATTACGGTACTAATAACATTCTTTATATTTGGTACATTTACTTTATTAGGGCTGAATTTTAATAAAGCAATAGAAGATGTAGCATCAAAAGTTGAAATAAAAGTTTACTTAAAAGAGGATGTAAAGTTATTAGATCAAAGAGAAATAGAAATGAAGCTTAATGAGCAAGATGGCGTTAAAGAAGTAATATATGAGTCAAGAGAAGAAGCTTTTTTAAATTTTAAAGAAAGTTTAAAAGATAATCCAGGATTATTACAAGGATATGATTTACAAAACAATCCACTTCCTAGCTCATTTATAGTAAAATTAAAAGATCCAGCTTATGCAAATGCTATTGGAAGCTCAGTAAAGGATATGACTGGTGTAGAAGATATTTCTAATCAACAAGAAATGATAAATGCAATAAGTTCATTTGTTGATGGAGTTAGAATAGCAGGATTAGTATTGTTTGTGGTATTTGTAGGAGTATCTATATTCTTAATTACCAACACAACAAAAATAACAGTGTATTCAAGAAGAAAAGAAGTTGGAATAATGAAATTTGTAGGTGCTACTGATTGGTTTATAAGGTGGCCATTTATAATTGAGGGTATGATAATTGGTATAGTAGGATCATTATTTGCAAGTTTATCATTATTTGCATTATATAAGTGGGCTTATGGATACATAGTGTCTAATATGTTCTTAGTTACATTAGTTACTCCTGGATTTGTTCTTGGAACCTTGACATGGATATTCATATTAGGAGGAACAATTGTTGGAGCAGTAGGAAGTTCTGTAGCATTAAGAAAATTCTTAGATGTATAAAATATAGAATAACAAGATAAAATAATTAATATGTTTTAAGTGGAGTATATACTCCACTTAAAACATATTTAAGGTAATCTAAGAGTATAGATAATGTATATACGACAGAATGAGTTTTTATGAAAGGAAGTATTAGGAATATGGAGGAGAATAACAGCAAAAATAAAAAAGTAAATAATAGCTCTAAAAAATCAATAATTATAGTGGCGATAGTTATAGCTTTTATATTTTCAAATATAATGTTTTTCTATATAGGAAATGTATTTGCATTTAGTGGATTAACATTAAAAAATGTAAGTGAAGATGTTGCCAAGGATTTAGGAGATATAAAAGACGTTAAGAAATATAACTTATTATTTCAAGTTAGGGAAGCATTATTAGCAAAGTATGATGGGCAAATAGATGATGATGTTTTGTTGGAGGCTGCTATAAAGGGAATGACTCAGTCGTTAAAGGATCCATATACTGTTTTTATGAATGCAAATGAATATAAATCATTTGTAGAGCAAAGTGAAGGCCATTTTGTTGGAATAGGAGCACAACTAGGTATTAAAGATGATAAGGTTACTATCGTAGCACCAATAGAAGGCTCTCCAGCTGAAAAAGCGGGATTAAAAAGTGGAGATGTCATATTAAAAGTAGATGGCACAGATATAGTTGAGCCTAATGTTGAAAAAACAATATCTATGATAAAGGGTGAGCAAGGAAAGCCTGTAACATTAACAGTTGCAAGAGCAAACTCACAAGACCTTGATATAACAATAGTTAGAGATGTTATTAAAGTAGTTTCAGTAAGAGGCGAAATTATAGATGGAAACGTAGGCTATATACAAATAGCATCTTTTGATGAAGATGTTGCAAAGAATTTTAAGGAAAAAATAATTGAATTAAAAAATCAAGGCATGAAAGGCATGATTTTAGACTTAAGAGGAAATCCAGGAGGTTTCTTAGGAGAAGCAGTTAATGTTGCTTCACAATTTATACCAAAAGGAAAGGTAGTAACATATACCGTAGACAAATATGAAAACAAACAAGAGTCAAAATCTGTAGGAGGAGAAGCTGAGGGCATGCCATTAGTAATATTAATAGATGGAGGAAGTGCATCAGCATCAGAAGTAGTTACAGGAGCCTTAAGAGATTATAAAGCTGGAACAATAGTAGGTACAACAAGCTTCGGTAAAGGTGTTGTACAACAACTTATAGAATTCAAGGATGGAAGTGGTGGATTAAAAGTAACAACTTCAAAATATTATACACCAAATGGAGAAAATATACACAAAATAGGAATAAAGCCAGATATAGAGGTAACTATTCCAGAAGAAATGTTATCAAAAGAGTATAATAGGAGTATAGATCCACAATTTAATAAAGGGCTAGAGGTTATAAAAGATAAGTTAAAATAGGAGGCTCAGAGATGGAGTTGATACTATATACATTAAGAACTGTAGCATATGCCATAATTGAGCCAATGCACATATTTATGCTAGTAGTTTTAGGAATAATGTTTTATTTAAAAAACAAAAGAATAACAATAATGCAAAAAATGACTATAGGGGAGAGTATAAATTCTCCTCTAGAGCTTACACTTTCTCAAATTTCATTAGGAATAATAGGCGGTGCAACAATAAGCTTAATTCTAAGTGGCTTAGGAATTGTATTCAATGAAAATTCTGGAATAGAAATAATGTTTATGATATCAGTTCTATTACTTTTTGTTAAAAAGAGATTCATATGTTTTTCATATTCAGGAGCTGTTTTAGGAGCAATAAGTATATTATCAAGTGTATTGGCTAATATAACAAATACTAAATCATATATAAATATAAATATATTAGCACTTATGACTTTTGTTGGACTTATGCACGTAGTAGAAGGATTTTTAGTAATCTTTGATGGAGGAAGAGGAGCGATACCTGTTTTTTCAAATAAAGATAATAAAATAGTAGGTGGCTTTGCTTATAATAGGTATTGGGCATTGCCAGTTGCTATATTCATAGCTTTTTCTGGAGATTTATCTAGTTTTGCTACAACAGCAATTGAAACACCAACTTGGTGGCCACTAATAAATCGAACAGAAACATTATTAATATTAAGTACAGCTATTATATCAGCAATTCCATTATATGGTGTTATAAGTTATAATTCTGTATCATTTACAAAGGGTAAAAATAAGAAACCAGTTTATTCAGGAATTGGAATATTAATTTATGGCATATCTTTAACAATTATAGCTCAATTAGCTCAATTTGGAATAATTGGACAAATTGTAGTTATAGTATTTGCACCATTAGCTCATGAAATTATGATAAGAATTCAGAAGAAATTAGAAGATTCTGGTGAATATATATATGTTACTGATGATAGTGGAGTATCTATATTAGAAGTGGCTCCTACTTCTCCAGCTTATGAAGCAGGTATAAGAAGAGGAGATAAAATAATAGAAATTAATAATGAAAAAGCTATGTCAGAAGTAGATATTTTTAAGATAGTTAAGGATAGTCTTCATGAAATTTCAATTAAGATAAAAAAGATTTCAGGAGAAATAGTAGATTTAAAAATAATTCCCAAAAATAAAAGACTAGGAATATTACTTGTACCTAAAATGGTAAATATAGATGATACATTAAATATAGATAATGATGATTTTAAGAAGGTATTAGAAGAAATGAAAAGGAAGCATTAAGCTTTCTTTTTGTTTTATAATAAAAAGATTATTATTCATTGAATAAGAAAGTTATAAAAGATAAAATATAAATATTAACAAATAATTTTATGGGGGTGAGTAAATGCCTGAATTTAAGATTGAATCAAAATTTAAACCTACTGGAGATCAACCGCAAGCTATAGATAGTTTAGTAAATTCTATAAATAAAGGGGATAAAGGGCAAACTTTATTAGGAGTAACTGGCTCAGGTAAAACATATACCATGGCAAATATAATAGAAAGAGTTCAAAAACCAACAATTGTTTTAGCTCATAATAAAACTCTTGCAGCTCAATTATGTTCTGAGTTTAAGGAGTTTTTCCCGAATAATATTGTTGAATACTTCGTTTCATATTATGATTATTATCAACCAGAAGCATATGTACCACAAACAGATACATTTATAGAAAAGGATGCATCAATAAATGATGAGATAGATAAGCTTAGGCACTCAGCTACATCAGCTTTATTAGAAAGACGAGATGTAATAATAGTTGCTTCAGTTTCCTGTATTTATGGACTTGGAAATCCAGAGGAGTATAAGAAGTTAACAATCTCTTTAAGAGCAGGAATGGAAAAAGAAAGAGATGAAATAATAAGAAAGCTTATAGAAATACAATATGAAAGAAATGATATAGATTTTTCAAGAGGAAGCTTTAGAGTTAGAGGTGATTCTTTAGACATAATCCCAGCATCTTCATCTAATAAAGGAATTAGAGTAGAATTCTTTGGTGATGAAATAGAGAGAATCAGAGAATTTGATGTTTTAACAGGAAATATATTAGGAGAAAGAAATCATGTATCAATATCTCCAGCATCTCACTTTGCTACTTCACCTGAAGTTTTAGAAAGAGCTATAAAAACCATTGAAGATGAATTAGAAGACAGATTAAGGGAACTTAATAGTCAAGAAAAGCTATTAGAAGCACAAAGGTTAAGACAAAGAACTAATTATGATATAGAAATGATTAGAGAAATGGGCTATTGTAGTGGAATAGAAAATTACTCAAGAATATTAGATAGAAGAGGGCCAGGAACCCCACCACAAACGCTACTAGATTATTTTCCAGATGACTTTTTAATGTTCATAGATGAAAGCCATGTTACTTTACCACAATGTAGGGCCATGTATGCAGGAGATAGATCTAGAAAAGATACCTTAGTAGAATTTGGATTTAGATTACCTTGTGCATATGATAATAGGCCATTAAAATTTGCTGAGTTTGAAAATAAGATGAATCAAGTAGTTTTTGTAAGTGCAACACCAGCACAATATGAAATAGATCATTCAACTAATATAGCTGAGCAAGTAATAAGGCCAACAGGTTTATTAGATCCAGTTATAGAAATAAGACCAGTAGAAGGTCAAATAGATGATTTATATGCAGAAATAAAGAAAACTACTGAAAAAGGGTTTAGAACACTTATTACAACACTTACAAAGAGAATGGCAGAAGACTTAACTAAGTACTTAAAAGACTTAGGTATAAAAACTACTTATATGCATTCTGATATAGAAACTATAGAAAGAATGAAAATAATAAGAGATTTAAGACTTGGAGAATTTGATGTATTAGTTGGAATTAACCTTTTAAGAGAGGGACTAGATATTCCAGAAGTTGCATTAGTTGCAATATTAGATGCTGACAAAGAGGGATTCTTACGTTCAGAGACATCACTAGTACAAACAATAGGTAGAGCAGCTAGAAACTCTGAAAGTAAAGTAATAATGTATGCTGATAATATAACTAAGTCTATGGATAAAGCAATAAAAGAAACAGAAAGAAGAAGAGAAATTCAAATTAAGTATAATGAAGAAAACGGAATTACTCCACAAACAATTATTAAGGGAGTAAGAGATGTAATAGAAGCAACAAAGGTAGCAGAAGATTCTGCGAGTTATGAAGTAGAAGAAGTAAAAGCGGTTTCTGAAAAAGATAAGAAAAAATTAATTAAGAAATACACAGAAGAAATGATGGATGCAGCTAAAAATTTACAATTTGAAAGAGCAGCAGAACTACGCGATATAATAAATAAATTAAAAAAGTAAATTAAATTTAGTTATAAAAGTATGGTGTATGATGTACTAATTCATATATCATACTTTATTAATTTAATTAAGGTATTTTAATTGTTCATTTTATAAATATATGGAATAATAATAATATAAATAGGGTTTTAGGAGGAATTCATGTCAAAGGGATTAAAGAAAAAATATATTGTTTTTATAATTATAAGTATAGTTATTTTGCTAGCATCGTTAATATCCGTACTAGTAAAATTAGGACTAGAATCATATAGTAAATTTAATGACTATAATTATGAAGCTAAAATAGAGGAAAACATAAATATAGAAGAAAATATTACTATAGAGAACGATAACAATATAAATAAGGATTCGGATAGTGAGGAGTTTAAATCTAATATATATGCTTTTGATAAAGATGGTTTATATGGATTTAAAAATTCATATGGAGATATTGTTATAGAGCCTAAATATAGTAGTGCATATGATTCATCAGAAGGGTTAGCTGTTATATATGAAAATGGAAGATATGGATACGTAGATTTAAAGGGAAATTTAGTAGTAAAGAATAAATATTATTATGCATCGCCTTTTAATAATGGACTTGCAGTAGTGGACTTTGAGGATGGTAAATCAGGAGTAATTGATAAAGAGGGAAATGAATTATTTAGAACAGATAAATATAGAATATTTAGAACAATAAATAACTATGTTGAGGTTGGAAATAATGATGAAAAAATAGGAATGGGCTACTTAGATAAGAGCGGAAAAGAAGTAGGACAAATAAAATATAATGTTTTAGGAAGTTTTGTAGATGGACTAGCTTTGGTTAAGTATGATGAGAAATATGGGTATATAAATGAAAAGGGAGAGGAAGTTATTCCGCTAATTTACGAATATGCAGAGGATTTTAGAAATGGATATGCTATTGTGAAGGATGGCGCAAGGTCAAAACTTATAGATACAAAAGGAAATGAAGTAAATAACCCAATAAGTTTCGAAAATTCGTATGATGGATTTATAGATGGAATAATAGTAGGAGAAGACGTAGATACTTCTGAAAATGTCGTATTAGATAAGAACCTTAATGAGATATATAGATTACCTATAGATTATATTTTTACGGGAACTACAAAATCAGGGGTATCTGTATTTTATAATCATTATAACGGGTTAAGCTTTATGGATTCAAAGGGAAATGAAAAGTTTAAGATTGATAATGTTAATATAAGGGTATATGACTCTAAAGATATAAAGGACTTTTTTATAATAGAAAATTATGACAGAAAAACTAAGGTTGGAGTTATAAATTTAGATGGAGAAGAAGTAATACCATTTAAATATTCTGATATTGAAGTAATAGATCAATTTTTTATTTGTACTAAAAAAGGATTTTTTAGAGACGATGTAGACATATATTACAGAGATTTAAAATTAACAAATAGTAAAATAAAAGCAGATTATATTGATAAGGCAGGGGAAGGAGTATTAAGCATAAGTAAAGGTGATAATATATATTTTCTAAATAAATACGGGCAAAAGTTTTAACTTACTTGAGGTGAAAAAGTGATAGATTTATTAGAAAACTGTAGTTTATGTCCAAGAAATTGTGGCGTTAATAGATTAAGTGAAAAAAGAGGATTTTGTGGAGCGGGAGATAAAATTAGGGTTGCAAGGGCCGCTTTACATTATTGGGAAGAACCCTGCATATCAGGGAATATAGGTTCTGGAACTGTATTTTTCTCTTACTGTACTTTAAAATGTGTATTTTGTCAAAATCATAATATTAGTCAGTGTAGCTTTGGAAAAGAGATATCTATTGATAGATTAGGAGAAATATTTATAGAATTGCAGGAAAAAGGAGCTCTTAATATAAATTTAGTTACTCCAACACATTATGTTCCTCAAATAATTGAAGCTATAAGAGTAGCAAGAAATAAAGGCTTAAATATACCAATAATATATAATAGCAGTGGGTATGAAAAAGTAGAGACTATAAAGCTACTAAAGGGTTATATAGATGTATATCTTCCAGATATGAAATATTTTGATAGTAAATATTCAGTTAAATATTCTAAGGCTAAAGATTACTTTTCATATGCAAAAGAAGCTATTGATGAGATGATTAATCAAGTAGGCGACGTGAAGTTTGATGAAAATGGAATAATAAAAAAAGGTGTAATAATAAGACACTTAATGTTACCAGGATTATTATTTGATTCTAAAAAAATAGTAGATTATATTCATAAAACCTATGGAGACAAGGTATATATAAGCCTTATGAATCAATATACTCCGTTAGAACATGTTAAGGAATATCCTGAAATAAACAAGCCATTAAATCAAAAACATTATGAAGCGCTTATTGATTATTCATTAGATATCGGAGTAGAGAAGGGATTTATTCAGGAAGAAGGAACAGCAAAAGAGAGTTTTATTCCACTTTTTAATTTTGAGGGAGTATAGTGAATATACTATAGAAATATAGATTTATATATGAAAGGATTTAATTTATGAGATATATAAAAAAAATACCTCCTACTGATAAAGAATTGAGTAATAAGTTAATATCAGAAGGATGGACAAAACTAAAAGAACCATCTAATTTATCGATAGCAACTTTGTTATCATTACCATTTATGCTTGTAAATGGAGGTGTTTATCTTCTAATTGTATTTTATTTATATAATCCATTAAAAGAACTTTTTTTTAGTGGAAGTGGCTTTAAACTTTCCTTTACATTAAATATATTTACTCTGATATATTTTTTTGTTATTTTAATATTTATGATAATACACGAATTTATCCATGCTTGCTTTATACCTAATGCATTAAAGTCAGATAAGACATATTGGGGTATAAATATTTTTTTTGGATTTATTTTTACTACTGAAAAAATCAGAAAGAATAGATTTTTAATTATTTGTATTATGCCATTTATTTTATTATCCATTGTATTACCCTTTATCCTTAATATTTTAGGGTGGCTAAATGGATACACCATATTACTTTGTTTAATAAATGCAATGGGATCATGTGTTGATTGTTTAAATATGTGTTTAGTTATGATTCAAGTTCCAAGAGGAGCATATATTGTTAACAATGGATTTGAAACATATTTTAAGTAAAGCACAATAACGATAAAAATTTTTGATAATTTAATCATTACTAAATTAGAGGTTGAATTTTTATTCATCCTCTAATTTTTCATACATATTTTAATACTATATTAAAATATAAGTTATTCTAGTACTTAAATAGATTTTACTAAATTTAATTGTTAGTAAAAATATAAAAAAAAGAAAATTAAGTTTATTATTCAGTAATTACTTCTATTAAATAATTTATTATGTAATTGACAATAATTATAATAAAACTTAGAATATAATAAAGAACGTTTGTTCGAGATTAAATTTCAAGAAAACTGAAAAACTAATGTTATAAAATAAGAAGGGGCATTTTAATATGAAAGATAAAATTATTATAAGAGGTGCAAAGGTACATAATTTAAAAAATGTCTCTCTAGAAATTCCTAGAGAGAAGTTAGTAGTTTTTACAGGGTTATCAGGATCAGGAAAATCATCATTAGCATTCGATACATTATATGCAGAAGGTCAAAGAAGATACGTTGAATCTCTTTCATCTTATGCAAGGCAGTTTTTAGGACAAATGGATAAGCCAGATGTAGAGTATATAGAAGGCTTATCTCCAGCAATATCTATAGATCAAAAAACAACAAGTAAAAATCCACGTTCAACTGTTGGAACTGTAACAGAAATATATGATTACTTAAGGTTATTATATGCAAGAGTAGGAAAACCATATTGTCCAAAATGCAAAATTCCAATTGAACAACAATCTGTTGATCAAATTGTGGATAGTGTTATGGCTCTTGGGGATAAAACTAAACTTCAAGTTTTAGCTCCTGTAATAAGGGGTAAAAAGGGAACTCATGAAAAAATATTAGACAATATAAAAAGAAGTGGATTTATAAGAGCTAGAGTTGATGGATCAATTTATGAACTAGCAGAGGAAGAAGTTAGTTTAGATAAAAATATAAAGCATAATATTGAAGCAGTTGTAGATAGAATAGTCATAAAAGAAGGCATAGAAGGAAGATTATCAGATTCTATTGAAACAGCACTTAAATTAGCAGAGGGATTAGTAGTTATAAATATTATTGATGGAGAAGACATATTATTTAGTGAAAAGTTTGCATGTTCAGAATGTGGTATGAGTATAGATGAATTAGCACCAAGATTATTTTCATTTAACTCTCCATTTGGGAAATGTGATTGTTGTGATGGATTAGGTACCTTAATTGAATTAGATGAAGATTTAATTATACCAAATAAAGACTTAAGCATACTAGAAGGTGCTATTGCTACTTGGGGAGAAGGTAGGCTAAAAGAAGACTCATGGACGTATGCTATATTAAAGGCTTTAAGTGAAGAGTATGATATAGATTTAGGTAGGCCTGTTAAGGAGCTAAGCAAAAAGGAATTAGATTTAATTCTTTATGGAACTGATGGTAAGAAGATGAAGGTGATTTACACTAGAGAAGGAGTTAAATCACAATATTCATATGCATATGATGGTGAAATAAACTCTTTAAAAAGAAGATATAGAGAAACTAATTCTGATGTTATAAAAAGTGAAATAGAGCAATATATGAGTAACAATCATTGTCCTAAATGTAAGGGAGCAAGATTAAAAAAAGAAGCTTTAGCTGTTAGAGTTGGAGAAAAGAATATACACGAGTTTACAAAGCTTTCAATAAAAGAGGAGCTTGATTATATAGATTCATTAATTTTCTCAGAAAAGGATAAAATAATAAGTGACCAAATAGTAAAAGAAATAAAAAGTAGGCTTAAATTTTTAATAGATGTAGGTTTAGATTATTTAAGTTTAGCAAGAAACTCTGGAACTTTATCTGGTGGAGAATCACAAAGAATAAGGCTTGCAACTCAAATAGGATCAGCTCTTATGGGAGTTTTATATATCCTAGATGAACCAAGCATAGGACTGCATCAAAGAGATAATGATAGATTAATAAATACACTTAAAAATTTAAGAGATGTAGGAAATACAGTAATAGTAGTTGAGCATGATGAAGATACTATTAAAGAAGCAGATTTTGTAGTTGATATAGGGCCAAGAGCAGGAGAACACGGTGGAGAAATAGTAGCAGCAGGAACTTTAGATGATATTAAAGAGTGTAAAGGTTCTATAACAGGGCAATACTTAACAGGAGAAAAGAAAATTGATATTCCTACAGAAAGAAGAAAGGGAAATGGTAACTTTATATCTGTTAAGGGAGCTAAAGAAAACAATCTAAAGAATGTTAATATAAAGGTTCCATTAGGAACTTTAACTATGGTAACAGGAGTGTCAGGCTCAGGGAAAAGTACTTTAGTTAATGAAATATTATATAAAGGCCTTAATAGATTAGTAAATAGAAGTAAAAATCCAGTTGGGGCACATAAAGAAATAACAGGTTATGAAAATATAGATAAAATAATAGATATAGATCAAAGTCCTATTGGAAGAACTCCAAGATCAAATCCTGCAACATATACTGGTGTTTTTGATATAATAAGAGAACTGTTTTCTACAACTCCAGAAGCTAAAATGAGAGGATATAAGCCGGGAAGATTTAGCTTTAATGTAAAAGGTGGTAGATGCGAGGCTTGTTCAGGAGATGGAATAATAAAAATAGAAATGCAATTCTTATCTGATGTATATGTTCCTTGTGAAGTATGCAAAGGAAAAAGATATAATAGAGAGACTTTAGAGGTAAAATATAAAGGAAAATCTATTGATGATATACTAAGCATGACAGTAGAAGAAGCTTTGAAGTTCTTTGAAAACATTCCTAGAATAAAAAATAAATTAGAAACTTTAAATGATGTTGGACTTGGTTATATAAGGCTTGGCCAACCTTCTACTCAATTATCAGGTGGGGAAGCACAAAGAATAAAACTAGCATTTGAACTTTCAAAGAGAAGTACAGGAAAAACACTTTATATATTAGACGAGCCGACAACTGGACTTCATATTGATGATGTAAATAGACTTGTTGAAATACTTCAAAGACTAGTGGAGTCAGGAAATACAGTAGTGGTTATAGAACATAATTTAGATATGGTTAAATGTGCGGATCATATAATAGACTTAGGACCAGAAGGCGGAGATAAAGGCGGTACAATAGTATCAGTTGGGACTCCAGAAGAAATAAGTAAGGTAAATAACTCATATACAGGTAAATATCTTAAAAAGATGTTAAGATAAGTCAAGTATACTTGTTATTTTTAACTAGAAGTTTTAATATATAATGGTAATAGAATACTAATTTTGAGGTGAAAAGATGGGTTTTTCAAAGCTAATGACATTAGTTTTTGGTGTGGCATTTATGATAATACTATATTTTATTATTTATTATGCACTAAAAATAATGTACAAGGATGTAAAAGGTGGAGGAAGAAGAAAGCAACCTTCTGCTAAAAAGAATTATGGTATAGAAGTGCTGAGTGTGGGTGAAAATTCAAGCTTAGAAGAAGGATCTATTTTATTGTTAAGAGGAATTATAACAATAGGTAGAAAAGAAGGAAATACAATAAAATTAACAGATCAATATGCTTCAGGAAACCATGCTAAGATTGTAGTTAAGAATAATGAGATAATTATAGAGGATTTAGATAGCACTAATGGTGTGTTTATAAATGATGAAAAAGTAGAAGGATATGCTAGGATAATGGCAAATGATAAAATAAGAATAGGTAGTGCTATATTTAAGGTTATAAGAGCAGATAAAAATTAGAGGTGAGATTATGAATAGTGCATTAAAGTTAGAAAAAAGAGTTCTTAAATTGATTTATCTTCTATGCTTACTTCTATTTACTAATCTAGCTCTATTGAAGAAACCTTTTGATACAAAAGCATTAATTATAGGAATTATTTTATGCTTAATAATAGGATTTTCTCATTATTTAATAAGGAGATTTTATCCTGATGGCGATAAATTTATGCTTATATTTTCAAGTATATTAGCTGTAGTTGGAATAGCAGTGCTCTATAGGATAGATCCTAGTTTTGCAATAAAACAATTAGTGTGGGCTGTACTTGGAATAATAGCATATATAGTTATAGTTGTAGCATTACCGGATTTAAAGAGTTTTGCTAAGTACAAAAAGATATATATGATTATTACATTAATACTTATGCCAATGGCATTGGTGTATGGTCTTGTATTTAAGGTAGAAACATATGGGGCTATGAACTGGGTTTTTATAGGACCCTTTGGTTTCCAACCATCTGAGTTTGGAAAAATAGCATTAGTTTTATACTTATCAGCTTCGCTTATGAACTATGAAAGTAAAAACGTAATTAAGGAAGATTTTAAACAATTAATAGAACCAGCATTAATAGTTATGTTTTCTTTGGTTTGTATGGTGCTACAAACTGACTTAGGATCAACCTTAATATTCTTTGGTATATCTGTAACTATGCTATATATTGCAACTTCAAAGAAAAAATATGTTTTTACTTGCTTAGGACTTTCAGCTATAGGAGCAGTAGGGGCTTATGGTGTCTTTGGACACGTACAAAGAAGAGTTAAAATATGGCTTGATCCTTGGAAATATGCACACGATGAAAGTTATCAAATAGTCCAAGGACTTTATGCTATAGCTTCAGGTGGTTTATTTGGAGTAGGATTAGGAAATGGGTATCCTGACTTAATATTTGCAAAAGAAAGTGATTTCATTTTTGCAGTTATTTGCGAAGAGCTTGGAATAATATTTGCAGTTGGATTAATGATAATATATTTCTTATTATTTTATAGAGGAATAAGAATAGCATTTGTAACTAATGATAAGTTCAGTCAACTTGCAGCTGTTGGATTTAGTACAATGATAGCTTGTCAAACATTAGTTATTATAGGTGGAATATTTACTGTTATACCGCTTACAGGTATAACACTACCTCTTATAAGTTATGGTGGAAGCTCAATGATAACAATGTTTTTTGCGTTGGGAATATTACAAAAAATATCAGAAGAGTATTAATTTTTATAGCTATAATTGTATTAATAGGTTTTACAGATTAAGGAGGATTTTATGAATGATTTAGCAAAAAGTGTACGAAACGTTATGGTTATATTCCTTTTTTGCTTTATAGCGTTGATATCATATATAGCCTACTTTCAAGTTTTTAAGGGTCCTGATATAGCAAATGATACAGGAAATAAAAGACTTTGGGCAAAAAGAAATGAAGTGCTAAGAGGAACTATATATGATAAAGATGGAAATCCGTTAACTAAAAGTGTTAGATTAGATAAGTTTAATCAAAGTAGAGAATATTTATATGGAGATTTATATGTTCACTCACTAGGATATATAGATGAAAGATTTGGATTAACTGGATTAGAAGAGGAATTTGATAGTGAATTATCAAAATATAATAGTTTTTCAAATGGTATTAGAAGCTTACTTAAAGATTTTGATTTAAAAAAAGCTTTTGAAAGTAGAAACGAAGAAAAAATAGGAAATGGTATAGTCACCACTTTAGACTATAAGTTGCAGAAGATTGCATATGAAGCTATGGGAGATTTAAAGGGAGCTGTAGTTGCATTAAATCCTAAAACAGGAGAAATATTAGCTATGGTTTCAAAACCAACATATGATCCAACTAATCTTGAAAAAGCTATAGAAGAAGCTAATACTGGTGTTGATGTAGATAGTAAATTATTAAATAGAACTATAAATGGATTGTATCCTCCAGGATCTGTATTTAAAACAGTAACATTATCAGCAGCTTTAGAAAATGATCCAAGTATAGTTAATAGAACATTTAATGATACAGGTAAAATAACTTTTCCGGATGGGACAGAACTTAATAACTATATGAAGCAAGCTCATGGAAATCTAGATTTACAAATGGCATATAGAGTTTCAAGTAATGTTGTATTTGGAACACTTGCAATGGAAATGGGAAATCCTAAGTTAAAAGAAGTTTCAGAAAGGTTTGGATTTAACTCTAGAGTTCCAGGAATAGGAATTTCTATATCAGAAAGTAGATTTCCAGCATTAAAGGATTACGAAGTGGGAAATATAGCTCAAAGTGGAATAGGGCAAGCAAGTGTATTATCAACTCCAATGCAAATGGCTATAGTTGCTGCGACTGTAGCAAATGATGGGGTTCTTATGGAGCCTAAATTAGTGAATAAAATAGTAGATAAAGATGGAAACACAGTAAAGGAAATACCTAATAAAACATTAAAAACTGATGTTATTTCAAAGGATATAGCAGAAACAGTAAAAAAATATATGGGTTATTTAGTATCAAATAATACCCATAGATGGCCAGCCTTTGAAGGAACAAATGCTGGTGGAAAAACAGGAACAGCAGATTATATAGAGGATGGAGTTGAAGGAATACCTCATGGATGGTTTATATCAGCAGCACCTTTAGATAATCCACAAATTGCAGTAGCTGTAATAGTAGAAAAGGGTGAAAATGGTGCAGGTTCAGCTGCTTATATAGCATCTCAGGTTGTGAGAGCAGCTGTTCTTGGAGAATAGCGTTTAAGAGGTTGATTTTACTTATCAACCTCTTTTTCTACAAAATTTTATCTTTTAATTTAAGCTTTCTCACTCTTTAAATTTTTTGTCATATATTAAGATAGAGACTTAATTTTAAGCTTTATTTATATAAAGTTAAAAAACTTTAAAGACTAAAAGGAGAATACAAGCTATGTTTAGGGTTAAGCAATTAGAAGTTGAGGGATGCTACTTAATAACACCAACTGTTTTTATGGGAAGTACTTGTGATTTAATTAAAGTTTTTAATGATACTCAATTTAATATATATGGGTTAAGCACAGAATTTAAAGAGGAATATTATGCAATAGCAAAGCCAGGGGTAGTAAGAGGAATGCATTTTCAATTACCACCAGAAGATCATGATAAGCTTATAACTTGTATAATAGGAGAAATACAAGATGTAGTAATAGATTTAAGAAAAGATTCTAAAACCTTTGGAAAGTATACAGTAGTGGATTTAGATGAATACAATAAAAATCTAATATATATTTCTAAGGGATGCGCACATGGATACTATATAAAGGGAAAGAGAGATGCTTTAGTTTATTATAAAGTTACAAAACCATTTATAAGAGAATTAAGGGGTGGAGTGCATTGGAATTCATTAAATATTCCATGGGATTTTAAAGATGAGGTTGAAGTCGAAAGTGAAGATAAACTTTGGCCAAAGTTTGAGGAATTTGATTCACCATTTTAGAAATTTAAGGATATAGCTAATTTAAAAGTTATATCCTTAAATTTCTATATAAATAAGTTTTGTTTACTTCTATATATAATGATAAAATTTATATTGAGAAGTATCATAATTGGAGGGAGGAACTCTGATGTTTGATTTTGAATATCATTTAAAAAATTTACCAGATAAACCTGGTGTTTATATAATGAAAAACTCACTTGGAGAAATAATTTATGTGGGAAAAGCAAAAGTTTTAAAAAACAGAGTAAAAAGTTATTTTCAAAATTCTAAGAATCATTCAGAAAAAGTTAAAGTAATGGTTAAAAACATATCTGAGTTTGAGTACATAGTAACAGATTCTGAAATGGAAGCTTTGATTTTAGAGTGTAATCTTATTAAGAAACATAGTCCAAGATATAATATAGCATTAAAGGATGATAAATTTTATCCATTTATAAAAATAACAGCAAATGATGACTACCCTAGAGTATTTGTAACTAGAAAATATGCAAAGGATGGTAGCAAATATTTTGGACCATATACAAATGGAACAGCAGTCTATGAAACTATAACTTTGATAAATAAAATATTTCCTATAAGAACCTGTAAGTTAATAATAAATGAAAATGGAGAAAAAGTTAGACCATGTTTAAATTACCATATTAAAAAATGTGTTGCGCCATGTGCTGGATATGTAACAAAAGAAAAATATGGTGAAATGATTGATGATATTATGGATATACTTAATGGTAAAGATAAAACAATACTAAATTCACTTAAAAAAGATATGGAAGACGCTTCAATGAATCTTGAGTTTGAAAAAGCGGCAAAATTTAGAGATAAGATACTTGCAATAGAGGCTATAGTGGAAAAACAAAAGATATTTAAAACTATGGAAGGCGATGAAGATTTTATAAATATATTTCAAGATGAGAAAGATAGCTGTATTCAAGTGTTTTTTGCTAGAGATGGCAAGGTGACTGGGCGTGAACATTTTATGCTTGAAAACACAGTAGATGATAAAATAGGAGAAGTATTACAAGCTTTTATAACATCTTTTTATGCAGGAGCCGCTAAAATTCCTAAAACTATATATATTCCGGAAATAGAAGACTTAGAACTTATGGAAGAGTTTTTAACCATTAAAAGAGGATCAAAGGTTTGGATAAAGATACCCCAAAAAGGTCAAAAGAAAGATATGATTGAAATGGTAAGAAATAATGCTAAAATAACTTTAGAGCAATTTAAGGATAAGTTCCTTAAAGAGAAGGAGATCAATAGAATATCCCTACAGGAGTTACAGTGTTTACTAGATTTAGATGAAGTACCATTTAGAATAGAAGCCTATGATATTTCTAATATACAGGGTGTTGACTCAGTTGGAACAATGGTTGTCTTTGAAGAAGGAAGATCAAAAAACAGCGATTATAGAAGATTTAGAATAAAATCTGTAAAAGGTGCCAATGATTATGATAGTATGAGAGAAATACTAGAAAGAAGGTTTGCCCATGGTCTTGAAGAAATAAAAAAAATTCAAGAGAGAAATCTAAACTTTTCAAGTGGTAAATTTTCTAGTTTCCCAGATCTTATTATGATGGATGGGGGTAAGGGACAGGTAAATGTAGCCTTAGAAGTATTAAAAAAGTTAAATATAAATATTCCTGTTTGTGGATTAGTAAAGGATGATAAGCATCAAACTAGAGGAATTATATATAACAATAAAGAAGTTATAATAAATAGAAGTTCTAACCTAATGCAAATGATAAGAAGGATACAAGATGAAGTTCATAGGTTTGCAATTACATATCATAGAACTTTGAGAGATAAGAGAACATTACATTCTATATTAGAAGATATTCCTAACATAGGAGAAAAGAGAAGAAGAAATCTTTTAATGAAATTTGGTAGTGTTGAAAATATTAAAAATGCAACCATAAATGAATTGCTAGAGACACCTAGCATAGATAAAAAAGCTGCTCAAAGCATAATAGACTACTTTAATACAAAAGAAAAGAAGTAACAAAAGGGTTACAACTTTGGTATAATATATAAATATGCCTTTGGTGGGTTGTTTCTTGAAGTTTTTTAATTTATACTATGTAAGGATATTACTACGTATTTATAAGGAGTTAGGTATGAATCAGTATAAAGTGTTTAAAGAATTATTTGAAGAATTTTATAAAAGTGAAAATGTTATTATTGATGCGGAAATGAAAAATTATGTTCACTTTAGAGTAGGTGGACCAGCAGATATTCTTTTAATTCCGGAATCTAAAGATCAGGTTATTAAGACAATAGAAAATTGTAGAGAAAAAAACATACCTTTCTACGTAGTTGGAAATGGATCTAACTTGTTAGTAAAAGACGGTGGATTAAAAGGCGTTGTTATTAAGTTAAATGAAGTCAAGAACATAAAGATAGTAGGAGATATAGTTGAGGCTGAATGTGGAGCTATGCTAAAAGATGTATCTAACACAGCTTTAAAAAGTTCACTAACTGGATTTGAGTTTGCATGTGGTATTCCAGGAACTGTAGGTGGAGCTGTATTTATGAATGCAGGTGCTTATAATGGAGAAATAGCGCATGTTATAGAGAGTGCAGAAGTTATAGATGATAAAGGTAATATAATTACTTTATCAAAAGATGATTTAGAATTAGGATATAGATCTTCTATAGTTATGAAAAAAAATTATATTGTTTTATCAGCTAGATTTAAATTACAAAATGGTGATGAAGATCAAATAAAAAATGCAGTTAATGACCTAACTAATAAAAGAGAATCAAAACAACCATTAGAATACCCATCTGCAGGCAGTACATTTAAAAGACCAGAAGGTTATTTTGCAGGTAAGCTTATACAAGATGCAGGATTAAAAGGATATAGTATAGGTGGTGCAGCAGTTTCAGAAAAACATTCAGGTTTTGTTATAAATAAAAATGGAGCTACTGCTAAAGATATATTAGATTTAATATCATATATTCAAGATGAGGTAAAAAGGCAATTTAACGTAGAATTACATCCGGAAGTTAGAATAATAGGTGAGGATAAAAGATAAATATTTTATTTTAAAAGACTTAAGAATTTTCTTAGGTCTTTTTTTAAAACTTTTTATAAAAAACTAACAAATTGTTGACAAGTAATAAGAGGTATAATATACTGTATTTAAAGTTTAAATAAATTATATTATATTGTGATTAGTGTGGAGGTATTTATGAGAAGGTTTTATGTTAAAGAAAGATTATTTGCTATAGGAGCTAAATTTGATGTGTTAGATGAGTATAATAACACAGCCTTTATTGCAGAAGCAGACAAGTTTGACATAGGAAAAAATATAAGTATTTATGATACAAATAATAGGAAAGTGTTATATATGAGACAACAGTTAAGGTTAGGAGCACATAAGTATATTGCTTATGATGAAAATATGAGAGAAATAGCAACAATTAAAAAAGAATTTATGGTTCCTGAATACAATATAACTGGATCAGTAGGGGTAATGGCTATGGAATCAAAAAGTATGTTAGGGAGACACTATATAATAAGAAAAGATGGTGTGGAAATAGGTAAAATAGATAAAGAGTTAACCTTTGGACGTGACAGATATTCTTTAGAGGTGTTAGATGAAAGCTATACTAATTTTTTTGTAGGACTATTAGTAATGATAGATATGGTAAGATTTCATAGTGATAATTAGTATATAAATTATATGTAGATAAGTGTACTATATTTATATTATTAATAATATAATATATTTTATAAAATTTATTTAAGAGAGGTAAATAATAATGGCTCATGAAGTAGATTATGAAATTGTAGGAAATGAAATGCAATATGTAGAAATTGAATTAGATCCAAGAGAAACTGTAGTTGCAGAAGCTGGTGCAATGATGATGATGGATAATAGTATAACTATGGAAACTATTTTTGGAGATGGAAGCGAAAAATCTCAAGGTGGTTTTTTTGGAAAGCTTGGAGGAGCAGCTAAAAGAGTTATGACTGGTGAAAGCTTGTTTATGACTGCTTTTACTAATTCAGGTGTTTTAAAACAAAAAGTAGCATTTGCAGCTCCTTACCCAGGGAAAATAATGGTTATGGATTTAAGACAATTAGGTGGTAGGTTAATTTGTCAGAAAGATTCATTTTTATGCTGTGCAAAAGGAGTAAGTGTAGGGATAGAATTTACAAAGAAGCTTGGAACAGGATTTTTTGGCGGAGAAGGATTTATTCTTCAAAAATTAGAAGGGGACGGATTAGCATTTATACATGCTGGGGGTACTATTGTAAAGAAAACATTAATGCCTGGAGAAACCATAAAAATAGATACAGGATGTTTAGTTGCAATAACTCAAAATGTAAATTATGATATACAGTTTGTAGGTGGATTTAAAAATGCTGTATTTGGAGGAGAAGGATTATTTTTTGCAACTTTAACAGGTCCAGGGGAAGTTTGGATTCAAAGTCTACCATTTAGTAAATTAGCTTCTAGAATTTATGCAGCTACACCACAGAATATGGGAAAGTCAGTTGATCAAGGTAGTGTTCTTGGAAGTTTAGGAAGTCTTTTTGAGAATTAATCACAAAATATTTATTAGATATGTCTAAGTGAATAAGAATTAGTGTAGGAACTGAAGAGCTGAATTTAGTAAGCTACTATATGATATTATAAAAGAAAGAGATATAAAATAAGTTAAAATGAGAGGAGTGACAGCTTTTCTCTTTTAACTTATTTTTTATTCTGCATCTAGGGTCTTTAAATAAAAATATTATTTTATAGAAAAGATATTACTGATTAGGTATAGTTATAATATTTATTATAACTTATATAAATAAGCTTAATATGATATAATTTAATCATATAATCTTCAAATTAAAAGGAGGCAGCATGATGAGATTTATAATAGTTACAGGATTATCAGGAGCAGGCAAGACAGAAGCAACAAGAAGCCTTGAAGATATGGGATACTTTTGTGTAGATAATCTTCCTCCAAAGTTAATACCAAAGTTTGCAGAAGCTTGTGTTCAAAGTCAAGGAAAAATTAATAAAGTCGCTTTAGTTATAGATATAAGAGGTGGAATCTTCTTTGATGATTTATTTGAAAGCTTAAATTACTTAAAGAGACAAGATTTTAAATATGAAATATTATTTTTAGACGCATCAGATGAGATTTTAGTTAAGAGATTTAAGGAATCTAGAAGAAGTCACCCATTAGCACCAGGAAGTAGGGTTATTACAGGGATTAATGAAGAAAGAAATAGATTAAGAGAAGTAAAAGATAGAGCAGATATAATTATAGATACATCAAAATATGCAATTAGAGATTTAAGAGAAGAAATGAACAAAAATTATGGAGATATGAAGCAACCTGAAAAGCAACTTTCAGTAACTGTTTTAAGCTTTGGATTTAAATATGGAATACCAGTTGACTCAGATTTAGTATTTGATGTTAGATTTATACCAAATCCATTTTATATAGCAGAGCTTAAGCCTTATTCAGGAAATGATGAACCAGTAAAGGATTATGTATTAAAGCAAGAAGAAACTAAAGGATTTATAAAAAGAGCAGATGATATGTTGGATTTCCTAATACCTAACTATAAGAAAGAGGGTAAAAGACAACTTATAATATCTGTAGGATGTACTGGTGGAAGACATAGATCAGTAGCTATAGCTAATGCTTTATATAAAAAATTATTAGAAAGAAATTATAATGCTTCAGTTGAACATAGAGATATAATAGAAGATGTACACCAAGGAGCTAAAAAACTATGAGTATTAAAGATTGGTTAAAGCCAGGAGTTAGAATTAAAAGGTGGATTTTCTTTGGAATATTTGGAATACTATTAATTGCCTTTGGCTTTACTGAACTAGCAATGCGTAGAGTTTACGATTTTTACTATAAAGTATTTTATATATTCCTAAATATAACAGGAATATTCGTTATATATATATCAGTAGTAGAGAGCATGAAATCTATAATAGCACTTACTAATAAGGGGTATATTCAGTTGTCTTTAGATAGCAGAAAGATGGAAAATCTTATTTATGAGAAGAGATTATTAGTAAAAGGACCTAAGATTGTAGTTGTTGGTGGAGGAACAGGATTATCCACTATGCTTAGAGGATTAAAATATTATACATCTAATATAACAGCAATAGTAACAGTTGCTGATGATGGTGGAGGATCTGGGGACTTAAGAGAAGATCTTGGTATGCTTCCTCCTGGAGATATAAGAAACTGTATTTTAGCTTTAGCAGATACAGAGCCATTAATGGAGGAGTTACTACAATATAGATTTCCGGATGGAAGGCTTAAAAATCAAAGCTTTGGTAACTTGTTTTTAGCAGCAATGGATGGGGTAAGTGACAATTTTGAAGATGCGATTCAAAAGATGAGCTCTGTACTAGCGGTAACAGGAAAAGTTTTACCAGTTACCTTAGAAGATATGAAACTTATCGCAGAGCTTGAAAATGGAAATAAAGTAGAAGGAGAATCTCAAATTCCAGATGAAGTATTAAGACAAAACTCAAGAATAAAGAAGCTTATGATAGAGCCAAAGGATGCAAAGCCATTAGAGGATGCAATAAAAGCAATAGAGGAAGCAGATGCAATAGTATTAGGGCCAGGAAGTCTTTATACAAGTATAATTCCTAATTTATTAGTAAAAGATATATCAGAAAGTATAAGAAAAAGTGATGCAATTAAAATATATATATCTAATATAATGACTCAACCAGGAGAAACACATGGGTTTAAGGCATCAGATCATATTAAGATATTAAAAAAGTATGCTGGAAGAGGAATTATAGATTATGTTATAGCGAATAGAGGAGATATTCCCGATGATGTAAAAAAGAAATACTTATTAGATAATTCTCAATTAGTAGAATTAGATATGAAGGAAATAAAGGCCTTAGGAGTAGAAGTAGTTGAGGCATCATTAGCAAAGATAGAAAAAGGTTATGTTAAGCACGATTCAGAGTATTTAGCAGAAGTTTTAGTTGATACAATAATGGAGAAAAAGTTATTGTATGATAGAAAGAAAATAATAGAATATATGTATGTATCACAAAGAATTAAAGAAAAAGAGAAAAAAAATAAGCTTAACAATAAAAGGAACTAAGAATTATACCTTCTTGGTTCTTTTTATAATATAGAAAACTATCCTAAAGCTATAATTTACATCTAAATTTTTATTAGTGTTTATGATATAATTACATGATAAGAATAGATAATAAGGAGAAATAGGCCATATGTCATTTTCATCAAAGGTAAAAGGAGAAATTTGCAGACATTCAGAATTAACAAAAGAAGAAGCATTAGCTGAGATATCAGCAATAATGAAAGTAAGTGGAACTATATCATTTAGTGGGTTAGGGTTAGCATTTAGAATTACTACTGAAAATCCAGCGTCTGCAAGGCATATATTTAGCTTACTTAAGGAGCATTTTAATATACATTCAAAATTAATGGTTAAAAAGAGTAATTCCCTAAAGAAAAATAATATATATATGGTACTTATAGAAGAAAATATGGGGGTTAGAAATCTTTTAAGAGAGACAGGAATACTTACAGAAGTAGAAGGCGTATTAACTTTGGATTATAGAATAGATGAAAATATGGTTAAAACAGATGAATTAAAAAGAGCATATGTAAGAGGAGCCTTTATAGGTGGTGGTAGTATAACCAATCCAGAAAAAACTTATCACCTAGAATTTGTTACTCATAGTGAAGATTATGCTAAAGATTTATCTGTGTTAATAAATACTTTTGGGTTAAATTCAAAAGTAATTCAAAGAAAAAACAGTTATATTATTTACTTAAAGGAAGGAGAACAAATATCTAACCTTTTAGGCATAATAGGTGCACATACTTCTTTATTAGAATTAGAAAACATAAGAATAATGAAGGAGATGAGAAATAATGTAAATAGACTTGTAAATTGTGAAACGGCTAATTTAAGCAAAACAGTTAATGCAGCAGTAAGGCAAGTTGAAAGCATAAAGCTAATACAAAGAGAAATAGGACTTCAAAGATTACCAAAAAACTTAAGAGAAATAGCAGAACTTAGATTAAGCTATCCAGATGAATCTTTAAAAGAGCTTGGAGAAATGCTTAATCCTCCAGTAGGTAAGTCTGGAGTAAATCATAGATTAAGAAAAATAGAAAAAATAGCAGAAGAAGTTAGATCAGGAACTTACTAAGAAATATATAAATAAACAAAGGTGGTGTTTTAGTTGAGTAAAAAATTTACACATCTACATCTCCACACTGAATATAGTTTACTTGATGGTTCAGGAAAGATTAAAAAATTAATAGGTAAAGCTAAAGAACTAGGTATGGATAGTATAGCTATAACTGATCATGGTGTTATGTATGGGTGCGTTGCTTTCTATAAAGAAGCTGTTGAACAAGGAATTAAGCCTATACTTGGTTGCGAAATATACGTGGCTGCAAAGTCTATGGACATTAAGATTAATGATAAAGAAAATAGTACTCATCACCTAGTTTTATTAGTTAAAAATGAAGAAGGATATAAAAATCTTATGGAGATTGTGTCTCAAGCATCTATAAGAGGATTTTACTACAAGCCAAGAGTAGATCATGAATTTTTAAGAAGTCATAGTGAAGGACTTATAGCTTTAAGTGCTTGCTTAGGGGGAGAGGTTCAGTCATGGCACCTTAAAGATAACTATGAAAAAGCTAAAGAAGTAGCTCTTCTATATAAAGATATTTTTAAAGATAGATTCTATCTTGAGATACAAAATCATGGGATGGATGAGCAGCGAAAGGTTACAGAAGCAAACATTAAGTTAGCAAAGGAAACAGATATTCCTTTATTAGCAACTAATGATGTTCATTACATAAATCAAAGAGATTCTGAATCACATGATGTATTAATGTGTATACAAACAGGAAAAACTATTGATGATCCAAATAGAAGAAGGTATCCTTCAGACCAATTTTACTTAAAATCCCCAGAAGAAATGTGGGATATGTTTTCATATATTCCAGAGGCTCTAGAAAATACAACTAAAATTGCAGAGGAATGCAATTTTGATTATGAATTCCATGTGTCAAAACTTCCTAAATTCCCAGTGCCAGAAGGAATTGAACCTTATGATTATTTAAAAGAGGTTTGTTATTCTGGATTAATTGAAAGATACGAAGTTTTTAAAGAATTTATAAATAAACCACTAAATGTGGAAGAGCTTGTGGATTATTATAAAACAAATGAAGAAGCTTGTGGATACATTAAAAGATTAGAATATGAACTATCAGTAATCAAGCAGATGGGATATGTAGATTACTTTTTAATTACTTGGGATTTTATAAAATTCTCAACAGATAATGGAATTCCAACGGGACCAGGGCGTGGATCTGCAGCAGGTTCAATAGTAGCCTATACTTTAGGTATAACCAAAATAGATCCAATAAAATATAGCTTACTTTTTGAAAGATTTTTAAATCCTGAAAGAGTAAGTATGCCAGATATAGATTCGGATTTTTGTTATGAAAGACGACAAGAAGTTATTGATTATGTTGTAGAGAAATATGGAGTAGATAATGTTTCTCAGATTATAACTTTTGGAACAATGGCTCCAAGAGCTTGCATAAGAGATGTTGGTAGAGCTATGAATTACTCTTATGCAGAGGTAGATAAAATAGCTAAGATGATTCCTACTATGCTAGGAATAACAATAGATAAAGCTTTAGAAATAAATCCAGAGTTAAAGGCAGCATATAATACGGATGAAAGAGTTAAAGAGTTAATAGATGTAAGCAAAGATTTAGAAGGCTTACCTAGACATTCATCAACACATGCAGCAGGAGTAGTTATAGCATCTAAGCCTTTAGTTGAATATGTTCCTCTGCAAAAAAATGATGAATCAATAGTAGCTCAATTTGATATGACAACATTAGAAGAGCTTGGATTACTGAAAATGGATTTCCTTGGTCTAAGAACACTAACAGTTATGAATGATGCTGTTAAAATGATTAAAGAAAATCAAGAAATAGAAATAAATTTAGATAAAATAAATTTTGAGGATAAAGAAGTTTATAAAATGCTTGGAGAAGGAAAAACGGCAGGTGTCTTTCAATTAGAATCACCAGGAATGACTTCCTTCATGAAAGAGCTAAAACCTGATTGTCTGGAAGATATAATAGCTGGAATATCTTTATATAGACCAGGACCTATGGCAGAAATACCAAGATATGTAGAATGTAAGCAAAGTCCTGATAAAGCTCAATACGAGACTTCAGAGTTAGAAGACATATTAAATGTTACTTATGGAGTAATGGTTTATCAGGAACAAGTAATGGAGATAGTTAGAAAACTAGCTGGATATTCTATGGGAAGAAGTGACCTTGTAAGAAGAGCAATGTCTAAAAAGAAACACAAGGTCATGGAGGAGGAAAGAAAAAACTTTATATATGGAGTTGTAGATGAAGAAGGAAATATAGAAGTTCCAGGCTGTAAAAGAAATGGGATATCAGAAGAAGCTGCAAATAAAATATTCGATCAGATGATGGACTTTGCTTCGTATGCGTTTAATAAATCTCACGCAGCAGCCTATGCAGTTATAGGATATCAAACTGCATATTTAATGAAATACTATCCTGTAGAAACAATAGCAGCAATGCTTAACTCTGTCATGGGAACAAGTGAAAAGGTAGCACATTATATTAACTTTGCAGAAAGTCTAGGAATTCAAGTGTTACCACCAGATATTAATGAGAGTTATTCTAAATTTACAGTAAAAGGTGATAAAATTAGATTTGGATTAGCAGCTATAAAAAATGTTGGTTATAATGTTGTTGAAACTATTGTTGCGTCAAGAAGTGAAAAAGGAAGTTTTGAGTCATTAATAGATTTTATAAATAAGATAGATTTATCTGCTGTAAATAAAAGAGCAATAGAAAGTTTAATAAAAGCAGGTGCTTTAGATTACTTTAATGTATTTAGATCAAAACTTTTAGCAGTATATGAAAAACTAATGGATGGAGTTTCAAGTGAAAAGAAGAGAAATATAGATGGACAAATAAGTTTATTTGGCTTAGAAGAAGAAGTTTTAGATATCCCTGAGGTAAGTTATCCTAATATAAGAGAATTTTCAAAGAAAAATCTTTTAGATATGGAAAAAGAAATGACAGGGCTATATCTATCAGGACATCCTTTAGATGAATATGCTGAGAGTTTAAGAGTTCAAACAACGACTAATATAGAAAAGATATATAAATCCTACGAAATAATTCAAGAAGCATATAATAATATTGAATTACCAGAAGATATAATACACGATGAGGAAAGGATTATTCTTGGAGGAATAGTTGCAGAAGCAAATCAAAAAATAACAAGAAGTAATTCAATGATGGCCTTTTTAAAGTTAGAAGATTTAACAGGTACTATTGAAGTCATAGTATTTCCTAAAACTTTAGATAAAGTTAGAGAATTTGTAAAAGAAGATAGTTTAGTTGTAATAAAAGGAAGAGTAAGCATAAAAGAAGATGAGTTGCCAAAGCTTATATGTGAAACAATTGAGCCTTTAGAGAAGATAAATACAGCTAAGGTCTATATTAGAGTAAATAATTTAGATGAAGGCAAGAACATGATGAAAGAATTGCGAACTATGCCAAAAGAATTTAAAGGAGATACAACCGTATTTGTGTTTACAGCAAATGATAAGAAGAGTTATAGAATGTCAAAGGATATATGGATTAACTTAGAATCGGATGCAGTAATTTATTTTAGAGAACTTGCTGGTGAAGATAATGTTAAAGTTATAGAATAATTAAAGCTAGTATCAAAAATGGGAAGGAGATAAAACTCTCTTTCCCTTAAATTATATTGTGAAAAATTTACAATTCTATATGTAATATTAATGAATTGTAAAATGAAAAAATTTACAATGATTAATTAAGAAAAATTTATTAATTAATATATAAATTATAATTAATTAGGTTATAATATACTTAAGAAAGTATAAAAAAGTCGATAAAAATCGTAATAATGTATAAAATCGTTAATAATATATTTATTTTAGTTGCATAAACTTAGAGTAGCAAGTAAAATAAATAAGGTAATAAAAATTAGTAAGAAAATTTAAATTAATATAGTGCAAAAAAATTATTATAGTAAATAAAAAAATGGATAATTCCACAGAATGTGGGACAACCTTTGTCCCGGTGGTGTTAAGGAGGAAACAACATGAAAAAAATAGCTATTTTAACTAGTGGTGGAGATGCTCCAGGAATGAACGCAGCAATAAGAGCCGTTGTAAGAACTGCTTTACATCATGGCATAGAAGTAATGGGCGTTCAAAGAGGATATAGTGGTTTAGTTAATGGAGAATTATTTACTATGGATAGATCATCAGTATCTGACATAATCCATAGAGGAGGAACTATTTTAAGAACTGCTAGATGTGTTGAATTTAAAAAAGAAGAGGTAAGAGTTAAGGCTACCAAAATATTAAAAGCATATGGTGTAGATGCATTAGTAGTAATTGGTGGAGATGGTTCATTTACAGGAGCTAAACTTTTATCAAAGTTAGGGGTTAAAACTGTAGGTTTGCCAGGAACAATAGATAATGACTTAACTTACACTGACTTTACTATAGGTTTTGATACAGCTTTAAATACAATAATAGATGCTATAGATAAAATTAGAGACACATCAACTTCTCATGAAAGAGTTTCAATAGTTGAGGTAATGGGAAGAGACTGTGGAGATTTAGCTTTATATGCAGGTATAGCAGGTGGAGCTGAATATATAATAACTCCAGAAAAAGGATTTTCAAAAGAAGAACTTTGCAAAATAATATTAGAAGGAAAACAAAAGGGGAAAATACACAATTTAGTTTTATTAGCTGAAGGTGTAGGTGGAGCTCAAGAATTAGCGAAATATGTTGAAGGCGTTACAGGAATTGAAACAAGAGCAACAATACTAGGACATATTCAAAGAGGTGGAAGCCCAACAGCTACTGATAGAGTTTTAGCATCTAAAATGGGAGCTAAGGCTGTAGAAGTTCTTTTAGAAGGAAAAACTTCAAGAGTAATAGGAATAAAAAATAATGAGATAATTGATCAAGATATAGATGAAGCATTGGCATTAGATAGAACATTTGATGAAAAATTATTTGATATAGCAAACGAAATTTCATCTTAGGATATACATATTTGATTTTATTACTCAAATTATATATGACTATATTTAGTCGATTTAATAATATTTAATCAAACTAACAATAAAAATTACATGCGTAAATTAAAGGAGTGTTATTACATGAGAAAAACTAAGATGATTTGTACTGTAGGACCAGCTAGCGAAAATCCAGAAATATTATCAAAAATAATAGAAGCTGGAATGAATGCATCAAGACATAATTTCTCACATGGAGATCATGAGGAACATGCACAAAGAATTAATTTGGTTAAAGAATTAGCTGAAAAACATAATAAAGAAATAGCTATAATGTTAGATACTAAGGGACCAGAAATAAGAACTGGAAAATTCGAACCTAAAAAAGTAGAGTTAAAGTCAGGTGATGACTTTGTAATATATGCAGGTGGAGATGTAGTTGGAGATACAACACAATGTACAGTAACATATGAAGGATTAGCTAACGATGTTAAGCCTGGTAATATTATATTAATAGATGATGGTTTAGTAGGATTAGAAGTTCAATCTGTAGAAGGTAACAAAGTTAATTGTAAAGTTAAAAATACAGGATTTGTAGGTACTCATAAAGGAGTTAATGTTCCTGGAGTTTCAATTAAATTACCAGCATTAACAGAAAAAGATATAGCAGATTTAAAGTTTGGTTGTGAAATTGGAGTTAACTTAGTTGCTGCATCATTCATAAGAAAAGCATCAGACGTTGAAGCTATTAGAGCAATATTAGTTGAAAATGGTGGAGAGCATATTCAAATATTCTCAAAGATAGAAAATCAAGAAGGTGTTGATAATATAGATTCTATATTAGAGGCTTCAGATGGTATAATGGTAGCTAGAGGAGATCTAGGTGTTGAAATACCAATGGAAAAATTACCAGCTGTTCAAAAAATGATAATTGAAAAATGTAACCATGTAGGTAAACCAGTTATAACAGCTACTCAAATGTTAGATTCTATGATAAGAAATCCAAGACCTACAAGAGCAGAAGTATCTGACGTTGCTAATGCTATATACGATGGAACAGATGCTATAATGTTATCTGGAGAATCAGCAAATGGAGATTGGCCAGTAGAAGCTGTTCAAACTATGTCTAAAATAGCTGTAGAAGCTGAAAAGCAATTAAGCTATGAAGTTGCAGTTTCAAAAGCTAAGAAGCATATTCCAGCTATAGCAGGAGTTATTTCAAGAGCTGCTGCAAATGCTGCAAATGAATTAAAAGCTTCAGCTATTATTTCATCAACTCAAAGTGGTGCAACTGCTAGAAGATTATCACAATGCAGACCAGATTGTCCAATAGTTGCAGTAACTCCAGATGAAAAAGTTGCTAAGAAGTTATCATTATGTTTCGGAGTTTACCCAGTTGTTGCAGGAAAAGTGGAGTCAACTGACGAAATGATGGAAGAATCAGTTAAGGCAGCACAAGCTAATGGTTTCGTTAATGTAGGAGATACAGTTGTTATAGCAGCTGGAGTTCCAGTTCATAAGGTAGGAACTACTAACTTATTAAAGATAAGCGTAGTTGAATAAAAAATAGAAGTATAATTTTACTTTTCAACTTAAGTAAAACTTACTTATTAACACAATAATTAATTTAAGAAATAAGCCTCTATGCTAATAGTTTTGTTATAAACTATTAGCATAGAGTTTTTTTATGTATTAAGAAATTAAAATTTGAAAAATGTTTAGTCAAAAGAAAATTATTATCAATTATAAAGAAAAAAGTTGATATTTAGTATAAAATTTGAATTAAATATGTTATAAAATAGTATTAAAATAGATAATTAACAAAAAGTTCATAATTATATTGATAATATTTAAGTTATAATGTATATTATGAAATGAATATTGTAATAATATTAAAAAGGAATTAAATGGCAACTAATTCTGAGTTAGGCATCTTATGATGCCATTTTTTTTTATCTAAAATAAATTTATAGGCATTATATATTGTGTGCATTAATAAGGTAAGTGTCTTATTAATATGCACCTTTTGTTTTATATATTTTTATGCTATTATAAGATGAAACTTTAGAGAGTATATAAGATTTCATATAGATAGATAAGATTTTAAGAGGTGATTATTTTGGTAGAAAAAAATAATGAATATATCTTAGATATAGTAGGAGTAGGTTACGAAGGTGAAGGTATAGCAAAGATAGATGGATATCCTATATTTATAGAAGGAGCCATATATGGAGAAAAAGTAAGGGTATTAATAATAAAAGTCAAAAAGAATTTTGCCTATGGAAAGTTATTAGAAGTTTTAGAAGCTTCAAAAGATAGAATAGAGCCAAAATGTAGAAATTATAAAAGATGTGGGGGTTGCTCTGTTCAACATATGAATTATAAAAAACAACTAGATTATAAATGGGAAAGAGTTAAAGATTGTATTTATAAAATAGGTGGATTATCAAAGGATATAGTAAAATATCCATTAGGAATGGAAGAACCAGAAAGATATAGAAATAAAGTTCAACTACCAGTTGGCTTAGTAAAAGGTAAGCTTGCAATAGGTTTTTATGCACCAAGAAGTCACGATATTATAGATTTAAATACTTGCTTAATTCAAGATAAAGTAGCAGATAAAGTAGCGGAATTAACAAGGTTATGGATAGAAAAATATAAAATACAACCAGCAACTATAGAGGGTAAATTTAATCCTAATGGTATAGTTAGACATATAATGATACGTAGGGGATTTAAGACAAATGAAGTTATGGTTGTATTAGTTACATTAAAAAAAGAAGTTCCTCATATAGAAGAATTTATAAATACAATAAAAAATGAGGTTGATGGAATAAAAAGCATAATACAAAATATAAATGATAAAGAAACTAATGTAATATTAGGAGAAAAGTGTATAACCTTATGGGGAGAAGGTACAATAACAGATTACATAGGAGATTTTAAATTTAATATATCTCCACTTTCATTCTTCCAAGTTAATCCTGTTCAAACAGAAATTTTATACTCAAAAGCTTTAGAATACGCAAATTTAACAGGAGAAGAAACTGTATTTGATGCATATTGCGGGACTGGAACAATAACACTATTTCTTTCTCAAAAAGCTAAAAAAGTATATGGAGTTGAGATAATAAAAGCAGCTATAGATAATGCAAATGAGAATGCTAGTATTAATAATGTCAATAATGTAGAATTCTTTGTTGGAAAATCAGAAGAAATAATACCAGAGCTAATGGAAAAAGGAATTAATCCAGAAGTTATAGTTGTTGATCCACCAAGAAAAGGATGCGATATAAAACTATTAGAAGCAATAGGAAAAGCAATGCCTAAAAAAGTTGTATATGTTTCTTGTGATCCAAGTACTTTAGCAAGGGACTTAAAGATATTGGAAGAAAAAGGATATAGGACTGAAATAGTTCAGCCTGTTGATATGTTTCCACATACATCACATGTGGAGACGGTGATAATGATGACGCGTTATGGTCAAGATGGAAAATAAATTATATCAACTTAATAACAATAGTGTGGGTTTTCTAATAAATTAGATTACTAAAAAAGACTATATAAAGTACTGCTCATTTATTTCAAGTTAGAGAGTTAGGGCGTTAATTAGGGGATTTTATGGTCTAACTTTGCATAGATATGGTAGAGATTCTTCATGCAAAAATGAAAATTAACCTGCTAACGGTAGCTTTTGAAAAATTAAAGCTACCGTTTTATGTTTTGCAACAAAATCAAGAATTGCGCTCATTTATCAAGTGCTTTCTTGTGGTTACTCTATAGAGATTTGTAGTAACTACACGAGATATACTCTTAGAAAATCAATGATGTACATCAACTTCTAATTTAAATTAACTATTATTTAGGTGATTTAAGATAAAGTGATGAATTTATAAAATATTTAGGCTTGTGGATTACTTCTGTATCAGAAGAATATAAGAAAATCTATAAGTCTTTTTTCTCTGAAAAGAGGCAGTCTTCTTCCAGTTAGGATTTTGCTTAATCCACTTGGTGTCATATTCATACTAATAGCAAAATCTGTTTTAGATATTTGTGCTATATTAATAAGTTCTTCTAATAGTGTACCTATCTCCATCTGATTCCTCCCAATTTAATTAAATTCTTCATAATGATGTAATTGGTTTTAACTTATTTGATAAAAGTAGAGGCATTGGATATATTATTACCTTTATTTATATATCAATTAATTTAATTTACACTCTTCCAATAATCATATAGATATTTTTTGATTTATTTTTATAATAGTACAGATGAAAAATGAAATAAGTAAAATAATATACTGTATAACTCTTACTATATTATAAATTATTTTTTATGCCTTTGCTTTCCTAAAAATAAAGATGGAGAGCAGAAAGGAATTGCTGAAATAAGCAATTCTTTTCTGTTGTGAAACGTCTATAAGACGAAGTTACAAACAAAAGAGAAGAATATAACTAGTGAAATAAATAATAGTAATTTGAAGAAATCGGACTATACTGCATAAAGCTGAGCAGGGCTATAAGACAAACTTGCATAAGTAAATTATACAACTAAAGTTAAAGTTAATGAGATGTTGACTTGTTGGCTTCACTCACAAATGCTAGAATAAACTTAATTATAAAAAGTTCTTACGGTGGAATGACACTAGTATACATTCAATAAACTAGATATTAACTAGCATGTTAAGTTATTTAAAATATAAACATTTTAAATGAAAAAGATAGAAAGCAACTGAAAGAAATAAGTGAAATGATGAACAAAATTATATTAGAATATCTTCAGAATAAAAAACGAGAGTAAGGAATGGTCCATTAAAGGATAACATAATGGCACTAAAATTAAGTAAAATGAAAAAATAAAGCAAAATTTTTTTAGATGATTGCAAATAAAAGATATGAATAAGCAAACATTAAAGTATCTACTCTATATTATTATTGGAAATCAGAAGAAGTTTTAATATTCTTGAAGATAAATTGGAGGAGTTAAAATGGACAAATATTTAAATGCTTTAACTGACAATTTGTCAATATTGGAGAATTTATATGATGTTATAAGGATAGTAGACCCATTAACGAAAAAAACGGTACATTATGATAAAAGTAAAATTAAAATTTTAAATAATAGTTGCTATGATTTTTGGAAATCTGAAGAATATTGCTCTAATTGTATATCTATGAGGGCATATAATGAAGCTGATACTTTTGTAAAAATTGAATATAACAAAGAAAAAATTTATATGATAATGGCATCACCTATAATTATGGAAAATAAGAAATATGTTTTTGAAATGTTAAAGGATGTAACAAATACAGGTATTATAGAAAATTTTTGTGAGAAAACAAGTGAGGAAATTCAGCTTTATATAAATGGAATGAATGATAAGATTATCAAAGATGAATTAACAGGAATATATAATAGACGTTTTATTGATGAAAGGTTGCCAATAGATATTTTAAAAAGTGCATCTCAAAAATCTCCACTATCAATTATAATTGCAGATATAGATTTTTTTAAATCTATAAATAGTAACTATGGACATTTAGCTGGGGATTATATATTGCTTGAATTTGCTTCATTAATTAAGAATTCAATAAGAAAAGATAGTGATTGGGTGGCAAGGTATGGAGGAGAGGAATTTATTATTGTTTTAGACAACACAGACAGTAATACTGCTTTTGAAATATCAGAAAAGATAAGGAAAAAAGTCGAAGAAAAAGTTTTTGAATGTGAAGATAACAAGATTAATATTACGTCAAGTTTTGGTATATATACATTAGATGAAGATAACTTTGATATAAATATAAAAAGCGCGATAAATTATGCTGATAAAAAACTGTATGAAGCTAAACAAACAGGGAGAAATAAGAGCATAAAATAGTATACGGATATTAAATAAAATTTATTAATATTTGAATAAATAAAAATTATTAAATTATAAATATAGCAATTATGTACAATCTCGAGGATAATATCCAAATTATAAAAAAAATGTTTGAACGCATGAATATACAACTGAAAGTAGTAATCGTCTTTTCTCATGTTTTATAAATATAAAATTCAAGTATAATGTTTGTTTTTTTATTAATACTATAAATAGGCATAGAGCATTATTTAACAAATATTTTATGTTAAGCCATGGAAAATATATATTAAAACAATAGAAAGGAGCATAAGATTACATGAAAATGAAAAAATTTAACAAACTATTATTTTTTATTATATTAACGTTACTGGTTAGCTCTTATGCGCCAACAGTTTATTCAGAAACTGTAAAGGATACTACATATATTGGAGTTACTTCAGATCTCCACCATAGTATTTCTAATTTGACACAATGGCTATCTAATTTGAAAAGTACTACAACATCGATGGATTACATGATTTTTGGTGGTGATTACGTAGGTCAAGATGATGCAGAATCATATGTCTCTGATGTGAAGAGCCAATTTAGCGGAACTTCATCCATATTAGCAAAAGGTAACCATGATAAGGGGAAAGGAGGAAAATATGATTCAGGATTAGTTGTTAACAATAGCAATTATGCTATATATGTAATGGATTCATCAAGTAAGTCTTTTACAACTGACGATATGGAGAATCTTAAATCTTCTTTGAATGACATAAATTCATCGAAGCCAGTTTTGGTTGTTTCTCATTGCCCTATTCATTATTTTGGGAAGAGAACAATTGGAAATTCAGAAGAACTCCTTTCTCTTCTTAATAATTATGGAAACGTAATATTCCTTTGGGGACATAATCATTCTCAAAATGATACAAATTATGGTACAGTTAAAGTGAAGGGGGATACCATACAATGCTCCAAGTCTTCTTCAGCAGTTCCTATTAATTTTACATATGCAAATATGGGATCAATGAAGGAAGGAAATAATGGAGCATATGGATTGCTTATAAATTTAATAAATAGCAGTGATAGCACAAATATTAATTTCTATTATAAAGATCTTTCAGGAAAAACTGTTTCAAATTATTCTGTGAACATCAAGCAATAGGTGTTAACTATACTAATGAAACTAGAGAAGAAATAGATTTTCTTGATCCACTATTTATTGACTTTTCAGATGCACAATAGTATAATGATGAAAAAATTGAAATTTGAGGTGAAAAAATGATTAATTTTTCTTGCTAATTTTTAACGTACATTTAATACAAAGATAAACAGGTGTATTCTGTTTGTTTTGTTGTACTTATGCAAGAAGGTTATTCTTTTTTTCTCTTGATATATACACTTGTGTTATGCTATAACCATTAGCTTAACTACGTATATCTATGAGCTGTAAGAATAATTAATTCTTGCGGCTCTTAATTTTTTATAAATAATTCGAATAAGGAGGATAAATAATATTATGATAAATAAAGACACTTTGCTAACGCATGATAATCTCCATATAGAGTCGGATACTGCAGGCGACACTTATATGGAGTAATAACAAGGTCGCCTATTGTTCCGACTTTGTTATTTATACTATTAAATACAGAGGAGGACAAAAATATGTCTTTAATAAATGTTACAAATCTAACCTTTGCTTATGAAGGTAGCTATGATAATATTTTTGAAAATATAAGTTTTCAAATTGATACCGATTGGAAGTTGGGCTTTACTGGAAGAAACGGAAGGGGAAAGACCACTTTTCTAAAGCTTTTGCTTGGGGAATGCGAATATAATGGAAACATTTCAGCTGATGTGACTTTTGAATATTTTCCTTATGAGGTGCAGGAGCAAAGCAATTTCACCATAGATGTCATAAGGGAGATTAGTCCAAATTCAATGGATTGGGAAATAGTAAAAGAATTATCTTTGTTAGATATGGACTACGATGCTTTATATAGAGAGTTTTATACACTATCTAAAGGAGAGCAGACCAAAGCACTGTTGGCTGCTATGTTTTTGAAGGAGAGCTCCTTCTTGCTTATTGATGAACCTACCAACCATTTGGATGCTGAAGCTAGGAAAAAACTAAGTAATTACTTGAAAAAAAAGAAAGGATTCATTTTGATTTCACATGATAGGTCTTTTTTGGATAATTGTGTTGACCATATCTTGTCTATTAATAAAACTAATATTGAAATACAAAAAGGAAACTTTTCTTCATGGTGTAGAAACAAAGAATTACAAGATGGTTTTGAACTAGCAGAAAATGAAAAGTTGAAAAAGGATATTAACAGACTTTCTAGCTCGGCAAAACGTACATCTACGTGGTCAGATAATGTTGAAAGTAGCAAGTATGGAACTACTAATTCCGGGAGTAAATTAGATAAGGGATATGTTGGACATAAGGCTGCAAAAATGATGAAGCGTGCTAAAAATATAGAAGCTAGACAACAAAACATGATTGAGGAAAAATCAAAGCTTCTTAAAAATATTGAATCTAATGAAAGTTTAAAAATAGTACCGCTTACCTTTCATGATAAAAAGCTTGTAGAACTTACAGATGTTGCAATTGAATATGATTATAGAATTGTCTGTGAAGGGATAAGCTTCACTATAGAACAAGGGGAAAAAATTGCTATTAAGGGAAAGAATGGCAGCGGAAAATCAAGTATATTGAAATTAATTTATGGAGAAGACATCCCCCATAGTGGAATTGTAAGAAAGAATAATAAGTTAATCATTTCGTATGTTTCACAAGATACTTCAGATTTGTATGGGAACTTATCTGAGTATGCAGATAAACACTGTATTGATGAGAGTTTATTTAAATCGATGCTTAGAAAACTTAATTTTTCAAGAGAACAGTTTGAAAAGAATATCGAGGATTTTAGTGGAGGACAGAAGAAGAAGGTATTGCTTGCCGGAAGTTTATGTGAGCGGGCACATTTGTATATTTGGGATGAACCATTGAATTTTATTGACGTCATTTCTCGTATGCAGATTGAGAAATTGTTAATTGAGCATGAAGCTACAATTTTGTTTGTTGAGCATGATAGTGCATTTTGTGAAAATGTTGCAACAAAATCAATAAACTTGTAAAGGTAGAAATGGCAATTAATATGTTTAATGAGAATATAAAAGTAACACACAATAGGCTTCATGCAAAGCCAGATATTTTGGGCGACGCTTGCATGGAGTAGTATAAGTCGCTAATTATACTGGCTTTGCTTCCTAACTATTAATAGTGAGGGGGAAGCCTACATGAAACAGACAAAAACAAAATATGAAAAAATGAAACAAATAGTATCAAATCTAAAATTACCTGATTATAGATACGAGCAGCTTACAAAAGCTATTTTTCATCAAAGAATAGATAATTTTGATGATATGCATATACTACCAAAAGTGTTAAGGATAGCTTTAGTAAATGAGTTTGGGAATAATGTATCTAGTGTAACACCTGTTTTTTCACAAGATTCTAAACAAGCTCAAAAATTGTTATTTGAATTGGCTGATGAAGAAAGAATAGAAGCTGTTGGACTAAAGTATAAACAGGGGTGGAAATCATTTTGTATTTCTTCCCAATGTGGTTGTAGTTTTGGATGTCGTTTTTGTGCAACGGGAAGTGCTGGATTTAAACGCAATCTTACTGCTGATGAGATAACTGACCAATTACTTTATTTTTATTTTAATGACCATAGATTGAATAGTATTTCATTTATGGGAATGGGTGAGGCTTTTGCAAATCCGGAGTTATTTGATGCAGTAAAAATTTTAACTGATCAAAATTTATTCGGGTTAAGTCAACGAAGAATTACTATTTCAACAATTGGCATTATACCAGGAATTCAAAGATTGACCAAAGAATTTCCACAAGTGAATCTGGCTTTTTCACTGCATTCACCATTTGAAAGCCAACGAAGCGATTTAATGCCTATAAATAAAAGATTTCCATTGAATGAGGTAATGAAAACATTAGATGAACATATCATTCATACGGGACGACGAGTGTTTATTGCTTATATTATGATTGAAGGAATTAATGATTCAAAAGAACATGCAGAGGCAGTTGTAGGTTTATTGAAAAATCGTGGTTCATGGGAGCATTTATATCACATTGATTTGATACCTTATAATTCTACGGATAAAACAACTTTTAAATTTCAATCTTCAAGTGCTATCAAGCAATTTTATAGTACACTAAATAAAGCTGGTATTAGTGTAACTGTTAGAACACAATTTGGTTCCGAAATTAGTGCTGCTTGTGGACAATTGTATTATGAAAATGAATTATGATGTTAGTTCAAAAATATTCATTTGAGTAAAGAGATAGTCTCATTTTAAAGGTCTTGAAGATTTTCAATTAAATATTGAAAAGTGTTGTATGTCCCTCAGACTTTACATTTGAGGGACTTTTTTGTAGTTACTCTATAGAGATTTGTAGTAACTACACGAGATAAACTCTTAGAAAAAAGTTAGATACAATTTGGGGGAGAAACTGGGAAGGTTAATCAGCATAGAAGATTACATTGTTATTATAAGGCTGATAAAAGAAGCTAGTGAAAATGAAAATTAACCTGATAATGGTAGCTTTTGAAAAATTAAAGCTACCGTTTTATGTTTTGCAGCAAAATCAAGAATTATGCTCATTTATCAGGTGCTTTCTTGTAGTTACTCTATAGAGATTTGTAGTAACTACACGAGATATACTCTTAGAAAATCAATAATGTACATCAACCATAAAAAATCATGAACGATTATATTAACACTTCAAAAATTAGTTTAATTCATCTGTTAAAAACTCTAAAGAGATTCATGAAATAAAATTACAAATATCAGTTATATTTATGGAATATATTTACAAAATAAATAAAAAATGTATAATAAAATAAAGGGGGGTATTTTTATTTTAATTAAGAATTAAAAGGGGTTGGAAAAATGAAAAGATATTTAAAATATTTTTCAATTGGAGTTATTATATGCCTATCGTTCTCATTAATTGGATATGATTCTTCTATTAAAGCAAAGAAGAAATCAACATGGAGTGATGCTACTTTAAAATCAATGGAATTATTTGATGATAAAGGAGGTTACTATACTGGTTTCAAACATCTAGAAGGTTTTAAACAAAATGCTTGGGAAGGAATGGATAAAGCATATAAGTTAGATTCTAAATCAAATACTCCTATTATTGATGTTGATGAGGCAAGGCCTTCATTTTGTTCATCAGCTATTTATATGTTGTTATTAAAAAGTCTATCAATATGGAATGAATCTCAAAAAGAGAATGTTATTTCTAAAGAGGCATGGATAAATTTAAAACCATATACACTTGATGAGAAAGATGATTCTGGCAATGTAATTCAAGCAAGGCAGGATGATGGGTTTGGTTGCTGGGGGAGAGCTAATGCAAATGGGCCTGGTATAGCTGTATTGGTTAATGAGTTAGATGCAGGTAAAAATTATTATATTGGTTCTCGAAGTGAGTATAGTAAAGAGAAGGATTATTATAATGCATGGAGCCAAGTAGAAAGATTTGATTTTTTAAAAATTTTCTGGAATGATGGTATTGGGTGTGATGATAATAATAGTGAGGGTGACGAACGTGGACATCTGGTATTATTCCTAGATAAAACTGTTTCTTACGATAAGAATGGAAATCGCGATGATATTGTATATTATTGGTCATCTAATGGGTCTAAGCCGGATATAAATGCTGGGTATGGAATAGCTAAGTGTAGAGTTTCTACTATAACAAGAGCTGTCGCTACTAGAATTACTAATCCTGAAAACTTCAATAATGCTAAGTCAATAGATCGTAATAATGAGAATAAATGGTTATCTGACTTAAATGGTAAGAAGCACGGGACAGTTGAAGAATTAAAAGAAGCATGTGGTATAGAATAAAGTTTTAGCATATTTTTTATAAAGTTACATTGTTAAAGGTATATAATCTAAGAGGATATGTATGAATAGTATAATAGATTGACATATTTATTGAATATTAATAAAATAACTCACTTAGAAGAGTAAAACTCTTTTAGGTGAGTTTTATTTATTAATTATTAAATAATGAAAGAGGCAAAATTATTTTGCAGCCTAAGTATCAATCTAGAAATATTTAAAATATAATAAATTAAAGTGAAGTCATAGAAAAAGCGTTGACAAATAAAAAAAATGTGCATATAATGAGTATATAATATACACTAATCCGATAGGAATTAACGGCTATGACAAGAAGAGTAAGTTAAGGAAAATTTACAGAGAGAAATCTCCTAGGCTGAAAGAGATTTTAGGTGGAACTTAATTGAAGTGCATCTTTGAGCCCTGAATCGAAATAATAGTAGACTTCAGCGGGAACGCCCGTTAAAGCGTTGAGGTATGTTTGTACCGAATTGATGAGATTTTATGCAATTGCATAAAAATCAGAGTGGAACCGCGAAGTTAAAGCTTCGCCTCTGAAAATAGAGGCGGAGTTTTTTTGTTTTTCAAAATCCGGAGTTTGAAGAACAAAGGCTCTAATTCTTATAAATATAAATTAATCTTAAGGGGGATTAAAATGAAATTCAAAAAACTATCAAAAATATTAACAGGAATAATAACCGCAACAATGATATTGACAGGATGCGGAACAAATAAAGGGACAAGCTCAAATGAAAATGGAGCTGCAGCTAAATCAGATACTTTTGTATATGGAATACCAGGTGATCCAGGTAATTCTGTAAATGTAATAACAACAAGTGATCGTTTTGGATTAATGACAATAAAGGCATTGTATTCACCGTTATATATGTATAATGCAGATGGAATTAATTATTTTCTTGCAGAAAGTATGACACAATCAGAAGATAAATTAACTTATACAGCAAAACTTAGACAAGATGTCAAGTGGAGTGATGGAGAAGATTTTACTGCAGACGATGTAGTTTTCACCTATAATGAAATGTTAAAAGAAAAAAATGCTGGTTGGGCATATAGCCAATTAATATTTAATGGAGAGCCAGTAAAGGTTACAAAGGTAGATGATTATACAGTTGACTTTACACTTCCAGAAGTTAGTGCACCTGGAATTGAGCTTTTAGCTAACATCTTTATAATGCCAGAGCATATCTATAAGGATGAGACTAATTTTGAAAATAGTCCTAAAAATGCAACACCAGTAGGTACTGGACCATACAAGTTAGAAGAATACAAGGCTGGTCAATATGTAAAGTTCACAAAAAATGATGATTATTTCTTAGGAGAGCCAAATATTAAAAATGTTATTTTTAGAGTAATACCAGATGCTAATACAGCTAAACTTTCTCTTCAAAAAGGAGAAATTAATGCATTATCTGTTCAATCAAGCGATTTATCCGATTTAGAAAAGAATAATAGCTTAACCACTTACAAATATGATGAAGGTAGAGTGGGTTACCTAGTTCTTAATTCTAATTCAAAAAAACTTAAGGATGCTAATGTGAGACAAGCAATATTATATGGATTAAATAGAAAAGATTTAATTAATGCTGCTTTTGGATCAGAAGAGTATGCTGCTGAAGCTTATACATTCCTTCCAAATGAAAATCCATTCCATACAGATAATGTTGAAAAGTATGATTTTAACCAAAATAAATCTAAAGAACTTTTAGAAAAGGCTGGAGTTTCTGGGCTTACACTTAAACTTGGCTATTCTTCAAATGATGTGCCTTCCCAAAAAGAAGCTGCTATAATTCAACAAAATCTTAAAGCTGTAGGAATAAATGTTGAACTAGCTGCAGGTGAGTCAACAGCAATAAGTCAACAAATGAAAAATAAAGATCCTGATTATGATATGTTCCTAGGTGGATATATTATGGGAATAGATCCTGATACATTTAATTCATTATTTACATCAGATAGCCCATCTAATTATAGTCACTTTGGAGATAAAGAAATTGATGATTTATTTAATGCTGGAAGAGTAGAAACTGACGAGGCGAAGAGAAAAGAAATATACAATAATGTTCAAAAGAAACTTCAAGATAATGCGTATTTTTATCCAATACTTGAAAATAAGAGAATTGTAGTTATGAGTTCTAACTTAGGTGGAGTAGAAGAGGCTAAGTTAGTTCCAGTTTATACTTTTGAAGATATGTCTAAATTATATTTTAAATAATAAATTTGAATTTTAGTATATTGGGAATAAGATCTTATTCCCAATATATAATTTTTTATTAAGGAAGTGAGAGTAAGTGGCAAAATATATAGTAAAAAGAATCCTTCAAGCGATTCCATTGGTATTATTAATTTCTATAATATGTTTTGTTTTAATTCAGTTAGCCCCATATAATGCAATTGATACAATGATTACGCCAAAGATGCCACAAGAAACAGTAGACCTTATAAAGGCTAAATACGGATTTGACAAACCAGTGTATGTTCAATATTTTTTATGGCTTAAAGGAGTATTGAGTGGACAGTTTGGATATTCAATAATAACTCATGAAAGTATTTCAAATGATTTGGTTGCAAGAATACCAGCAACTATTGCTTTAGTATTACCATCTTATTTAATTGCCATTGTAATATCAATAGTTCTTGGTTTAATATCAGGTTCAAATAAAGATAAATTAGTAGATAAATTAGTAGATGGTTTTTGCTCAATAGGTATAGCTATACCTAGTTTTTGGTTTGCAATGATTATGATATTTGTATTTGGATATAAGTTTGGTATTCTTCCTATATTAGGGATGAACACCATAGGGGTAAAAGGCTCAATTTCAGATTTCTTACTACATTTTATAATGCCAAGCACTGTTTTAGTTATTGCATATCTACCAGACTTAATAAGATATGTAAGATCATCAACTATAGGACAAATTTCAGAAGAATATGTAATTGTACAAAATGCTTTTGGAGCAAGTAAAAGAGAAATACTTTTTAACCATGTATGTAAAAATGTACTTTTACCTATAGTCACAAAGAGTGGTATGGCATTACCTATGTTAATTACAGGAGCAATGATAACAGAAACAGTATTTGGATGGCCAGGAGTTGGGCCATATTTTGTAAATGCTGTTCGTGCCTTAGATTATCCAGTTATCATGGCAATTTTACTATTATCATCTTCTTTAGTTATAATAGGTAACTTATTATCCGATATACTATATTCTCTGATTGACCCTAGAATAAAGGAAATGGGGTAAGAAATATGAATAGTAGAAGAATAAAAAATGTTAAGGATGAACTTAAAGGAAATAAGAGTACTTTAATTTCAATAGGATTTCTAATATTTATAGTAGTTATTTCAACATTTGCATTTGTAATACCTATAGATCCTGATGTTACAAATACATCAAATATACTGCAATCCCCTAGTTTAACTCATTTATTCGGTACAGATGAGTTAGGAAGGGATTATTTTGTAAGAACTGTATATGGAGGAAGAGTATCTCTTACAGTTGGAGTCCTTGCTATGATTATTTCTACTAGCATAGGGGTAGCTGTTGGTACTATAAGTGGATATTTTGGTGGAAAGATAGATAGTATTCTTATGAGATTTGTTGATTTAATATCATCTATTCCATGGATGATATTAGTAACTGTAATAAGCATATTTTTAAAGCCAGGGCTTCAAGCAATAATAATTGTAATAGGCTTATTTTCTTGGATGGAAACTGCAAGGTTAGTTCGTGCAGAAACACTTTCAATAAAGGAGAGAGAGTATGTTCTTTATGCAATTTCTATAGGGGAATCATCTAATAAAATAATATTTAAGCATATAATTTCTAGTGTATTTCCTACTATAATAATAGCTTCAACATCAAGTATTGCTAGTGCAATAATGACGGAATCCTCATTAAGTTTCCTAGGACTTGGAATTCAGCAACCTATGTCTTCTTGGGGAAGCCTACTTCAAAATGCTCAAACAAACTTACAAAGTGCTCCTTATATGGCCATATTACCAGGATTATTAATAGTATTAACAATATACTCATTTAATAAATTAGGTAATGTCTTAAGAGTATTTGTTGAACCTAAAGTTTCAGGGGGTGAAAGATAAGTATGAAAGATGAAACACTTCTTAAAGTTAATAATCTTAAAACAAATTTTTACAGTAAAAACAATAAAATAGAAGCTGTAAGAGGGGTTAGCTTCCATGTTAATTCTGGTGATATACTTGGAATTGTTGGAGAATCTGGTAGTGGAAAAAGTGTACTTATGAGATCGGTAATGCAAATACTTCCCAAAAATGCGAAGATAGATTCCGGAGAAGTTTATTTTGATGGCAAAGATATTTTAAAATCAGATTCAAAGGAAGAAAAAGGTATTAAAGGGAAAGAAATTGCTATGATATTTCAAAACCCTATGACTGCATTAAATCCATTAAAAAAAATAGGAGATCATATAGTAGAAGTACTAGTTAGACATAAGGGGATAAATAAGAAGGAAGCAAGAAAAATGGCAATAGAGGTTTTACGTGAGGTAGGAATACCTATGCCAGAGAAGAGAATTGATCAATATCCTCATGAATTTAGTGGTGGAATGAGGCAAAGAGTGCTAATAGCTATGGCTCTTGCATGTAGCCCAAAGCTTTTAATTGCAGATGAACCAACAACGGCTCTTGACGTCACAATACAAGCACAAATTTTAGACCTGTTAAGATCCTTGAAAGAAACGAATAATATGTCTATTATTCTTATAACTCATGACCTTGGAGTAGTGGCTAGTCTATGTAATAGAGTCGAGGTTATGTATGGAGGACTAATAATGGAGGAAGGACTTATAGATGAAATATTCTATGATGCTAAACATCCATATACAAAAGCATTATTAAATTCTATACCTAAAATCGAAGGTGATGAAAAGATAAGACTTAAGCCAATAAATGGCTCAGCGCCATCTCTTTTAAATCCACCTAAGGGATGTCCCTTTGCAGAAAGATGTCAATTTGCAAATAAAAAATGTTTTGATGAAATGCCTGTATATAAGAATTTCAGTAATACACATAAAGCTATGTGCTTCTTAGCGAAGTAGAGAAATTTATAATATAAGTAGTTAGGAGGGAAGTTATAGTGACGAAGTCTAATGATGTGTTAATAGAAGTAAGAGACTTAAAGAAGTATTTTCCAGTAAAAAATCAGTTTTTAAAAGGTGAAAAGAAGTTTGTAAAAGCTGTTGATGGAGTTTCCTTTGAAATAAAAAAAGGAGAGACTTTTGGGCTAGTTGGAGAATCAGGTTGTGGAAAATCAACTCTTGGAAGATCAATTACTAGACTTTATGATATAACATCTGGAGATATATTTTTTGAGGGTACTAATATTGCTAGATTTAATAGAAGAGATATGAAAAGTTTTTATAGAAAAATGCAAACTATTTTTCAAGACCCATATTCATCATTAAATCCCAACATGAATGTTAAAGAATTAATTGATGAGCCTTTAGCAGTGCATACAAATTTAACAAAAGAAGAAAGGGATAATAAAATACAAGAATTACTTGAAATGGTTGGTCTAAAAAAATCTGATATGGAAAAATTCCCATATGAGTTTAGTGGTGGACAATGTCAGAGAATAGGAATTGCAAGAGCAATATCAACAGAGCCAGATTTTATATTATGTGATGAACCTATTTCAGCATTAGATGTATCAATACAAGCTCAAGTAATAAATATGTTAGAAGATTTACAAGAAAAAATGGGATTAACTTACCTTTTTGTAGCCCATGACTTGTCTATGGTAAGGCATATTTCAGATAGGATTGGGGTAATGTATTTAGGGAAAATAGTAGAAATATCTGAGAGTAATGATTTATATAAAGATCCACTTCATCCATATACAAAAGGACTTTTATCAGCTATACCAGTAGCTGATCCTAAAAAGGCAAGGACTTCTGAAATACAAATTATTAAAGGAGATATACCTAGCCCAATAGATATTCCATCAGGTTGTAGATTCCACACTAGATGTCCATATGCGACAGAAAAGTGCAAGGAGGTTCAACCAGAAATGAAGGAAGTAGGAGTTGGACATTTTGTAGCTTGTCACTTATATTAGAATATAAGGATAGATGGTTTTTAATATTTATGTTTTTAAGATAAAAGGTAGTTTCTTTGGAAACTACCTTTTTATGATATAAAAAGGCAATTTGTTTGTATAAAACATTAGAATTACTTAGATAAGGCGTCTCACCTTTAGACTCTTATTTCCTTTTGCGAAGAAATTTTGTTATATTTTAGGACGTGAAGAATTCACCACAATAACAAAGTACATTAAAAACTATGTTAATAAAGAGTGTAGATACCATATTGAAACAAATAACACCATTTGGATTTAGTATTAAATAGGTTTTTTTACTCAAACGAAACTATGGTAAATGTTTACATGAAAGTATATCAGTGTTATAATTTTCATGGTATATAATTTTATCGATTATATATAAAGTTATAAGGGGATGAAAATATGAGAAATATTAGAAAAAGAGTTTTAACTACTATCTTAAGCACCGCAGTTTTACTTAACGGAACAATTTATTCTAATGGAAAAACTGTACAAGCAGAGGAAAAATCAGAGGTGAAAGTAACAATACTTGGCACTTCAGATTTACATGGAACATTAGTACCATGGGATTATGCATCTGATTCAGCAAATGTATCAGGAAGTTTATCACAAATTTCTAAGGTAGTTTCTGATGTAAGAAAGGAAAATCCAAATACAATCTTGATTGATGCAGGAGACTCAATTCAAGGTAACTTTATTGAGACATTTAAAGATGGTTATGTACAACCTATATTACTAGCAATGAAAGAAATGAAGTATGATACATGGACATTAGGAAATCATGAATTTGATTTTGGTCTTGATGTTCTAAAAAGAGCAACAGATCAATTAGTAGGATCAACAATGACACCTATATCAGCAAATATTTATAAGCAGGATGGAACAAGGTTTATTGAGCCTTATAAAATAGTTGAAAGAGATGGATTGAAAATTGCACTTATTGGAATAACAACTCCAATGGTTGAACAATTTAAAACACCAGAGCAAATAGGATTTATGAAATTTAAAAGTCCTATAGAAGAAACACAAAAAATTATTGCAGAGTTAAATGGAAAAGTAGATGCAATGATTGGAATTATGCATATGGGTATTGATAATGAAAATAACATATCAGATACTGGTGTAACAGATGTAGCCAATGCATGCCCAGAACTTGATGTTATTTTTGCAGGACATATGCATCAATTAGTTAAGGATAAGGCAATAAATGGAGTAAGAATAGTAGAGCCAGGAAAATATGGACAATATTTATCAAGGATTGATCTTACTTTTAAGAAGGATAGTAATAACAAACTAGCTTTAGATAAGAGTTCATTAAATGACAGCAGTTATACTATTAAAGGGGTAGAATCTGATAAAAATATTGAAGCTTTAGTTAAGCCTTATCATGATAAACTAAGAGCAGATGCAAATATTGTAATTGGGGAAGTCAAAGGTGTTAATATGGTAGATCCAGATGAGATTCCAGGAATTCCAACAATTCACTTAGAAGACACACCTCTTATAGATCTTTTCCATGAAGTAGCTCTTTATTATAGTAAAGCTGATGTAGTTTCCTTGGGAACAGACAATGAAAAAGCTAAGCTTAATGTAGGGCCGATAAAGAGAAAAGATATTGCATTTAATTACACATATGCAGGTGGAGAAGTAACAGTATATGAAGTTACAGGAGCTCAACTAAAAAAATATATGGAATGGTCAGCGGATTACTATAATACATTAAAGGATGGAGACATAACTATAAGTTTCAATCCTGTAAGAAGAGCATCTAAGTATAGTACAAACGATTATTTTGGTGGAATCAATTATACAATTGATTTGACTAAAGAATCAGGAAACAGAATAACAGATTTAAAGTATAAAAATGGAGCACCAATAAAAGATACTGATAAAATTAAGTTAGGAATGAACTCCTATAGAATGGATCAGCTTTTAGCTAAAGGTGGAATATTTGAAAACGAAAAAGATTTAATTAAGAAAACAGATTTTGATTCAAAATTAATTTTTGGAGAAGATGAAGGAACTATAAGAAATTTAACTATCAAATATATAAAAGAAGTTAAAAATGGAGTAGTTGAAAGTAAAAAACAAGATAATTGGAGAATAGTTGGAATAGATAGAGATTCTGCAGATTATAGAAAAGTAGCTGAATTGGTTAGAAGTGGAGAATTGGAAATACCTACAACAACAGATAAAAATGGAGTTGTTTATACTGCTACAGCTTCTATAAATAAAAAGGATTTACCGGTAGATAATACTGATGATAATGAAACAAATACTAATCCTGGGGATAATTCAGAAACAGGTACAAATACAGAAGATAATCAAGTAGATACTGACAAGGGAAACACTTCAATTAGTGAAGATGCAGGTAAGGGAGGAAATCTTCCTAATACAGGATCAGCAGTTACTCCAAATCAAATTTTAGTATTTGCTAGCATACTTATATTATCAGGAGCTATTTTGATTAAGAGAAAAAAGAAAGCTAGCTTATAAATGTTTAATTAATGTGGGGGAAGGATCAATCATTAATATTTCTTCTGTTGGAGGAAGTGTGCAAGATATTTCTCAAATAGTTTATGCTACTAGTAAAGAAATAGGATTGTATTAAAGATTTTAAGTAAATATTAAAGTGCTTTTCAGATTCCCTCAGACTTAGGTTTGGGGGAATATTTTTTCGTAAATAAAATTACAGAATTGTAAAGTATAAATTATATTTGAAATTCATTTAAATGATTTTTTATGAAATTGAAAGAGAATACTGCTTATTATACAGCGAATTAATAAAATCTTTAAAAGCTAATAATGTACCCATTAATAACATTGAGTTTAAACCAGTAAAAGAATTAATTATGATTGATTAATAAACATGGTGGTTTAATTAAATTAAAAGAAGAAATAAGTAATTTATATATGTTTACTTTTTTAATTTTATCTGCTATTCAATTACGTTGCAGACTACTTAAGTGTAACTATTAATTTTTATTACGAGCAATCATATTTTGTCAAGTATGGTAGAATGATGTCGATATATAATATATATTTAAATATATGGTGATATAAAACTGTGTATTAGTAATTTCACGGGAATCATCGCCATAAATTACGGTTTGCCTAAGTATAGGAATAGATTCTTTGTATTAAAGGATAAGTAGAAACGAGAGAAAAGAAATTTTATAGCTAGTATCAAAAAATGAATAGCAAATAATTAACTAAAAATAAATATGGAGGTAATAATATATGAACGATAATTTTTACAAACAATTAATTGAAAAATTGCCAATAGGATATGCATATCACAAGATAATATGCGACAAACAAGGTAATCCTTGTGATTATGAATTTCTTGAAATTAATGATTCATTTGCAAAAATTACACGTCTAAAGGCTTCAGAAATTGTTGGTAAAAAAATATCTGAAATATTACCTGAAATTAAAAAAGATGAATTTGATTGGATAAAACTTTATGGAGAAATTGCTATTAATGGTGGTGAAAAAGAATTCGAACAATATTCACAAATTTTAAAGCGTTGGTATAGAGTAAAAGTATACTCTCCACAAGAATATTATTTCATAACAATTTTTATTGATGTAACTGCAGAAATGAGAGGAGTGGAAGAAAAGACAGCCATACTGACCACATTAAATGATATTATTTTTGAACTAGATAAAGATTATAGGTTTAATAATATAATTGTTTCTGATGATAACCATCTGTTTACGCCTAAGGAAAAAATTATTGGTAGAACTATTAAAGAACTTTTTTCTGAAGAATTGACAAAAATATTTATTTCTTCTTTTGAAAAGGCAGTAGTTTCTGGAGAAAAAGAATCTATTATTTATAAATCACCTTTACAGAATAGTGAGCAGTGGTTCAAAGCAGATATTAAACATACTGGAATTGGAATAGAAAAAGGGTATATTGTAAGTATTATTAATTTTACTGAGCAAAAAAAACTTGAAGATAATTTGTTGAAAAAAACACAAGAATTGGAAAAGTTTTTTTCTGTAAATTTGGACTTGCTATGTATAGCGGATACAGAAGGCAATTTTCTTAATGTCAACAAGGAATGGGAAAATATCCTAGGATATTCTAAAGAATATATAGAGAAAAGTAATTTTTTGAAATTTGTGCATGCTGAAGACGTTGAAGTTACTATTGAAGCTATTAGGAAACTTGAAAAGCAAGAGCAGGTTTTAAATCTTGTAAACAGATATAGATGCAAAGACGGTTCTTATAGATATATAGAGTGGCGTTGTCAACCATATGATAATTTAATATATGCTGCTGCTCGTGATATTACAGAAAAAATAGAAGAACAAAATTTATTAAAAAAAATGGTGAGTTTTTCAGAAGAATTTCTACAGTTATATGAAAAAGAGTTGAATTATCAAAAAATTACTGATGACTTTTTACATATGTCAAGAGCTAAATTTGCTGCATTCAATTTATATGATGAAGTTGGCAAACAATATAAGGCCATGGCTATATCAGGTGACAATGATTTAATAAAAAAAGCTATTCAGTTGTTAGGTATAAAAATAGAGGGTAACAACTGGGCGCATGATTTAATAAGGGCTGAAAAAATAAAAGACAAAATAGTTACACGGTTTACTTCGTTAAAGGAATTTGCAGGTGATTTTATTTCTAAACCTCTACTTGATCTATTAGTAAATACATTTGATATTGGAGAAATTATTGTAATTAAAATTCTAAAAAATAATACTATTCTCGGAGATTTTACCTTTATTATGCCTAACGGGAAAAGCTTTAATAATGAAATTATAGCAGAAATGTACACTAGACAATTAGGTATGGTTATTACACAAAAGAGAACAGAGAATTTATTAAGGATAGAAAGAGAAAGATTAGAAAATATTCTAAAAGGTACTAATGTAGGTACTTGGGAATGGGATATTGAAAAAGGAGAAATAGTATTTAATGAGCGATGGGCAGAGATAATTGGTTACAAGTTTAATGAACTATCAATAATTAATTCTAAAGATTTAAAAAGATTTTTTCATGTTGAAGATTTAAGAAAATGTAGGATTCAATTAAAGAAAATATTTTCAAAAGAAATAGATTATTATGATATGGAACTTCGTATGAAGCACAAAGATGGTAGTTGGATCTGGGTACAAGATAGGGGGAAAATAACTTCATGGAATTCTAATGGTAAGCCTTTATTAATGAGTGGTACTCGTAGTAATATCAATCATCGAAAGCAAGTTGAAAATGAACTGATGAAAAGTGAAGAAAAATATCGTTTGATTTTTGAATATTCTCCACTTGGTGTTTACCATTTTGACAGTAGGGGAGTTATTACTGATTGTAATGACAATTTTGTAAAAATAATTGGATCATCTCGTGAGGAACTGATAGGGTTGAATACTCTTAAGCTACCAGATGAAAAGTTAATAGAAGAAATAAAAAGAGCACTTCATGGATATGAGACAACTTATGAGGGGAATTACAAGTCGTTTACAGGAAATAAGATAACATCAGTAAGAGTGATGTTTGCCACAATACTTTCAGATGATAAGAGCATTGAAGGGGGAATAGGTATTGTGGAGGATATTACAGAACGTAAAAGAATGGAAGAGATAATATTTGATGAAAAAGAACGTTTAAAAACAACTCTCCTTTCTATTGGTGATGGTGTTATTTCTACTGATAGTCATGGAGATATATTGCTATTAAACAGAATAGCTGAGAAGTTAACTGGATGGACACAAGAAGAGGCTGTTGGTAAACCATTAGAAGAAGTATTTAATATTATTGATGAATTTACAAGAGAAAAGTGTAATAATCCTGTATATAATGTTCTAAGAACAGGTAATATAGTTGAACTTTGTAATAATTCCATTTTAATATCTAAAGATGGAGAAGAAAGATTTATCGAAGATAGTGCAGCTCCAATTAAAGGTGAAAATGATGTTATTAATGGAGTAGCGTTAGCATTTAGAGATGTTAGTGAGAAGAAAGAAAGGCAAGAAAAAATTGAATATTTAAGCTTTTATGACCAACTAACTGGATTATATAATAGAAGATTTTTTGAAGAGGAATTAAAGAGGTTAGATACTAAAAGTAATCTTCCAATAACTCTTGTTATAATTGATGTCAATGGATTAAAACTAACTAATGATGCTTTTGGTCATTTAGAGGGAGATAAACTTTTACAAAAAGTTGCTAAGGTGATAAAAAAAGAATGTAGAAATGAGGATATTATTTCTAGAATAGGTGGAGATGAATTTACAATTATATTGCCTAAAACTAGTTCTGAAGAAACAGAAAAGATTTTAAATCGAATAAATAGTGCTATTGATAAGGAAAAATTTAATTCGATTAATGTATCAATTTCTTATGGGTGGAAAACTAAAATAGAAGAGAATGAGGAAATGCTAGCAGTATTTAAGAAAGCTGAAGACTATATGTATAGGCGAAAGTTATCTGAAAGTACCAGTATGAGGTATAAGACTATAGAGGTAATAATAAAAACTTTATACGAAAAAAATGAAAGAGAAGAGAAGCATTCCATACGGGTTGGAGAACTATGTGCTTTAATAGCATCTACTTTAAATTTAAGTGATGCAAATATAAGAGAGCTTAGAACAGCAGGACTGATGCATGATATAGGGAAAATAGCCATTGATGAAAAAATTCTGAATAAACCTGGTTCGCTTAGTGATTCTGAGTGGCTAGAAATCAAGAGGCATCCTGAAATTGGATATAGGATATTAAGCTCTTTAAATGAATATGCACCAATTGCAGAGTATGCTTTAGCACATCATGAAAGGTGGGATGGAAAGGGATATCCTAAAGGACTAAAAGGAGAAGAGATACCTTGGCAAGCTAGGGTTATAGCAGTGGCTGATGCTTATGATGCTATGACTAGAGATAGACCTTATAGGAAAAACTTAAGCAAATCTGATGCAATTGAAATAATAAGAAAAAATGCTGGAACTCAGTTTGACCCAGAAATAGTTAAATTATTCATTGAAAAGGTGCTAAATGAGGAATAAAAAAGAAGCTTAATAATTTCGTTCAAAGATTTAAAATATAAAATTTAATAATAAATTTTATATAAATTAGAATGTATAACATATAGTTTAGGAATCCTAAGGAAATTTAGGGTTCTTAAATTTTTTAATTATAATATATTGTTCTAAATTTTCAAATTAATAAAATATTGAAAAAATTCTTTTTTAGGTATTGACAATAATGAAATAAGATTGTACACTGTATATAATTTAATAAATACCTCACTTTTATATGTGAGGTAGAGGCGCAAAATTTAACAGTTTTTAGTGGAGCTTGAGAAGGTGATGATGCTAATGAGAAGGAAATTTTGCCGAAGTTTGTAATATTTCTCAGTATTACTTGCTGGGTCTGTAGTTAAGAGCTACAGGACTGTCTTAATAAATGTCCCGGTTTATTAAGTTGTGCTATCTCAAATGGGAAAGATGAGGATTAGGTTAATTATATAAGTAGACCTGAGCTTTGCTCAGTTATTTTTTTATAGTTAATTATCCGAATATTTAAGATAGCACCAACCTAAGTAAAGGTTGGTTTTTTTATTATAAAAAAGGAGAGGATTTACTATGAAGAAAAAACTATCATTATTAATTTCATTATCATTGACAGCAATGTTAACACTAACAGGGTGTGGCTCAGGAAAATCATCAGGAAATAAAGGTGAAGATGTCTTTAGGGTGGGACTTGAAGCAGGATATGCACCATTTAACTGGACACAAATGAATGATTCAAATGGTGCAGTAAAAATTGATGGAAGTGCAGAATACGCAGGAGGCTATGATGTAGAAATTGCCAAAAAAATAGCTGATGGCTTAGGAAAAAAATTAGTTATTGTTAAAACAGAGTGGGATGGATTAGTTCCAGCATTAACATCAGGTAAAATAGATGCAATAATAGCTGGGATGTCTCCAACAGAAAAGCGTAAAGAAACAATTGATTTTTCAGATAACTATTATACATCAGATTTAGTTATGCTTGTTAAAAATGGAGGAACCTACGAAAATGCTACTTCATTAAAAGATTTTTCAGGAGCTAAAATAACAGCTCAATTAAATACATTCCATTATTCAGTAATAGATCAAATTCCAGGTGTAAATATACAACCAGCTATGGATAACTTTCCAGCTATGAGAGTTGCTCTTGAGTCAGGAGTAATTGATGGATATGTAACAGAAAGACCAGAAGCTGTAAGTGCTCAAATGGCTAATTCAAACTTTAAAATGATTGAATTCAAAGATGGATTTGTAACATCACCAGAAGATACAGCAATAGCAGTAGGGCTTGCAAAAAATAGCGAGTTAACTAAAAAAATAAATGAAATTTTAGCTGGTATATCACAAGAAGAGCAAAAAACAATAATGGACAATGCTATTAAAAATCAACCAGCAGCTCAATAAAGCTAGAGTAGAATTGGTTAGCCTTAACCAATTCCCTCTTATTATATTTAATAAGGAGAATAAAAGATGAGTATAGAATGGATAATAAGAATTGTTGAAAATAACTGGCCAATGTTTTTACGTGGGGCAGGAATGACATTATTAATTTCTATAGTTGGTACTTTAGTAGGTTCATTAATTGGTTTATTAGTAGGTGTTGTACGTACTATTCCAGTACCAGATAGAGGAATTAAAAGAGGAATTTTAAAGTTTATTAATGCTATTCTTTCAATTTATATAGAGTTTTTCCGTGGAACACCTATGATTGTGCAAGCTATGGTAATTTATTATGGATCAGCACAATTCTTAGGGATAGATATAAATAAAATAGTAGCAGCTTTATTTATAGTATCTATTAATACAGGTGCATATATGTCAGAAATAGTTAGAGGAGGTATTGTTTCAGTAGATAAGGGACAATTTGAAGCAGCTCAAGCCATTGGAATGACACATTCTCAAACAATGATTAATGTAGTATTACCACAAGTGATTCGTAATATTTTACCAGCAACAGGCAATGAGTTTGTAATAAATATAAAAGATACATCGGTACTAAATGTAATTTCGGTATCAGAGTTATTTTTCCAAACTAAATCAATTGCAGGAAATAATTTTAGATATTTTGAGTCATTCTTTGTATCATGCATAATTTACTTTGTAATGACATTTACAATTACAAGAATTTTAAGAGCTATAGAAAGAAAAATAGATGGTCCAGACAATTACATTATGGCAGGTAATCAAATGCAAGTAGAAACACCTGAAGATATACTACGTAAGAAGAAAGTACTGTAGTAGTATAGTTTAATGGAGGAGAGAATATGGAAAAAGTAATAGATATAAAGCATTTAAATAAATCCTTTGGAACACATGAAGTATTAAAAGATATTAACTTTTCAGTAAATAAAGGAGAAGTTGTTTGTATAATAGGTTCATCTGGGTCAGGAAAATCAACTCTTCTACGTTGTATAAATCTTTTAGAAAAACCAAGTGGTGGAGAGATAATTTACAATGAAGAAAATATTTTGGATGATAACCATAATATATATAAATATCGTACTAAACTAGGTATGGTATTCCAACAATTTAATTTATTTAATAACCATAATGTATTAAAGAATTGTGTTGTAGGACAAATGAAGGTATTAAAGCGTTCAAGAGAAGAAGCTGAAAAAGTGGCAATGAAATATTTAGAAGTTGTTGGCATGGGTAACTATATTAATGCTAAACCCAAACAGTTATCTGGAGGACAAAAGCAACGTGTAGCTATTGCAAGGGCATTATCAATGGAACCAGATGTTATTCTTTTTGATGAGCCAACATCAGCTCTTGATCCAGAAATGGTAGGAGAAGTTTTAAAGGTTATGAAAGAACTTGCTGAGAGCGGTCTTACAATGCTAGTAGTAACACATGAAATGGGATTTGCGAAAGAAGTATCTGATCGTGTAGTATTTATGAATAATGGAGTCATTGAGGAAGAAGGCACTCCAGAAAAAATATTCAATAATCCAACTAAAGAGCGTACTCGTGAATTCTTAAAACGTACACTAAATAATATATAGAAATCGCTACTGTCAAAATAATTTTGATAGTAGCGATTTTTTATAAGAAAAACATTTCAGTAAACTATAATCAATTTAATTTATTATAGTTTTTAATATGCCTATATAGTAACTTGTTTTAATTATAGAATAATGTATATTTATTTATGATAACTTAAATTTTCATATTTTTTATTTCTTGAATTATATCAATAATACCATTTTCAATAAGATCTTCTCTTACGGTTGTTACATTTAATTTCAAAATCTTTTCTTTCTGGAAAGTATCTAGATAATGACCTTGCTCAGTAGCAACTATGATTGATTTCTTTTTTAGATTACTTAAAAGGTGCTCCCTATTTATTTTATCGTTAAAAGTTATATAGGTATGAATACATTGATTTTTATTAGAATGATACTTAAAAATATCACTGTAATATTTGTATTGATGCTCTAGCGTTGAATTTAAGCAAGTACTTCTTAAAGAATAAGAGGTTTTAATTTTTTGCTTATGACGCTCAAACATACCACTTTTTATATAGATTTCTAATGCAGCTTGAGAGAGCATAGGACTATCTACATCTATAAGCTTTTTATATTTACCAAAATCATTTTTAATAGCATCAGGAATGATAGCAACTCCTATTCTTAATCCAGGAAATATAATTTTTGAATAGCTTTTTAAGTAAATAACATGAGAAAAATTATCATAAGCATATAATGGATCAGCTTTTGAATTTTTTTCTAAGTCAGCTAAATAGTCATCTTCTACAATAAATACATCATATTTTTTTGCTAATTTTACTATTGCCTTTTTTTCTTCTTGAGAATATGAGGTTCCTAATGGATTATGAAATCGTGGCATGGTATAAAAAAATTTAATGCTTTTTGTTCTAAATAATTTCTCAAGTTGATTTAAATCAATTCCTGAACTAGTTCTTCTAATGCCTAATACTGGTATATTATGAGTTTCTAAATAATCTATAAATAAATGATATCCAGGTTGCTCTATTAAAATAGTTTCTTTTTTATTTGGAAAAGGTAATTTAGCTAGTATGGCTAATGCTTGTTGAACTCCAGAAGTAATAAATATATTTTCTTTATTTGCAAAAACTTGATAGTTAGCTAAATGCTTTTGAATAACGTTAATTAATGATGGCAGTCCTTTAGAAGTTCCATATATAAATAACTCATTTTTATATATGTTAATTGCTTCGTTAATACAATGCTGAAAATCTAAATATGGAAAAATTTGAGGGTCTGGAGACGCAGATGAAAAATCCAATATAGAGCTTTTAGAATTATCAAAATTAACTTTTCTTTTTACAAGATAATACCCACTTCTGGGTATAGAATAAACTATATGTTTTCTTTCTAATTCATTAAAAGCTCTTATTATAGTACTTTTATTGCAGCAATACATATCAGAAAAAGTACGAATAGAAGGTAACTTATTTCCTTCTTTATATTCTCCATTTTGAATCAAATTCTCAATATTATTTAATATTTCTAGATATTTATACATGATTTTTACCTCTAAATTAAGTTCTGTATCGGTACAGATAGCTTTTATTAATATTGTATCATATATATTAATTTACTAATATATAAGCATACCTTATTAAGTTTAAATTTAAAGCTTATAAATATATAATTTTAGGAGGAATAAATAATGAAATTTTCACATAAAAAAAAGGCTTATATAGCTGCCATATTATATTCTCTTATAACAGGGTTATCATTTTTATTTTCAAAATTAACTTTAACTTTAACTAATCCTCTCGATACATTAGCCCATAGGTTTACCGTATCATTTGTTTTTGCTTCCATACCTGTTTTGTTAGGTTGGATAAAGTTAGATGTAAATAAGAAAGATATAATTCGTATTTTACCTCTTTCATTATTTTATCCAATTATGTTTTTTGGATTTCAAATTTTTGGACTAGTATACATTTCTTCTTCAGAAGCAGGAATTATTCAAGCTACTATCCCTATTTTTACAATGATATTGTCAATAATATTTTTAAAAGAGAACCCTAGTACATTACAAAAGATATCGATGTTGATATCTGTATTAGGAGTAGCTTATATATTTTTTATGAAGGGTATAAATTTAAAAAGTAATATTTTTATAGGAATATTGCTTATTCTTTTATCAGCTATTTCATCTGCAGGAAATAACGTACTATCAAAAAGAATGTCAGTAAGATATAGCCCCATTTCTTTAACTTATATAGTAAATTCTATGGGATTTATATTTTTTAATAGCATATCTATTATTAACCATATTTTCAAAGGAACAATTAATATTTATTTTAAACCATTTGCAAATCCGGTATTTGTAGGATCAATAGTGTACTTAGGAATACTATCTTCTCTAATGACATCATTACTAGCAAACTATGCTCTATCTAAGATAGAAGCATCTAAGATGAGCGTATTTAGCAATTTTTCAACATTAATAACTATGATTGCAGGAGTAATTTTCTTGGGAGAAGAATTAAAACACTTTCATGTAATTGGAGCAATTATGATTATAATTGGAATAATTGGAACTAACTTTTTGGATAATGCATATAGAGATTTAACAGAGGAGTGCAAAAGTTAAGCATAAGCGAATAATATTAAAAATTAATAAATAAAGTTTGAGAAGAGTAATTATTATAGGTGTTATTTTATTATAATAATTTATTTATAAGCTTGAATTGAGAAGTTTAATATTCTTTAATTCAAGCTTTTTAACATATTAAATAAAAAAGCTTTTCTAAATTCACTGAGACTTATACTATAAACTAGTTTAAAACATCTGTAAATATACTATTTAACATAAATGACATTAGAATTTTCTTATAGCATTTATTTTATAATTATAAGATTTATTGATGTTATAACAAAGAGATTAAAGGTAGTTAATAATTAAAGTAACATATACTTTTTATATTCTAATAACAGGTTTAATTATTTTAGATGTACATATATATATAATAATATGGTAAAATATACATAAATTACTATGGGGTTTAAGGAGGGGTTATGGTGACGAAATTGATAATTGGGGGATTATTTTTTGGAATATTTGTCATGCATATGATTTTTACTAAAAATGAATATATTAAGGGGCGGTACTACACTAAGCCATTTTTAATGATATTACTAGCAATTTATTATATATTAAGTGTACCTGAAATTAACAAATTCATTGTATTAGCATTAGGATTTGCTTTTATTGGTGATGTATTTTTAATGTGGTCTGAAAGAAAAAGTTATTTTATTATAGGATTAGTAGCTTTTTTAATGGGTCATATTTGTTATGTTTTACTTTTTTTACAGGACATTTCTTTCACAAAAGATATACCAATATGGTTTTATCTTTCTATTATAATATATGTTATTGTAGCTATAGCTGTAATGAAAAAATTAAAGAATTATTTAGGTAACATGAAAATACCTACCTATGTATATGTGACAATTATTTCATCAATGAGTTTTGCTAGCTTAGCACGTATTTCAGTTATGGGGATTAGTACATCATCTTTACTTCCTTTTATTGGATCATTGTTATTTTTATGTTCAGATTCTATATTAGGATTTTATACTTTTAAAGGTAAATTTAAAAATGGAAATGTATATATTATGCTAACTTATGTTTTAGCTCAAGTTTTAATTGTTGGCGGATATTTATTTTAATATATAAAAATCGCTACTGTCAAAAGGTTTTTGATAGTAGCGATTTTTTAGGGGAATTTTGAGTAATGGCCAAATTATTCAAAGAGAAATTCATATATTACAGGTAGTAATTTCTATGAAGTTTCAAGGGTTTTTGCAGATAATATTGTTTGAAATATTCTCAAGGTTATAAATATACAGAATATTATGAAAATAATCTATATAATTTGTAAAAAAGCCTAAATATTATCAAGAATATTACGAAAATATATATAAGAAGCAAATTTAGAAATTTATAGGAGGATAACTTGCTATGGAAGTAATTTTTGAATACGAAGAAAATATTTATCTACCAATTGAAACTATATCTGTAATTGGAAAGTTTAATAATTATGATCCTATCAAGGGAAAGATGGTTAAAGACAATAATAAATGGATATTTAAATGTAATTTAAAATCAGGAGAGCACCCGTATAAATTTCTTATTAATGGGGAACTAAAGCTTAATGATTCAGCTGCTAACATATATTTACCAGATGATAATGAGGAACTTTGGTCTATAGTCATGATTAATGAAAATGACCAAAGAATGTATAACAATACTCAATATACAACCCATATAGAAAAGTATAATATAAGTTCTGCAATAAGCGAAAAAGAGAATATTGCAAATAAAAAGAATTTTAACTTGTTGTTAGATAAGAAAATAGTAACAAGATTTCAATTTACAAATGTAACTGGACTACATACTGTAACGGCTGCATGGTATACACCTAAAGGTGAGTTATTCCAAATAAATGAGAATAATCTATTTGCCCCACCAGATGAGAAAAAGCCAATAATGTTATGGTTTTGGATGGACTTAACAGATAATACTCGTGAATATTCTATTGGAAGTTGGAAGATGAAGCTTTTTATAGATGGTGAATTTATATTAGAGGATGAATTTCATTTGCTAAAAAATGCAACATATTCAGCACAAGGAAAGTACTTTTAATACTTTATATTAAAAATAGTTTATATTATGTATCAAATCAAAAGATTAACTGATTTAACTATAGATATAAGCACCTAAAGGTGAGTATATAAATTATAAAAAGTAAAGGATGTGAAAAGTTATGAAAATAACTAGTGATGTTAGTTTAAATGTGAATGTCTTATCTAAAAAAGATGACAGTAAATTTAATAATAATACAAAAAGTATTAATTGTAATACAGATAAGCAAGCATCTAGCATAAAATCAGCTGCAGCTAACTATAAGGATTCAATTGTTAGTATATCAGAAAATTCTCCAAAAGTTGTAGCTGAAAAAAAAGATACAACTAAAAGTTCTATAGGGAAATTTTTCAAGTCAGTATCTGATAAATTTTCATTTGTAGCTAGTGAATCAAAAAAATTCATTAAAACAGCAGTTTCTGTAGGTGAAAGTGTTATTAATACAGTAAGTTCAGTATCAAAAACTATTTTTAATACTGGAAAATCTATATCAAAAACCACAAGAGATGCTTTACAATCAGTAGGTAATAAAATATCAGATAGTGCATCAAGAATATCTAACACTGTTAAACAAGTAACAACAGCCTCTGTGGAGCTAAAGAAAGCGGCAGAGGATATTAAAAATTCATCTATATCTTTAATTGAAACAGGAGCAAAGACAACTGTTTCAGTAGGAGCAGATGTTATGGAAGTAGTAGGAAAAGTTGGAGCATCAGTAGTTCAGATTAAAGAAACTTGGAATAGTCCAAACAGTGGTGTTATAGGTAAAATAGTTCAAACTGGTGGAATTGCCAAGGATGGAATAAACTCTATAAAGGATCCTATAAAAAGAATACCTAATACACTTTCAACAGGATATAATGAAATTAAAAAGGATTATAATAATATAAAAAATTCTATTAAAAGTTCAATGTCTCATATACAAGAGGTTAAAAAGATGATTATATCAGTTAGTAGAGATGTAATTGATACAGCAAAATCAGTTGTAAATGAAGTTAAAGAAACAAGTAAAATTGTGGCTAATAGTATAAATGATGCTGTAACTAATATAAAAGATACAGTTTCCAAGGGATATAAAGACATAAGCAATGCTATTGAAAATGGATATGAAAAGAAGAATGACAGTAGTTTAGAAGGTAACATAGGTATATTGCCTAATTTAGCTTAATTGAAAATGGTGTTGTATTAAAATAACTTTTGATAATGGCACATGGAAAGAGAGGGTTCGTAAATTGAATCCTCTTTTTCTTGTGTATCAATCATGGGCAACAACTTGAAAGTGCAAGTTAGTTATAGTTAAGATTTTTTATTATTTCTAATTTCAGGTATAGGTCTTCTTAAAAACATATTGAAAAATGCTTTTTTATCAAAAGGTATTAGTGGCCATAGGTATGACTGGTTTCCAAAAGCCTTTGTTGTGCCTATTATTACTAAAATAATTATTAGGCCTATAGAGAAGCCTATTGTTTTGAATAAACCAGTTAATATTATTAAAAACAATCTAAAAATACGAATTGCCATACCAAATTCAATACTTGGTGATGCAAATGTACCTATTGCAGCAATAGCCATATATAATATAGTTTCCGGAACGAACCAACCAACATTTACGGCCAATTCACTTAATATTAAACCTCCTATAATACCAAGGGATGTTGAGAGTGCATCAGGAGTATGAATAGATGCTGTTCTTAAAAAATCCAGACCAAATTCTAAAATAATAAGTTGAATAAAAAGAGGAATATATCCTGTTTCTTTAGGTCCTATAAAGGCAAGATAAGAAGGTAAAAATTCCTGATTATATACCAATAATAGCCATAATGGTGAAATAATAAATGCTAAGAACATAGCAAAAAATCTTATCCATCTTAAATATGTACCAACTAAAGGATTTTGATAGTAGTCTTCAGCATGTTGCGTAAAATGAAATATTGTTACAGGTAGAAGAATTACACTTGGAGAAGTATCAACTATTATTGCAATATGTCCTTCAAGAAGATGGGCAGCCACAACGTCTGGTCTTTCTGTAAATCTAACTTGAGGAAGTGGATTGTACCATTTCTTTTTAATTAAAAGCTCCTCAAGGGTCTTTTCTGCCATTACAAGTGCGTTCACATCTATTTCATCTAGTTTATTCTTAAGTTCACCTAATAGTTTATGATCTACTACATTATCAATATAACCAATAGCTACATCTGTTCTTGATTGACTTCCTACATTTTTCAATTCAAATATTAAATTAGGATCTCTAAGCCTCCTTCTTATTAGTGTTGTATTAAAGATAATAGTTTCTACAAGACCATCTCTTGACCCTCTTGTAACTTTTTCTAAATCAGGTTCTTGAGGACTTCTTACAGGATATTCTCTTACATCTAGTATAATTCCTTCATTTTCACCATCTATTAATAAAGCGGCCCCTCCAGAGAGGACTGATGTTTTCATTGGCTCTAAGGTATTAAAGGTATCTACTTCTATATATGCAATTTCACTTTGGATAAGTTTAGCTATAAAGTCAGCAGAGATTTCTTCTTTTTTTAGATTTTGAAGTCTTTCAATAACGTAAAGTAATATTTGGTCTTTTGCAAAGCCGTCAATAAAAATTAAGTAAGAATTTATATTTCCTATATTAATATTTCTGCCAATTATATCAAAACTTTTACTTATTGCTAGTTGTTCCTTTATTAATTTTATATTTTCATTTAAATTTGAAGATAAAGCCATGTAGGCACCTCCTTTACAATATATGTCTAATCATCTTTATATAAAAGTAGTATGTGAATCCTAGAAGAGAATATACTAAACTTTTTTATATTAAAAGTATTATGGAGAACTAAAAAAGTATAATGCACATATTAAAAAGTTTGAGATATAGTGAAAATAAAGAGTTTTCATTGAAAGTTGAACTAAGATATAAGTGATGATATAATTTTAAAGTATAATACATTAAAAGCTTCGATTTAATCTTCGAGGCTTTTTTGATATATAATAAGTTAGGGGTGATTTATATGTCCAGTTCTTTATTAACTAAAAAATCATTAGCTAGATCTTTAAAAAGTTTAATGAAGACAACACCATTACATAAAATATCTGTAAAGGATGTAGTCCAAGATTGTAGTTTAAACAGACAAACATTTTATTATCATTTTCATGACATATATGATTTAGTAGAGTGGATATATAAAACCGAAGCCCTTGAAAGTATATCAGAATATAAGAGTTATAATACGTGGGTTGATGGATTCTATAAGATATTTTTATATATAGAAAGTAATAAAGCTTTTTGTTATAATACTTTAAACTCATTAAGTAGAACTCATCTAGATATGTATCTTTTTTCCGTAATAAATGATTTGCTTATGGGAGTTATTAATGAAATATCTAGTAACATGAACGTTAAAGCAGAAGATAAAAATTTTATTGCTAATTTTTATACACATGCTTTTGCAGGATTAGTAATTCAATGGATGAAAGATGGAATGAGAGAGGATCCAAAGATTTTAATAGAAAAGCTTAGAGAGTTAATAGAAGGAAATTTTATAAGAGCATTAAGAAGATATGAAGTTTAAACATATCTTTATCAATATATAGTTTAACTGTTTCGATGTTTTTATCTGTAACTGATGAAATACTAAATATGATAAATTAGTAAATACAGGCGCACCATTTGACAGTAAAATATTAATAATTTTGGGTATAATTATGACATTATTAGGAGTATTTGGATATAAAAGAGAGATAATAAAATAAATTTTATTGAAATTCAGATAATCTATAAATAAAAAATATATTTTTTAAATTTTCATAAAAATAATCAGTTATAAAACAACCTACTCTCTAAAGAGTAGGTTGTTTTATTTATATAATTTTATACAAGGAAAATGTACTAGAACATTAAGTAAAATATTAAATAAATTATACCTTATGCAGGGGAGTAATTTACAACAATGAGAGAAGTAATTAATATATATTATGAATTTCTAAGAGAAAAATGGTTTTATTTAACAAACATAAACATTTACATAAAAATATGAGAAAAAATAAACGAATATTGTTGAATTTTAGGGTTTTTAACTAAATTAACTTTAAAAAGATTCGAAATTAGAAATATAGATTAAAATATACGAAAGTAAAAAAATTTGTATAAGCAAGAATAAAATATATTATAAAGGGAGATGAAAAAAGTAAATGAAAACGAAAAAGATAAGAGAAAAAACAATAAAACAAGAAATATTTCAACTTTTAATTATGACCTCAATAATACCTATATTAGTGATGGGAGTGGTTAATTTTTACTCACTTAATAAGAACATCAATAAGTCTGTTGATATTACAATTAAGGGTAGTGTTGATATTATAAAAGAGGCATTAGTAAATAGTAATGCAAACAGTTATAGAGATATAGATTATTTATCAATGGATCCAAATGCTAAAGGGATAAAGGAAAATAAAAATAATGAGGCATTATGGTTCGGAAAAACTTTACAAAGTTATTTCGAGAAAAAAACTGATATAATGAATTTGTCTATTGCAAGTGAAGATGGGAAGTATATATTAGTTCCACATGAAGATATGGGAAGTGATTTTAATCCAAGAAATAGACCTTGGTATAAGGAAGCAATTAATAATCCATCAGAAATTATTATGTCTGAACCATATGAAGATGCAGTAAATAAAAAAATAGTGGTTACCTATTCTAAAGCAGTTAAAAGTGATAATGGTGAAATACAAGGTGTAGTATCATTAGATAAGAATCTAGATAGACTTTCAGATATAGTAAGAAATATAAATTTTGGGAATAATTCATTTGCAACTGTTTTAAGTGAAAATGGAACTATTGTTGCACATGGAGATAATAGCTTAATAGGAAAAAATGCAAAAGAGGTTCCTTGGATAGAAGAAGTACAAAATATTGAAAATAATACGAGTAAGAATATAGATATAGATGGAGTAGAGTACTTAAGTTATAAAACAATAGAAAATGGAACTGGTTTATCTGTAGTTGTATTTGTTCCAACGCAAGAATTATTTATGGCAGCGCTAAAAGAAATGTTATTACCTTTAGGAGTTTTTATAGCAATTATAATACTAATTGTAATAGTTTCAAAAATATTTACAGGTAAATTAACAAATCCTATAAGAGAAGTAGTAGAAAGTTTAAATAAAATCAAAGATGGAGATTTTACTAAGAAAGTAGAAAATAAATTCTATTATAATAAGGAAATTAATTCAATGATTAATGGGTTAAATATATTAATTGATGATATGATAATCTTATTAGGTGGTGTAAAGGAAGCTTCAGATAAAGTAAATGAAGGATCGGAGATATTATTTGGAATTATAAAAGAATCTAGCAATGTAGGTGAAGAAGTTGCAAAATCAGTGCAACAAATAGCAGAAGGAACTACAGATCAAGCAGCTGAATTAGATGCTGGGGTTCGTATAGTAGGGTTATTAGAAGAAGAAGTTAATAAGTCTATAGAAAGCTCCAATATGATGCTAGAAACTTCGAAGGATGTTAAAACATCTTCAACAGAAGGAACAGTTGCTTTAAGAAACCTAAGTACAACATACGAAAAAAACAAAGAAGCTAGCGATAATATAGCTGTAAAAGTAGATATACTAGCAGCTAAGTCAGAAGAGATTGGAATTATCGTTGATGCAATTAAGTCAATTACAGGACAAACTAATCTTTTAGCTCTAAATGCAAGTATAGAAGCTGCAAGAGCTGGAGAAGTAGGTAGAGGATTTGCTGTTGTTGCAGAAGAGGTAAGAAAACTAGCAGAAGAATCAGCTAAGTCAGCAACAGAAATTAATAATGTTATAGAGGAAGTAAAAGGAAGCATAAAAGAACTTTATGAGGATACTTTAACTACTAAAAAGTTAAATGATGAAACAGAAAAAAGTTTAGTAGTAACAAAAGATAAATTTAATATAATAGACAATATGATTAGCGAGCTAGAAGAAAATATAAATGATGTTACAGCTTCTTTAGATAAAATAAGAGAAAGTAAGGACACTGTTGTTGAAAAGATATCAGAGGTTGCAGCTGTATCTCAAGAAACTGCAGCTATAACTGAAGAAGTAAGTGCTGCATCAGAAGAACAATCATCAGGTCTACAAGAAATGGCTCAACAATCAGAAACTTTAAAAGATTATTCAGATATTTTAAATAGACTAATTAAAAAATTTAAAATATAAATATAAATAAATGGCTCAATAGGAAATCTATTGAGTCATAATTTTTAAAAAAAATAACCTCATTTTATTTGAAGAAAATTTATGATAGAAGCTAAATTTAAAATGTACTTTAAATAAATAAAGAATTAATCAAATAAGACATATAAATATGCGCCTAAGAAAAGTAAACAATGAATATAGTTTCGCATATGATAGAAAATATTATTGTATTTCTAGGGGAAATAATGTTTGTAAAGTTCGAGAATATAAATGATAGAAAGATTATAGATGTTAGAACTAAATCGGAATTTTTGATAATGAATATGACAGAATATAATATACCAGTAATAAATGAACTTCAGCATCAAAAGATAAAAAAGTTTTATCCATTGGCTATTTTTATAATAAGCATAGGAATAATAAAAAATAGAAAGAAAATAAAAAAATTATTATTGGAAATATCGAACAATAGAAATGATGAGGTTATAATAGCTTGTTCTAGAGGGAGGCTAAGAAGTCCAATTACTTATTTATATGCTAGAATTATAGGTGTAAAATGTAAAATACTATGGGGTGGATTAAAGAAAAAATATTACGTGAAAATGAAACAGTAGGTAGATTTGTTTTAGAACAAATCAACTACTGTTTTTTCTATAGGATAAATTAAAATATCAAGTACAAAGCTAATTAAATGCAAAAAATAATCACATTGGCACTAGAAGAAATATTCAGATTCAGTTTGTATTCCTGTATATACAAAATAGTTAAAAGTACAATAAGAAGTTCTCCATAATTCAATCCAGTACATGTAATGAGGTAGGTTAAGTATTACAAATAAGTTAAAAGTATAAATAACTTTTCCTTTTGGATGAAATGAAATTTCAGAAAAAAGACAAAAATGCGTTATAAAAATAACTATTATAGACAACCTTTTATAAAAGGTTTACAATTGGTTTTAGATAACGTTTAAATAGGAATAATTTACAACCATTTTGGGGGTGGGGTGTAAAAAGTAATTAGAGTTTAATATACAAAATTGTGTATATTAAAGTAAATTTTATGAATGTTTTCTTAAATTTATATAGAAGACTTAAAAATAATAAATCAGGGGAGATGAATTCATGAATACTATAGTGTGTATCAAACAGGTACCAGGAACATCAAAGGTTGAGGTAGATGAAAAAACAGGAGTTCTAAAAAGAGATGGAATAGATACAAAGATGAATCCATATGATCTTTATGCATTAGAAACTGCTTTTAATATTAAAGAACAAAAAGGTGGAGAGGTAAATGTAATAAGCATGGGACCACCTCAAGCCATGGAGGTAATAAGAGAAGCTTTTTCCATGGGGGCTGATAATGGAGTATTAATATCAGATAGAAAATTTGCAGGTGCAGATGTTTTAGCAACTGCATATACAATATCACAAGGAATAAGAAAATCTGGGGAATTTGATTTAATTATTTGTGGTAAACAAACAACAGATGGAGATACAGCACAAGTTGGTCCAGAAATGGCAGAATATTTGGATATTCCTCATGTTGCTAATGTTAGAAAGATTTTAGAGATAGCAGATGATTACATAGCAGTAGAAATGGACATGGCAGATACAGTTGAAATTGTAGAAATTAAATATCCTTGTTTATTAACTGTAGAAAAAGACATATTTGAACCTAGATTACCTTCATATAGAAAAAAGATAGAATCAAAAGGCAGGGAAATTAAGGTTATATCATTAAATGACTTTGAGGATAAAGATGAAAATAAATATGGGTTAAATGGCTCACCAACGCAAGTAGAGAGAATATTTCCGCCTGAATCTAATGCACACCATGAAATATGGAGTGGAGATTCAGATGAAATAAGTGAAAATATAGTTAATAAATTAAAAGAATTAAAGTTTATTTAGGGGGATATGATATGGCTAAATTAGTAATTAATCAAGATAAAGTAATAAATATAGATGAGATTATTAAAATTTGTCCTTTTGGAGCATTAGAAAATGATAATGGAAAATTAGATATAAATTCTAATTGTAAAATGTGTAAGTTATGTGTAAAAAAAGGACCTAAGGGAGCTGTAGAGTATTTAGAAGAAGAAAGAATATTGATAGATAAAAGTAAATGGAAAGGGATAGCAGTATATGTAGATCATGTTAATGGAGATATACACCCTGTTACCTTTGAACTTATAGGAAAGGCAAGAGAATTAGCTAATAAAGTGAAACAAGATGTATATTGTATTTTTATAGGACACAATATAACTGAAAAAGCAAAGGAATTGCTACATTATGGAGTAGATAAAGTATATATATATGATTATGAGAAGTTAAATAACTTTATTATAGAACCATATACAGCGATGTTTGAAAGTTTTATAGATGAAGTTAAACCATCTGTTATTTTAGTTGGAGCAACTAATGTAGGAAGATCATTAGCACCAAGAGTAGCAGCAAGATATAGAACAGGTTTAACGGCTGATTGTACCGTTTTAGATATAAAAGAAAATACAGATTTAATACAGATAAGACCAGCCTTTGGCGGAAATATAATGGCTCAGATAATTACTCCAAATTCAAGACCTCAGTTAGCTACAGTTAGGTACAAGGTTATGTCTGCCCCAGAAAGAAGTAGGGAAGCACATGGAGAGTTGGTAATTTGTAATATAAATAAAGACAAGCTGAATTCTAATATTACTGTTAGAAGTGTAGTAAATAAAGAGAAAGAGCATAGCATATCAGAAGCTGATGTTTTAATTGTCGCTGGAAGAGGAGTAAAAAGCGAGAAAGATATGAATATGATTAGAGAATTAGCCAATCTTTTAGGAGGAGAAGTTGCAGTTACTAGACCTTTAATTGAATCAGGATGGGAAGATGCTAGCAAACAGGTTGGTTTAAGCGGAAGAACAACTAGGGCTAAGCTTATAATAACATGTGGAGTATCTGGTGCAGTTCAATTTACAGCTGGTATGAATAACTCAGATTATATATTCGCTATAAATAAGGATGATAAAGCACCAATATTTAAGGTTGCTCATTATGGAATTGTAGGAGATATATATGAAGTAATTCCTAAATTGATTCAAAAGATTAAGGAAAATGGAGGGGAAGCATATGCAATATAACAAAGTAATAAATCAAAATATAGAGGATATAAAAGCATTAATTAATGATAACGATAGAATTTTCTATGGAGAAAATATAAATGAGGACTATAGTCATGACGAATTAGGCTTTGTTAGAAAACTACCAGATGCAGTTGTTAAAGTAATTACAACTGAAGAAGTATCTAAGATTATGAAGTATGCTTACGAAAATAATATACCAGTAACAGCAAGAGGTTCTGGAACAGGATTAGTTGGAGCGTGTGTACCATTAGAAGGTGGAATAGTTATAGATTTAAGCGGAATGAATAATATATTAGAATTAGATGAAGAAAATCTAACTCTAACAGTAGAACCAGGAGTTTTACTTATGGAAATAGGAAAGTTTGTTCAAGAGCACGACCTTTTTTATCCACCAGATCCAGGTGAAAAGACAGCTACAATAGGTGGAAATATAAGTACTAATGCAGGTGGAATGAGAGCTGTAAAGTATGGTGTAACAAGAGATTATGTAAGGGGCTTAGAAGTTGTAACTCCAAAAGGGGATATTATAAATATAGGAGGAAAGGTTGTAAAAAATAGTTCAGGATATAGTATTAAGGATTTAATAATAGGTTCAGAAGGAACTTTAGGAATAATAACTAAAGCAATATTGAAGTTACTTCCATTACCTAAAAAAGCAATAAGTTTATTAGTACCTTTTAAAGAATTAGAAACAGCTATTGAAACTGTACCAAAAATAATTAAATCAAAAGCTGTTCCAACAGCTATTGAATTTATGCAAGGTGAAGTAATACTTGCAGCAGAAGAGTATTTAGGTAAAAAGTTCCCAGATCATAGTTCAGATGCTTATTTATTATTAACCTTTGATGGAAATTCAAAAGAGGAAATAGAAAATAATTATCAAAGAGTTGCTGATATATGTTTAAATGAAGGTGCTATAGATGTATTTATATCAGATACAGAAGAAAGACAAGAAGCTATATGGTCTGCAAGAGGAGCTTTCTTAGAAGCTATAAAATCTTCTACAACTGAAATGGATGAGGTAGACGTAGTAGTGCCAAGAAATAAGGTTGCTAGCTTTGTAAAGTTTACTCATAAGCTTCAAGAAGAGCATAAAATAAGAATAAAAAGTTTTGGACATGCTGGAGATGGAAATTTACACATTTATATTTTAAAAGATGATTTAAATGAAGATGAATGGCAAACAAAACTTAATGATGTAATGAAATGTATGTATGATAAAGCTAAAGAACTTAGGGGACAAGTTTCGGGAGAACATGGAATAGGATATGCTAAAAAGGGATATCTAAGCGAATCATTAAGTGATGAAAATATAGAGTTAATGAGGGGAATAAAATCAGTTTTTGATCCTAAGAATATATTAAATCCAGGAAAAGTATGTTATTAGAATGAACTATAAAAAGCCTAGTGAATAGAAATGTCACTAGGTTTTTTATTAAATAATTATTTAAATAACCATATTGGTTTAATTAATCAAATTAATGGAATAATAACCAATGAGGTGATATTTTTATGAAGTCAGTTTGGAGTGAAAGTTATACTGTTAAAGAAAGAAAATCATTAAATGGTGATATTGAAGTAGAAGCAGTAGTGGTAGGTGCTGGAATTGCAGGGCTATTAATAGCTTATATGCTTAAAAAAAGGGGAGTAGATGTTGTTGTTATTGAAAGAGATAGAATATTAAATGGAAACACTTTAAATACTACAGCTAAGATAACTATGCAGCATGATATAATTTATAGTAAATTAATTAAAGAATTTGGGCAAAAAAGTGCAAGGGATTATGCAGTTGCAAATCAATTAGCAATAAAAACCTATAAAGATATAATAAATGAAAATAAAATAGACTGTAATTTTGAAGAAAAGGATGCGTATATATACACTTTAAATAATCCTAAAGAGATAATTGATGAATATGAAGCTGCTAAAAAATTAGGAATAGATGCAGAACTAGTTGATGAAATTGAATTGCCATTTAAGATAGAGAAGGCTTTAAAATTTAAAAAGCAAGCTCAGTTTAATCCCATTAAGTTTTTAAATTATATAGCAGAAGATTTAAATATTTATGAAAACACAAAGGTTACAGATATAAAGGAAAACATAGTAATAACTGAAAAAGGAAATGTTAAAGCTAAAAATATAGTAGTTGCAACACATTTTCCAATTATAAATTTTCCAGGCTATTATTTCTTAAGAATGCATCAAGAAAGAGCTTATGTAATAGCATTGGAGAATGCTCAAAAGTTAAATGGGATGTATGTTGATGAAAACAAAACTGGATATTCCTTCAGAAGCTATGAAGACTTAGTAATATTAACTGGAGCAGATAGAAGAACTGGTAGTAATGAAGAGGGCGGAAGATATGATGAGCTAAGAAAACTTGCGAAAGAATTATATCCAGATGCAATTGAAAAATATAATTGGTCAGCACAAGATTGTATGACTTCTGATGGAATTCCATATATAGGATTGTACTCTAAAGAAATGCCAAATGTTTATGTTGCAACTGGATTTAATAAATGGGGAATGACATCCTCAATGGTTTCAGCAATAATTTTATCAGATAAGATAGCTGGTGTAATGAATGACTTTTACGATATATTTTCACCAAGCAGATTTGATATGACTGCATCGATAAAAAATATGCTTATAGATGGAGCACAAACAACTTATAATTTTATAGCTCAAAAAATTCATATTCCAATGGACACTATAGAATATATAGAAAATGGAACTGGTGGAATAGTTATTTATAATGGTGAGAAGGTTGGTGTGTATAAAGACGATGAAGGAAGAGTGTACGCAGTTTCAACAAAATGCCCACATTTAGGTTGTGAATTAGGTTGGAATAGTGATGATTTATCCTGGGAGTGCCCATGTCATGGATCAAGGTTTGATTACAAGGGTAATCTACTAGATTCACCATCTATTAAGAATTTAAAATATGAAGAATAATAGCACATATAATAAGAAAAAAAGTTTTTTTGAAGGATGGTATTTTAAAAACCAATATAATGGTGGTAGCATTGCATTTATTCCAGGAATAAATATAGATAAAGACGGGCTTAAATATGCTTTTATTCAAATTATAACAAACACAAACTCATATAATATAAAGTATAAATTTGAAGATTTTTCAGTTAGCTATGATAAACTAACAGTTAAAATAAAAGATAATATATTTTCTAGAAAAGGTATAATATTAAATATAAAAAGTAACGAAATCAAAGTAAATGGAAAGCTAAGTTATGATAGCATCATACCTATTAAATACGATATAATGGGACCTTTTTCATTAGTTCCATTTATGGAGTGTAATCATGGAGTAATAAGTTTACATCATAAAATTAATGGGAAATTAAATATAGATAACAAAGAAATTGTAATAGAAAATGGAGTTGGCTATATTGAAAAAGATTTGGGGACATCATTTCCTAAATCATATTTATGGATTCAAAGTAATAATTTTAAAGAAGAAAAAACGAGCATTATGGTTTCCATAGCAGATATACCTTTTTTAGGATTTGAATTTAAGGGCTGCATAGCAGTAGTTTTATATAAAGGTAAGGAATATAGATTAGCAACTTATAATGGAGTTAAAATAATTAAATATGATGAAAAAGGATTAATTATAAGAAGAGGAAAATATAAATTAGAAGTACTAATAAATGAAAATTATCCACAAAAATTGTTAGCTCCTGATGGTGGTGAGATGGTTAGAACTATTTATGAAAACATAGAGTGTACAGCAAAATTTAAATTTTACATAAATCAAGAAAAGATATTTGAATTAGAAAGTAAGAATACTAGTTTTGAGTATGTAAAGTAAAAGGACTTAGAAAACCTAAGTCCTTTATATATTACATTGATTTGTGGAATGTTCTGTTTATAACATCTAATTGTTGTTCTCTTGTTAACTTAATAAAGTTTACAGCATAACCAGAAACTCTAATAGTTAATTGAGGATATAATTCTGGATGTTCCATAGCATCTAATAAAGTTTCTCTATCAAATACATTAACATTTAAGTGATGAGCATTTTGACCAAAATATCCATCCATTAAGGAACTTAAGTTCTTAATTCTGTCTTCAGAAGTTTTTCCTAAAGCATCTGGAATTATTGAGAAAGTATTTGATATACCATCTTGAGAATGTTCATATGGTAACTTAGCAACTGAGTTTAATGATGCTAATGAACCACTGTTATCTCTTCCGTGCATTGGGTTTGCTCCTGGAGCAAATGGTTCTCCAGCTTTTCTTCCATCTGGAGTAGTACCAGTTTTCTTACCATAAACAACATTTGAAGTTATAGTTAATACTGATTGAGTGTGGTAAGCATTTCTGTAAGTCTTGTTTTGTCTGATTTTGTTCATCATGTTTTCAACTAAATATACAGCTATATCATCAACTCTATCATCATCGTTTCCGTATTTAGGGAAATCTCCTTCAATTTCAAAATCGATAGCTACGCCTTCTTCATTTCTTATTGGTTTTACTTTAGCATATTTAATAGCTGAAAGTGAGTCAGCACAAACTGAAAGACCAGCTATACCACAAGCCATTGTTCTAAATACATCTCTATCATGTAGAGCCATTTGTAATTTTTCATAAGAGTATTTATCGTGCATGTAGTGAATAACATTTAAAGTATTAACGTAAAGGTTAGCTAACCAATCTGTCATTAGCTCAAACTTTTCCATTACTTCATCATAATTTAAGTATTCACTAGTTATTGGAGCTAATTTTGGTCCAACTTGCATTCCATATTTTTCATCTTTACCACCATTTATAGCGTAAAGTAAAGTCTTAGCTAAGTTAACTCTAGCACCAAAGAATTGCATTTGCTTACCAACCTTCATAGCAGATACGCAACAAGCTATAGCATAATCGTCTCCCCAGTAAGGAGCCATTAAATCATCATTTTCATATTGAACAGAGCTTGTATCAATAGAAACCTTAGAACAGAAATCCTTAAAGCCTTGAGGTAATCTTGTTGACCATAAAACAGTAAGGTTTGGTTCTGGTGATGGTCCTAAAGTGTATAAAGTGTTAAGAATTCTGAAAGAGTTCTTAGTAACTAAAGTTCTTCCATCTAATCCCATACCACCGATTGACTCAGTAACCCAAGTTGGATCTCCTGAGAATAAATCATTGTATTCTGGAGTTCTTAAGAATTTAACAAGTCTTAGTTTCATAACAAAATGGTCAACTAATTCTTGAGCTTCTTCTTCAGTAATTAATCCAGCTTTTAAATCTCTTTCAATATATATATCTAAGAAAGTTGAAGTTCTTCCAAGAGACATAGCAGCACCATTTTGGTCCTTGATAGCTCCTAAGAAACCAAAGTATAACCATTGAATAGCTTCTTTAGCATTAGTAGCAGGTCCTGAAATATCTAAACCGTAAGTTTCAGCTAATCCTTTTAATTCTTTTAATGCAACGATTTGATCTGAAAGTTCTTCTCTTAATCTAATAACATCTTCATCTATGCATCTAACTTCTAAGCTCTTCTTTTGAGCAATTTTATCTTGTATTAATCTATCAACACCATAAAGAGCAACTCTTCTGTAGTCACCTATGATTCTTCCTCTACCATAAGCATCAGGAAGACCAGTTATAACACCTGATTTTCTTGCTAATCTCATGTCATCAGTATAAGCATCAAATACTCCTTGGTTGTGGCTCTTTCTATATTTAGTAAATATTTCAGAAATTTTAGGGTTTATTTCATATCCATAAGACTTAGCTGCATTTTCAGCCATTCTTACTCCACCAAAAGGCATAACTGCTCTTTTTAATGGGGCATCAGTTTGAACACCAACTATTTTTTCAAAAGCTTTGTCTATATAACCAGCGTTATATTCATTGATTCCAGAAATAGTTTCGGTATCAACATCTAAAACACCATTTTCTCTTTCTTTTTTAAATAATTCACTTACTTCTTCCCATAACTTAGTTGTTGCTTCTGTAGCACCGACTAAAAAGTTATCATTTCCTTCGTATGCAGTATAATTTAGTTGTATAAAGTTTCTTACATCAATAGATCTAGTCCATTGACCTTCTTTAAAATTGATCCATTCTTGCTTCATATAGTGCACCCCTTTTTCTAACATTTAATAAACATTAACTTTATTGGAAATAATTATCAATGAATAACGTTTATCAAATAAATTTTAACATCAAAGCTGATTTATTGCAATGAGTTAGTGAATAAATTGAGTAATAAAAATAAAATAGGTAAATCGATATACTAAAAATATGGATAAAATAAATTAATTAATAAAAAATATTGAATAATATATTTTATCGATATATAATTATAAAGAAATAACAGATATGTTTTAGGAGGAAGTTATGGCTGGAGATAGAAAAATTTGTAGATGCAGAAATGTAAGCTACGTCGATATAAGAAAAGAAATGATAAATGGAGCAAGAACGCTAGAAGAAATAATGGAAAAGACAGGAGCAGCTACTTGTTGTGGAGGATGTACTAGTGAAGTTAAATCAATTTTAGAATCTGTATGTGGTTGTAAAGGTGTATCATTAGAAGCAGTAGTAAATGCAGTTAATAATGGTGCTGATACAGTAGAAAAAGTTGGAGAAGTTACAAAAGCTGGTACTGGATGTGGTAGATGTAAATCTCTGATAGAAAATGTTATAGAATTAAAGAAATAGAGTATATTTTGCTATTAATTACACGGAAATAAACCTTAAGGATAAAATACCTTAAGGTTTATTTTTTTAGAATTAACTTATTAATTAAAGTGAATAAAAATGACTGGAACTTTAAAAATATTTAATTATACATATGAATAAACATTAATGAATGAAAATGAACGAAAATGAATTAAATTGGTTGAAATTGATTTTTAAAAGTTGTATTATTTAGTTGGGAGTGATTTTAATGTTAACTGAAGAAAGACATAAGCGTATCCTAGAAGAACTTAAAAATAATTCTGTAATACACGTAAATGAACTTGTGAAAATATTAGACACATCAGAGTCAACAATAAGAAGAGACTTAAATTTCTTAAATAAGGAAGGAAAATTAAAAAAGGTTCATGGAGGTGCTACTCTATTAGAAAAAGAGTTTAATACTAAAGATGATTTGGTATCAATAAGAGCAACATTAAATATAAATGAAAAATCAATGATTGCAAAGTATGCAGCAAGCCTTATAAAAAAAGATGATTTTGTATATATAGACTCTGGAACAACAACTAATTTGATGATTGATTTTATAAAAGAAAGAAATGCTGTATATGTTACTAATGGAATAAATCAAGCTAAGAAGTTAATAAGCAATGGATTTAAAACTTATATACTTGGAGGAGAAATAAAGGCATCTACAGAAGCTGTAGTAGGTGTTGAGGCCATAAATAGTTTAAAAAAATATAACTTTACAAAGGGGTTCTTCGGAACAAATGGTATATCAGATTGCAGGGGATATACTACGCCAGATATTAAAGAAGCACTAGTAAAAGAAGAAGCATTAAAAAGAACAAGAAGTCCGTATATCTTAGCAGATCAAACTAAATTTGATGAAATAAGTTGTGTAACTTTCGGAGAAATAGATGGAGCAGTAATAATAACAACAATATTAAATAAGAGTAATTACAATAATAGAGCAAAAATAGTGGAGGTTTTAAAACTATGATTTACACTATAACTTTTAATCCAGCACTAGATTATATAGTGAGGGTTGAAGATTTTAAATTAGGACAAGTAAATAGGACATCTTATGAAGAAGTTTATGCTGGGGGTAAGGGTATAAATGTTTCTATAGTATTAAATAATTTAAATGTGGAAAATGTAGCACTTGGATATATAGCTGGATTTACTGGCGATGAGATAGAGAGAAGGGTTAAATCTTTTGGCTGTAGTACAGATTTTATAAAGCTTAAAGATGGTGTGTCTAGAATAAATGTTAAATTAAAGGCTAATGAGGAATCGGAAATAAATGGGCAAGGACCAAATATTACAAGTAATGATTTAGAAGAGTTATATAAAAAACTAGATTTATTAAAAGAAGGCGATATTTTAGTCTTAGCTGGAAGTGTTCCCAAAACTCTTCCTAAAAATATATACGAAATAATAATGGAGAAGTTATCTAATAAAGGTATTAAATTTGTTGTTGATACAACAGGAGAGCTTTTATTGAATGTATTAAAATATAATCCATTTCTAATAAAACCTAATAATCATGAATTAGCAGAATTGTTTAATACTACCATAGATATTGAAGAAGAAATAATAATTTATGCAAAAAAGCTTAGAGAAATGGGAGCTAGAAATGTTCTAGTTTCTATGGCTGGCGATGGAGCTATATTTATAACAGAGAATGATGAGATAATTAAGTCAGAGGTTCCAAAGGGAAAGCTTATTAATTCAGTTGGGGCTGGTGATTCAATGGTAGGTGGTTTCATAGCTGGATATTTAAGAAATGAAAGCATAGAAGAAGCCTTTAAGATTGGTGTTGCAACCGGAAGTGCTAGTGCATTCTCAGAAGGGTTAGCAACAAAAGAAAAAGTTTATGAGTTATTGAATGAAATACTATAGTTTAGAGGGGAATTATAATATTTTTGTATATATAATAGATTAAATAAGTATATTTACAAAGGAAGCCATGTGAGTGAATTTAGAATAATTAATAAGAATATTAATTATTTATTCAATTTGCTAATTAATTATATATGTAATATAATACAAGTATGGGTAAATGATGAAAATAAATCTATAATATGGAGGGTGATGAGATGAAAAGCTTAAAAGGTACTAAAACAGCAGAAAATTTAATGAAGTCTTTTGCAGGAGAATCACAAGCTAGAACAAGATATACTTATTATGCTAGTGTAGCTAAAAAGCAAGGCTATGTTCAAATAGCTAATATATTCCTAGAAACTGCAGAACAAGAAAAGGAACATGCAAAGAGATTTTATAAGTTTTTAAAGGATGATTTTGCAGGAGAGGCTGTAGAAATAAATGCTGCGTATCCGGTAGATTTATATGATGATACTGCTAAAAACCTAATGGCAGCAGCTAAGGGTGAGCATGAAGAATGGTCACATGATTATCCTGAATTTGCTAGGATTGCGAGAGAAGAGGGATTCCCTGCGATTGCAGCAGCTTATGAGAGAATATCAGAAGTAGAAAATAGACATGAAAGAAGATATAATAAGTTATTAAAGAATATAGAAGAAGGAAAAGTGTTTAAAAAGGATAATGTAGTTTTATGGAAGTGTAACAATTGTGGGTATATTTTTGAGGGTGAAGAAGCTCCTGAAGTATGTCCAGCATGTTTACATCCACAAGGATATTTTGAAGTATTTACAGAAAATTATTAATAGTAATTAATGGCTTAAGAGTACATACTCTTAGGCTATTTTTTTAATCTATATAAAATAGTTAATAATAATATTTCGTATTTATAAGTTTTTGAGATATTTATATTATAAAAGTAAAATAAATGTGGAATATAGCTTTGTTTATTATGTATAATTAATAAAGTAAATAGCCAAAATTTTGAATTGAGAGGTTAAAGTTATGACTAACTCTTTAAAAAAGAAATTTACCGCCATATATATTACTTTAGTTATTATTATTATAGCAGTGGGCATGGTTTCTACATTTAATATATATACTCTTAGAAAATCTATAAATGGATTAATTACTAATAATTATAAAAGTATTGATACAAGCAATAATATGATTAAATGCATAGATAATCAAGATAAAGCTATATTAATATATTTACAAGAAAACAAAGAAGAGGCATTAAATCTATTTCATACAAGTGATGATGAATTTTACAAGTGGTTTTATATTGAAAAGAGTAATATAACAGAAACTGGTGAAGAAGAACTAGTAAATGAGATAGGCTTACAGTATATAGAGTTTAGCAAGTTATTTTCATCCTTACAAGATCATAATAATGGTGCAAATCATAATGAATTAGTAGAAATATATAAAGAAAGAATAGCACCTCAAATAATATTGCTTAAAGAAAAGCTTAATGCTTTATCAGATTTAAATGAAGAAGTTATGTTTAATAAAAAAAGTAATTTAAAAAATAGTGCAGAGTCATCAACATATTTAATTATATTGGTATCAGTTGTAGGAGCAATATTTGGAGGATATATAGCTATGTTTTTTACCAATAGATATTTTAATCCAATACAACTTCTATTAAATGCTATAAAATCAGTAAAAGAAGGTAATTTAAATAAGCAAGCTCCAGTAATATATAATGATGAAATAGGGTTATTAGCTAAAGAATTTAACAATATGACAAATAGATTATACGAATTTGAAAAAAGTACTAAGGGAGACTTAATGTCTGAAAAGAACAGATCTATAAGTATAATCAAAAGCATATCAGATCCTATAATAGTCTTAGACGATAAATTTAAAGTTAAGTTCATAAACAATGAAGGAGAAAACTTTTTTAATATAGAAGAAAAAGATATTGTTGATAAAAATTTTCTAGAAGTAATAAATATATCAGAAATATATGATTATGTTATAGAAGTTATAAATAATGATGACGAAAATATAGAAAAGTTAATAGAGATAACAAAAAACAATAAAAAATATTTCTTCAATATAACAGCCACTATTATTAAAGGATCAGAGAAAAAAATTAATGAAGTAGTTGTATTATTTAAGAATATTACTGGACTAAAAGAGCTTGAAATGGTAAAAGTAAATTTTATAGGAACAATATCTCATGAGCTTAAAACTCCATTAACCTCAATAATGATGGGAGTTGGACTTATAAGTAATAGCAATATAGGCAGATTAAATAAAAAACAAGAAGATATATTAGAAACTATAAAGGAAGATGTACAGAGATTAAATGATTTAGTATCAAATTTACTAAAGATATCACAAATTCAATCAAACAGAGCATCATTTAATATAAAATCTAATGATATTAATGAATTAGTATATGAATGTGTAGAAAATTTTTTAACTCAAGCAAATGAGAAGGGAATAGATTTAAGTTTAGAGTTAGAAGAAAGGCTGCCGTATGTTATGATAGATGAAGAAAAAATAAAGTGGGTATTAAATAATTTAATATCTAATGCAATAAGATACACAAAAAATGGAACAGTAAAATTATCAGGATACATTAAAGAAAACTATATAGTTATATCTGTAAAAGATACAGGAAGGGGAATACCAAAAGATTATTTAGAAAAGGTATTTGAGAAATTTGTTAGAGTAGAAGGATTTGAAATCCCAGAAGAAAGTACAGGTTTGGGGTTATCCATAGCAAAAGAGATTGTAGAGATACACGAAGGTAAAATTTGGTGCGAAAGTAGAGTTGGATTTGGAAGTAAGTTTACATTTACTATCCCAATAGCACAAAAGTAATTAATTAGGAGCTGATTATATGAAGAGGGTTTTAGTGATTGATGATACAAAAAATATAAGAATATTATTAAGTACTTGCTTAGAGTTGAGAGGATATGAGGTTATTACGGCAGACAATGGTATTGAAGCATTAAATATAATAAACAATGTAAATGAAAATATAGATTTAATATTTTTAGATATAAGAATGCCAGGAATAAGTGGAACAGAAGTTTTAAAAAATATTAAGTTTAATTGTCATGTTGTTATAATGACAGCTTTTGCAACTGTGAAAAATGCAATAGAATGTACTAAATTAGGAGCAGTAGCATATTTACAGAAACCTTTTTCACCAGACAGAATAAATCTTGTATTAGATGAAATTGAAAATAAAGATTTAGATAATAAGAAGGATAATGAAAACATAAAGGATAATCTAGATAGAGTAAGAGAGTTGTTAAATTCAAATAATATAGAAGCTGCTCATGATCTTTTAAAAGCTTCAATAGGAATAGATCCATATAATAAGGAAATATATTTATTAATAAGTAAAGTTAATGAATTAGCTGGCAATATAGAAGAAGCAAATAGATTTAAAGAGATATATAAGTTATTTAACTGATTTGAATTAAAAAACTGTTAATGGATAAAATAACACTATACTTAACAGGAGGTGTTATTTATGAAAGAAAAAAATGAAGCAATTGATAGATTACCAGAAAATAAAGAGGTGCAAACACCACATAGTAATGCACAATCAATAAGAGCTGTAGTTAAAAAGTCTGGTGAAATAATTGGATATGAACTTTCAACTGGAGAAAGGATATCAAAAGAAGAAGGAGTTCAAATGGCTAAGAGTGGTGAAATAGCTGGTGTTTCAGTTTCTATATCTAGGAAAGGTGAGGAATATTTAAGAAGTCTTCCAGACCAAGACGAGAACAATAATTTAAGTTCTTTACCAACAGTAAAATAGAATACAAAATAATTTAAGTTATGATATGAATTTATTTTAAATAAAAAGGCTAAGGAAAAGCTAATATGTGTTCCTTAGCCTTAATTTATATAGTTAATATGATAGATTTAAGTTTCCACTAACTGTTTTTATATTGGCTTTAGTTGAGCCATCTCCAAGGGTTAATGAAACATTTTCTTTATTAAGTTGTTTGTTATTATCTTTATTTTTATAAAAATCTCCATTTACTGTTGAGTAGTTAATGGATAAATTACTATCATTAGGTGTAGATAAATAAACCTCTCCAGAAGTTGTATTAATATCGATATTAGTTAGGGATGGTGAAATTAAGGCTGAAACATTTCCATTAACAGTTGAAAGCATTACCTTACCAGAAAGCTCTGTTGATGATATATTACCATTTATAGTATTTAGATATAAATCTTTAGTTCTAAAAGTGTTAGTGGTTATATTTCCATTAGTGTTAGAAATATTTGAAGTTTCACAGGTTATATTACTAAGAGATATATCAGAGCTAATTGACTTCAAATTAAGAGATTTTAGCGTTAAATTATCTAATTTTATACTGCCAGAGAATAAATTTGCACTTAAATTATTAGAATATGAGTAAGGTATCTTTATTAAAAAGTCAATATTCTTTTTATTATTTACAACAGAAGATAAATTACTAGATGGTAATAAATTTAATGTCTTATTGTCTACATTACTTGATATAAAATCATTATTATTTTGTATTTGGATTCCTTCGCTAGAGTATGCATATAAGCTTAAAGTATCACCAGGATAACTTTTAAGAAAAACAGTATATCCATTAAAATCTATATTTATATTATCAATTTCATTTAAATTAAATGTTTTTGAAAAAATTTCATCTCCGTTTATAGTATTAGTTCTATTAACTGAGTGCTTATTAAAAAGATCTTCAAGTATAGATTCATTTACATTAAAATAATTGCTAAGCTTAAAATTACTATAATATAATTGAATAAATGCGGTACTGAAGCATATTATAGATGAAACTAGGAGAAAAGACATAAAGAATTTCATTTTAGTGCTAATTATTTTTTTGTTCGTCATTACTTTTCCTCCTTTATTTTTGAAGAGATCCAATTTACTAATCTTTTAATTAATATAACACATAGTTTTATTACATAATATAAACTTAATATTAAAAATATAAACAATAGCGAGCTTCCAGCAACAGTAAAAGCTATAACTGAATTTGGAAAATCTAATATAAATGAAGGAAAAATAAAAATTCCTATTGTATTAGTAGCAACTTTTCCAAGGAGAATACCTATACCTACAACACTAATAGAAAGAGTAGTAACTATTAAAGAGATTATAATAGCAAATATAGTTCCTGTTATCCCAAGAGTTATTGGTCCAAATAGGATTAAACTAAGAATTATTATTATTAATGTTATAATAAAATTATTAGAAGATCTTTTTTTGCTTTCATGTGCATATTGATCATGATAATTTAAATCACTATGATTTTGTTTTGAATTATAAGCATTTTTATACTTTAAATCTTCTTCATTATTTATATTTTCTTCATTTAAAGGAGCTTGATATTTTTTTAAGTATCCATTTCTATATTTATCAACTATGTCATATGGATTTCCAAGTTCATTAATTATTTCATCATCACTTTTTCCAGATGCAAAGCTAATATCAAAATGCTCTTTGTAATCATATAAAATATCACTTAACTTTCCTTCGGGAAAGTCATTTAAACCTTGTTTAAGAATATCTAAAAATGTATCTTTAGTCATTATAATTATACCCCCTGTAATAACATTACTAATAGAATTTATAAATTTCTTTTAGCGAGGTTATTAAAAACATTTATTTAATATTAGTATATGAAATAGTATTATATATCACAAGGTGATAGATAACCTTTAAGAAAATTTTAAGATGTAGATAAGTAAATATTAAGAAGTGGAAAAATGTTAAAAGTGTGGAAAGTTATCCACAAAATGTGGACAACTTGTAAAAACTGTTGAAAACTTTTAAAAAAGGTATTGACACAATATATATGTGAAGAATATATGTTTGTAACAATATGATGATTTTTGGCAAAGAACGTTAATATATGTACTAGAGTGTAGTGGTTAAAATTCTTTAGTTTCATATGTTAAAATAAAGTTATGCACAGTTTGTACAAAATGTGGATAAAAACTGTGGATAATGTTACACTAATACTATAAATATAGAGAAATTAAGGATTATTTAAATTTATCCTGTGGACAACTTATATATTAATAAGGAATGTGGATAAAGTATATGCTAAAATTTGTTGAAATTTAGAAAGATAATCTAACTTAAGGAGAGAAAAATGAAATATAATAAAAATATATATGAAGCAGTATTTAAAAAAAGACCAAATAGATTTAATGCTATAGTTATATTAAAGGATGAAGAGATAGTTGCACATGTTCCTAACACAGGAAGATGTAAAGAAATATTAAAAGATGGAACAAAGGTATTTTTAAGAGAAGAGTTAAATCCAACAAGAAAAACAAAGTATGATTTAATTGCAGCTATTAAGGGAGATACTTTAATTAGTATAGACTCTCAAATACCTAATAAAGTAGTTAATGAGGCATTAGTTAATAAAAAAATTAATATTTTGAATAAGTACACTAAAATTAGCAGAGAAAAGACTTTTGGAAAAAGTAGATTTGATTTTAAGTTATCCACAGAAGATGAAAAGGAAATATATTATTTAGAGGTTAAGGGAGTAACATTAGAGGAAAATGGACATTGTATGTTTCCAGATGCTCCAACAGAAAGAGGGGTAAAACATATAATGGAGCTTATAGAAGCTAAGAAAAAAGGTTTTGGAGCAGGAATTTTATTTTTAATTCAACTAGATAATGTTAAGACCTTTTCTCCTAATGATATAACGGATGTTGAATTTGGTAATGCATTAAGATTGGCAAAAGAAAACCATGTAGATATAATGGCGTACAGCTGTATAGTTGATAGAGAAGGAATTGAAATAAATAATATTGTTGATATAATATTATAAATAGTAGATTAAAATAATTATAAGCTTATATTAATATTATTTGCTGAATTAAGAGGTGTATTATGAAGTACAAGTTTTGTCCTTTATGTGGTAAAGGATTAGAAGAAAAATATAGTTGGGATGAGGGTGGTGTACCTTATTGCGCACATGATGATGTTATGTTTTTTGATACACCAAAGCCATGTATAATGGTCGCTATAGTTAAAGAAGATGAGATATTATTGCTAAAGCAAAGTTATATATTTGAAAATTCTAAGGTTTTATTATCAGGATATGTTGGAAACAACGAAACGGCAGAGCAAGCAGTTTATAGAGAAGTAAAAGAAGAAGCTGGAATTGATATAAATAATATTACATATCTAGGATCTGACTATGTAAAAGATAAAGAAATCTTAATGATAACATTTATGGCAGACTATGTTTCAGGAACTATAAAAAAATCTACTGAAGTTGAAGGTATGGGATGGAGCAAGCTTTCAAGTGCTTTAGATGAAATGAAGGAAGATATAATAGGAACAAAAGTAGTAAAAAAGGTTTTAGAGATAAAAGAAATAAGAGAAGAATAAACTTCTCTTATTTTTTTACTAGTAATCATTTCTATATATTTTTAAAGTTAGTATATTATCATTAAAAGTTATATCAGCTTTATCTATCATCATTCCAACTAATGAAAGTTCACCATCTAGTTCATATTCTCCACCTAAACTCCAATAGTACTCTTCAACTTCATGTTGGCGTTTAGTATTTAATATATTTCTTAAATTAGATAATTCTATGTCATCAATTTCTCTAACTTTTCCCCATATGAGAAATTGAGAAGAGTTTTCCTCCGTGTGCATTGTAACATGAATATCATGAGCCCCCAACTTATAAAGATAGGTGATTAATTCATTTATTATTCTAAGGTTTTTTTCAAATTTAAATTTCATTTTTTAGATAAGCTCCTTTTTAAATATGTTGATTACTGGAATTAGAAGCATTGCAACAAAGCCAGCAGCTAACCCGTTATTATATAAATTAAGACCACCATGAAGATATCCTATATTTGTAACCATATTTACATGCAAGAAACCAGCTAATATTCCTATTTTCCATCCAAATTTACCTGCAATTGGAGCAAGCGCAGTAGAAAATAAAATAGAAAGTATTAAAGATGGTGAATTTATAGGGTTTATATTTATAATAGCTCCTAATAATGCACCAATTATTATAGGAGTAACATTTCTTATATGTTTACCAAAAGCTCCAAATCCAATTATAGTAAATATTCCGGAAATGGTTGGTCCATTTAAATCTCCGTTTAAAATAATTACAAGAAAAGTAGCTAGAAATCCAAGGATACCCATATTAATATAACATGTTTCTCCAAAGAGTAAATAAAAATCACTAACTAATCTACCAGGCTGTTTAATTATAGACATTAATTTTTCTTTGGGGTCAGAATTATGAAATAAACCAATTAATATTAAATATGATGAAATTATAATTAGTATAATGGAAAATATGTGATTAGATCCAGTATTCCATATCATTCTAGTCTCAAATTCTATTCCTACAGCTCTAAGTATAGACATTAATAAAGTAGCAAATAAACCAGCAGCAAAGCCTATATTATATAAGTTATAACCATTATGAGCTTTTATACAATGCGAAGCTATAGGTGCTAAAATAAAACCTGTACAAATACCTATTGTATAGCCTAAAGTTATTCCTGATAAAGTTGAAAAATATGGTGTAAAACTTAGCTGACTTACAGTAGGTGCTAAAGTTGTTGATAGTAAAGCAACTAATGTGTAATTAAGAAAAGGTTCTTTTTGATACTTGGAGTAAAGATAAACTCCTATAATTATTGGCCAAATATTTAATAAATTTTTACCGAAGAATGCAAATCCAGTCATTAGCCATAAAGACATAATTGTAGATCCATTAGGCTTAACTCCAGTTAATACTAACATTAATATAGAGAGAATACTTGTTAAAGCAGAATTAACAAGTGATGCGCCAATTCCTCCTATTTCAACATAATCTGTTATTAAAATATCCGGACTTAAAATTATTTTCTTTAAACCGAAATAGATTTCAGTTGGTGTATCTAATATAAATGCAACAACAATAAAAAATATATACATTAACAATAAAACAACATAAGGGGGGTATAACTTTCTTTTTCTTATAAAAATCACCTCTCAAGATTTTAAAATAAATTTCTGCACAATAATTTCAAATTATTAACAAATACTATTGATTAAATTAAATTAATTTTATAAAATTAGATGGTTATATATATTTAAATATATGATATATGGTTAACGGAGTATAATATAATTATAACTGAAAAAAAACTATAGTTAAATATAAAATAGGGGGAGTTTGGTATGGAGGTTAAGAAGCAAAAACAAGTACCAGAGATAAAAGGTATATTAAGAAGCCATGTAATAGAGGTTCCTTCTTGTATAAGAGAATGTACTGGAATAAAGATATTTGGAAAAAGAATAAAATCGTTACTCTTTACTACGGATGTTGCTATTATAAGAAATACTAATGCAGATGCTATTATAGCGGTTTATCCTTTTACTCCTCAACCACTTATAACTCAAGCTTTAGTTATGGCAGCGGATGTACCGGTATTTTGTGGAGTAGGAGGAGGAATAACTCAAGGTAAAAGAGTAGTGAATCTAGCTTTAGATGCAGAGTTCAAAGGTGCAATGGGCGTAGTAGTTAATGCACCTACAGCAAATGATATTATAAGAAAAATACGAGAAACTATAGACATACCAGTAATTGTTACTGTAGTTTCAGAGTGTGAAAATGCTGCTGAAAGAATAGAAGCAGGAGCAACTATATTAAATGTTTCAGGGGGTAAAAACACTCCTAATATTGTAAGAAAGATAAGAGAACAATTTCCTTCCTTTCCAATAATAGCAACAGGTGGCCCTACAGAAGAAACTATAATGAGAACCATAGAAGCAGGTGCAAATGCTATAACATACACTCCACCTCCATCAGGAGATGTAATGGGAAGTTTAATGGATAAATATAGAGATCAAAATTAAAATTATAAAAATATATTTAGTTTCAATTAAGAAATTCTACCACTATGAAAAACCATAGTGGTTTTATTTATTTTATTCTTAATAAGATTTAATCTATTTATTTAAATTTATAATAAATATGATATACTAAAATATAAGATTTAAAAGTGAAGAGGTGAATAATAGTAAATATATTATGGATAAAACTGAATATATAGTTGATAGAATTGAGAATGATTATGTTATATTAGAAACAAAAGTAAATAGTTTAATTAATATTAAAAAAAGTGATATAATAGGAACAGTAAAAGAAGGAGATATTTTAATTAAAAAAGATGGTCTTTACTTTATAGACGAAGAAGCTACGAAGTTGAGGCGTGAAAAAATTAATACAATAATGAAAGGGTTATGGGAAGAATGATTGAAAAAGATAAAGTAAATGAAGTAGAAGAAAATAATAAAAATTCTATGAAAAACTTCATGAATGAGTGGGGAATTCCAATAATCTCAGCAATAATATTAGCTGTTCTTATAAATAAGTTTATACTATTCAAGGTTTTAATACCATCAGAATCTATGGTTCCTACATTAAATGTTGGAGATAGACTTTTTGTTACAAGAGTCTATAATCCGGAGAAGCTTAAAAGAGGAGATATTATAGTATTTTACTCAGAAGAACTTCAAGAGTCTTTAATAAAAAGACTTATAGGATTACCAGGAGATAAAATAAAAATAGAAAATGGTAAAGTATTTGTAAACGGAGAAATGCTTGAAGAGAATTATATAGGAGCTGAGGATAAATTTAATGGTGAATACCAAGTTCCAGAAGGAAAATACTTTTTTCTAGGAGATAATAGACTTTGGTCAAAAGATTCAAGATACTGGATTAACCCATATATAGATGGAAAGGATATAAATGGAAAAGCACAAATCAAGGTTTATCCTTTTAATCAAATTGGAAAAATAGAGTAAAATAAGTATATGGAAAGGAAGAATTATGGATAATAAAAATACAGAAGAAAATAATAATAAGAAAAAGCAGTATTCAATATTTTATGCGATTATGGCAATTCTATTTTTATACGCTTTTACATCAACAAAAAATTTTATGACTACTCAAGAAATACCTTATAATGAGTTTTTAAGTATGGTAGAAAATAAGGAAGTTGAAAGTGTTACAATTTCATCAAGTGAAATAAAAATATTACCTAAGGAAGATAGTAGTAATAAAATAAGCGGTAAAATATTGTACACAGGAAATGTTGATGATCCTAATTTAATAAGCATTTTAAATGAAGCAGGTGTAGAGTTTAGAGCAGAAGCAATTCAAAATAATTATATAATAGAATTTATTATTACATGGATAATAACTCCTATAATATTCTTCTTTATTTTTAGGTTTATTGCTGGGAAAATCGGAAGAAAAATGGGAACACCTCCTATGATGGGAATGGGTAAAAGCAATGCTAAGATTTACAAAGAAAATGATATAAAGATAACCTTTGATGATGTAGCTGGGCAAGATGAAGCTAAGGAGTCTTTAAAGGAAATAATAGACTATTTAAATAATGCTGAAAAATACACTGATATAGGAGCTAAGCTTCCTAAAGGTGCTCTTTTAGTCGGACCTCCAGGAACAGGAAAGACGTTGCTTGCTAAGGCTGTAGCTGGAGAAGCTAATGTACCATTTTTATCAATTTCAGGATCAAACTTTGTTGAAATGTTTGCTGGTATGGGAGCTGCTAAAGTTAGGGATCTTTTCCAAGAAGCAGAAAAGAATGCTCCATGTATAATATTTATAGATGAAATAGATTCTATAGGTAAAAGCAGAGATTCTCAGCTTCAAGCAAATGATGAAAGAGAACAAACATTAAATCAGCTTCTAACTCAAATGGATGGTTTTGATTCATCAAAAGCTATAGTTATTTTAGCAGCTACAAATAGGCCAGAAATATTAGATAAAGCACTATTAAGACCTGGTAGATTTGATAGAAGAGTAATAGTAGATAGACCTGATTTAAAAGGAAGAATAGATATATTAAAAGTACACTCTAAAGGGGTAAAGCTTGGAGATGATGTAAATCTAGAAGAAATTGCAAAGAGTACTCCAGGGGCTGTTGGAGCAGACCTTGCAAATATAGTAAATGAAGCAGCTTTAAGAGCAGTTAAACATGGAAGAGAATTTGTAATGCAAGAAGATTTAAGAGAAGCTGTTGAAGTTATAATTGCAGGAAAAGAAAAGAAGGACAGAATACTTTCTCCTATGGAAAAAAGGGTAGTAGCGTTTCATGAGGTAGGTCACGCACTTGTTGCAGCTTTATTAGACAAAACTGACCCTGTTCATAAAATAACTATAGTTCCAAGAACTATGGGAGCCTTAGGATATACCATGCAATTACCAGAAGAAGAAAAATACTTAGTATCAAAAGAAGAATTAACAAGTCAAATAATGGTTATATTAGGTGGTAGATCTGCTGAAGAAGAGGTATTTAATCTCGTTTCAACGGGGGCATCTAATGATATTGAGAGAGCAACTCAAACAGCAAGAAGTATGGTTACTATTTATGGTATGACTGATAAGTTTGATATGATGGCTTTAGAATCAGTTCAAAATAGATATTTAGATGGAAGAGCGGTAAGAGAATGTAGTGATGATACTTCAACTCTTGTAGATGAAGAAATATTAAACATAATAAGAACTTGTCACAAAAATACTAGAAAACTATTAAATGAAAATAGAGATTTGCTTGATAAAATATCAGAATATCTATTAGAGAAAGAAACTATATTTGGAGACGAGTTTATGGAGTTTGTTTATGAAAAATATCCAGAACTAAAAGATAAGAAAGATAAGAAAAACAAGAAATTTGATGAAGTAAAAGAAATTTAAAAAAGATTAATGAAATAGTTAACGAAAGGGTGTACATAATTTTTTGTTACACTCTTTCTTAATCATACAAATATATAAAATCAAAGGGGGAATAACTCTTGGATAAAATAGAACTATTAAGAGAAGAAGAAAATCTAAAAAATACATTAAATATACTTAATGAAGAAACACTTAAATATATAGAAAAAAGAAAAAGCATATCAGAATATATACTTGACTATAGAAAAAAATATATTGAGGAATATAGAGATGATGAAGATAAACTTATAGAGTATTTCGATCATGAGAGATATATAAAGGAGGAATCCTACAAAACAATAGATAAAAGATTATCTGAATTTGTTAAACTTAAAGAATCACCATACTTTGGTAAAATAGGATTTATAGATGATGGGTATTCAGAAGAACTTTATATAGGTAGATATGGGTTAACACCAGAAGGAACTTATGATCCAGTTATTGTAGATTGGAGAGCTCCTGTTTCCTCATTATTTTATAAAGGAGTACTTGGGAAAACTAGTTATAAAAGCCCACAAGGAGAAATTCCAGTAAATATATTATCAAGAAGACAATTAATTATAAAAAAGGCTAAGTTAGAAGGATATTTTGATTCTGATATAAATATACAAGATGAAATACTACAAATGGTCCTTTCATCTAATTCTGGAGAAAAACTTAAAGATATAGTAAATACAATACAAAAAGAACAAGATGAAATAATAAGAGCTGATAGAAATAAGGTTATTGTAGTTAATGGTGTTGCAGGTTCGGGAAAAACTACTATAGCACTTCATAGAATTGCATATCTTTTATACAATTTTAGAGATCAATTAACTGATAAAGTACTAATTTTAGGTCCGAATGATATATTTATGGATTATATTTCAGAAGTTTTACCTAATTTAGGAGAAACAGCAGTAATAAATGAAACATTTTTATCTTTTGCATATAAGGAAATAGGATTACAAGAAGCTGTGAAAGATATAACCTATTACCTAGAAGAAGTTTTAAATGGAAATGAAAGTATACTAAATGAAATAAAATATAAGTCATCAAATGATTTTATAGAAAAATTAGATAGAGAAGTAGAAAATATAGAGGAAAACTATTTTAATATTAATCCAGTTAAATTTTTAGGTGAAGAAATAGTTTCTATAAATGAAATAGATGAGTTATTCAATAAGCATTATAAATATATGCCGATATTTAGAAGAAGTAATAAAATAAAGATGATACTTATTTCTAAAATAAAAGACAAAAGAGATGAAAAGGTAAGAGAAATTAATATAAAGGCAAAAGAAGAAAAAGCAAGATTATCTGCAGAAGAATTAGTCATCGAAGAAAATAATATAGAGTTTAGAAGAAAGCTTGAAATAAGAGATGTAATTAGAGAAGTAATGAAAGCTAAAGATGAAATAGATAATTGGATAGAAAATGAAAGTGTTGTAAAAATATATAAAGACTTTATAAATACTGAAGAATTATCTTATTTAGATCTACCAGCAATTCTTTATTTAATGATAAAATTAGAAGGCAAAAAATCTAAAACTGAAATAAAGCATATAGTTATAGATGAAGCTCAAGATTATAATATGTTACAGTTTATAGTTTTAAAAGAATTAACAGGATGTAGAAGCTATACTATAGTAGGAGACTCCAACCAAAGACTTATTAAAGCAGAAGAAGCATCAGCTATGTTAAAGCTAAAGGATATATTTGGAGGATTCTTTAAGTTATTTGAACTAAACAAAAGTTATAGATCAACTTATCAAATAATGGAGTATGCAAGCAGGCTTTTAGATGAAAATGCAGTTGTTCCTTTTGTTAGAAAGGGAGAATTTGATGTTTTAGAGACAGTTGTTCCTAAAGATGATAAGGAAGATTTAATAGATGTTATATTGAATTTATTAGAAGATTACCAAGAAGAGAAGTATGAGAACATTGCTATTATAACAAAGGGAAAAGATGAACTTAATATTATTGCTCCAGAACTTAAGAAGTATACTAATATACTAGCATTTAATAATGTAGATGTAGTATATAAAGGAGGAAGAGTTCTTATTCCATCATATTATGCAAAGGGATTAGAATTTGATGCTGTAATTGTTGTTGATTTTGATGAAAATACTGATAATTTAATTAAATATATTATGTGTACTAGGGCACTGCATAGACTATCAGTTATAAAAGTTAGATAAAATTATACTTACATTAAGATAGAGGTTTAAATAAATATTATTACTAAAAATAATATCCAGAGAGTAATATCCCTGGATATTATTTTATAAATAATAATAAAATAATTATTGTTTTGTAACATTTCACAATATATTTAAATTTTTATTAGTCATAATTTAAGAAAAATTGATAATGGTCTTAATAAGATTGAATTTAAAATAAAAGCCATTATAATAAAAACATAAGCTTTTTGTAAACGATATTAAAGGAGGGGGTTGAAGAGTGGAGTGCTTTTATGAACAATTCCAGACTAAAGATTATAGCAGTTTAGAGCGAATATTGAATATTCTATCTAAAGTATCATTAGTTATTGCACTATTGTTTTTAGTAATGTTTAACTTTATAATTGCAGCAGTCTTTGCTTTAATATATTTAATTATTTTTATTTTATCCAGAAAGATTATAGTTGAATATGAATATGAGCTTACAGGAAACGAGCTAGTAATATTCAAAATAATGAATAAGAGTAAGAGAAAAGAAATAGGGAGCTTCAATATAAGAGATATATCAAGTGTAAAGAACTCAGAAAATATTGGTAAAACAAATAATAAAATTGTAAAAGCTTATTTAGAGGATACTGGGTTAAAAGATAAAATTTATATGGCAAAAACATCTCAAGGAATGGTAGGATTTCAATTAGCTATGGATGAAAATTTAACAAATTTAATTAAAAGAGTTAATCCATTAGCATTTTATTAATATATAAAATTGGAGGAGAAAATTATGGCAGGCGTAACTTTGAAAAATATTCAAAAAGTATATGAAAATGGGTTTAAGGCAGTTCAAGATTTTAATTTAGACATTGAAGACAGAGAATTTATAGTTTTTGTTGGACCATCAGGATGTGGTAAATCAACAACATTAAGAATGATAGCAGGATTAGAAGAAATATCTGGTGGAGAATTATATATTGATGATAAATTAGTAAATGACGTAGCACCAAAGGATAGAGATATAGCAATGGTTTTCCAAAACTATGCATTGTATCCTCATATGACAGTTTATGAAAATATGGCATTCGGATTAAAGCTTAGAAAGCTACCAAAGCAAGAAATAGATGAGAAAGTTAGAGAAGCAGCAAAGATATTAGATATAGAACATCTTTTAGATAGAAAACCAAAGGCTTTATCAGGTGGACAAAGACAAAGAGTTGCTATGGGAAGAGCTATAGTTAGAAGTCCTAAAGTATTCTTAATGGACGAGCCTTTATCAAACCTTGATGCTAAGCTAAGAGTTCAAATGAGAATAGAAATTTCTAAGTTATATAATAAGTTAAATACAACATTTATATATGTAACACATGACCAAACAGAAGCAATGACTTTAGGAACAAGAATAGTTGTTATGAAAGATGGAGTTATTCAACAAGTTGATTCACCAACTGAAATCTATAATCACCCAGCAAACTTTTTTGTTGCAGGATTTATAGGAAGTCCTCAAATGAATATGACATATGGACAAAACTTAGTTAAAGATGGTAAAAACTATGTTAAGGTATTTGATAAATTAATTGAAATTCCAGAAGACAAAGTTAATATTGTAAAAGAAAAGAATGCTGAAAATATAGAAGTTATAGTTGGTGTAAGACCAGAAAATATTCATCATTTAAAAGAAGAGTTGGCTAATCCAGGAGTTGTTATTTTTAAAGGAGAGGTTGATTTAAAAGAAAATTTAGGTGCAGAAACATATATCCATGTTAAGAAGGATGGAGCAAACTTTATAATTAAATCAAGAACTGGTGCTGATTATAAAATTGGAGATTCAATAGAATTTGGATTTGATGCTAATAAAATTCATATCTTTGATAAAGAAGAACAAAACACAATATTCTAATAAATTTAAGAATCTGAAAAGGGGTGCGTGAAACGCGTACCCCTTTATGTAATTAACAAAGGTAAACTAGAGAAATTTAGTAAGCATAATATAGACCTCTTTATTAAATATGCATTAGCTATATAAAAAACAAATATTTTTCAAATTATTTTTTATAATTTTTTTCCGCTTGTTCCCAATTAACTACATTCCACCAATTGTCTATGTATTCAGCACGTCTATTTTGATATTTAAGATAATATGCATGTTCCCAAACATCTATACCTATAATAGGAGTTAAACCTATAGATATAGGAGAGTCTTGATTTGCTGTAGAAATTATAGACAATTTACCATCCTTATCGAAAACTAACCAAGCCCAACCAGATCCAAATCTACCTAATGCAGCTTCTTTGAATTTAGCCTTAAAATTATCATAAGACTCAAAATCTCTATTTATTGCATTTAATAAATCTCCTTTAGGACTTTGATTTTTCTTTGGGCTCATTATACTCCAGAAGAAGTCATGATTATATACACCACCTGCGTTGTTTATAACAGTTTGCTTTATATCAGATGGGATTGAATCTAAATCCTTTAAGATTCCTTCTATGCCCTTAGAATATAATTCAGGATGTTTAGCAATAGCTTTATTTAAATTATCTAAATAAGCCTGTTCATGTTTATCATGATGAAGCATCATAGTTTCTTTATCAATATATGGTTCTAATGCATCATAAGCGTATGGTAGTGGCTTAAGTTGAAATTGTGCATCTCCTAAGCTTTTACCTGTAGCTAAAGATGATGGTATTAAAGTTAAAAAAGTAATAAGTGATAAAGCTATTAATGATAAAAAGTTAAGTTTCTTGTTCATTTTATTTCACCTCCTAAGTTAGTATTTGTTTTAAAATATTATTTTATAAATAAATAGTGAAAGTGATATAATAGCTATATTGATAATTTAAGGAAAAGATGGTGATAGTATGGAGGAATTAATAAAGAATAATTCAATAAGTATAATATATTTTAGTGGATCAGATTGTGGAGCTTGTGATGTTATCAAAGAAAAAGTTCAATTTTTAATAAAAGAATATAATGAAATAAAATTTTTAGAAATTAATGCAATAAAAAATAAAGAGTTAGCAGCACAACATGATATATTTTCACTACCTATTTTATTATTATTTATTAATGGAAAAGAAGCATTGAGATTAGGAAGATATTTTGATGTTTTAGAATTTAAAAATTCAATAGATAGATACTATAATTTAATTTATAAATAAAGGTACAATTTTTTATTGTACCTTTATTTATTAAGAAACTTTTAATAAATATGATAGCAGTTTCTTAATTTCCTCAAATTAAACTTATTAATAAGAGCAAGGTTACTTAATATCTATATTATGGTAAAATATTAATAAAAAGACATTGGGAGGACTTATGAGTAAGTTAAACATTTTAGTAGTAGATGACGATAAGGAAATTACAGAAGCAATAGAGATTTATCTTATAAATGAAGGGTATAATGTATTTATTGCTTATGATGGAATACAAGCTTTAAAAATAGCTAAAGAAGAAAGTATACATTTAATAATAATGGATATAATGATGCCTAATCTTAATGGTACTAGAGCCACAATTGAACTTAGAAAGGAAAAAGAAATACCAATAATAATGCTATCTGCTAAATCGGAGGATTCAGATAAAATTTTAGCATTAAACCTAGGAGCAGATGATTACATAACTAAGCCATTTAATCCCTTAGAACTTATAGCAAGGGTAAATTCACAAATAAGAAGATATACAAGGTTTTCTTCTATAAATAAAGAGGAAAATAATGAGAAGATTATAGTTGGAGGATTAGAATTAAATAATAATAATAAAGAAGTAACTGTTAATGGAAAAGAGGCCAAGCTAACACCACTAGAATTTAAAATTTTAAGTCTTCTTATGAGCAATTTAGGAAGGGTATTTTCTATAGAAGAGATATATGAAAGAGTTTGGAATGAAGTTGCATATAACGTAGATACAGTAACTGTACATATAAGAAGGATTAGGGAGAAAATAGAAGTAGATCCTAGAAATCCTCAATATCTAAAGGTAGTTTGGGGAGTTGGATATAAAATCGACAAAAAATAAAGATCTCAAAGTTGATTAGGAGTGATTAAAATAAAATCAATGGAAAAATTATATATAAAACTACCGATGGACATAAAAATTATGGTTCCTGTCTTGTTAATATGCCTTATAAATGAGTTACTGTATAATGTTATCCCTAACTATAATGTAGGACTGTATTGTAATTTTATAATACTGGCTACATTAATATTTATACTAACAACATATTTATTTATAAAAGATATAATATTAATTATAAGTAAGAAGCGAAGTTCTAGTAAATTTATATTAAAAAAATATTTAGTAATTATGTATAAAAAATTACCAATGGATATAAAAATTATAATTCCTATTTTGCTAATATTTCTTATAAATGAATTAAGATATAATGTTATTGTATATTATGATGGAGGGCTATATTCTAATTTTATAATACTATCTACATTAATATTTGTAATATTAACATCCTTATTCATAAAAGATATAATACTAATTATAAGAAAAAAGCAGAAGCCTATTAAATTTATGATAAAAGAATTTTTAGTTATCGTAATAAATAAAATTAAACAATGTTATATGATAAAAGCTACAGGAGTAAAAGTAAGCATATTAATATTGCTAACAATATTAGCATTAGTGTGTATTAAAGTAATTATTATACATTATTACTACTGGCCATATAATATAGTATTAACAGCGCAAACATATGTCATTTTATATATGATATTATTGACTGCCTATATAATCACAATACTTGGAGAAGTGAATGTATTAAAAATCAAATCAAATCAAATTACAAATGGAGAGTATGAAAAAGAAGTTAAAGATAATCAAATGATTATTCTTAAAGATATAGAAAAGAATATTATAAATATAGAAGATGGATTAAGAGAATCTGTAAGTAAGGCTATAAAAAGCGAAAGAATGAAGAGTGAATTAATTACAAATGTATCTCATGATTTAAAGACGCCTCTTACATCTATAATAAATTATGTAGGTTTATTAAAGGAAGAAAATTTATCACAAGAAAAAAGAGATAAATATATAGATGTTTTAGATATTAAATCAAAAAGGCTTAAAATTTTAATAGAAGATTTATTTGAAGCTTCAAAAGTTGCATCAGGTAGTATAGAACTTCAAAAAGAAGATTTAAATATAGTATCATTACTTAGACAAATATTAGGCGAGTTAGAAGAAAAAATATCTTTAGCAGAATTAAATATAATAACTAAATGGCCAGATGAAAAAACTATATTATTTTTAGATGGAAGAAAAACATTTAGAGCATTTGAAAATTTAATAAATAATATAATTAAATATTCAATGAAAAAATCTAGGGTATATATTGAAGTTATAAGTGAAGAAAAAGAAGTATCTGTAATAATGAAAAATATTTCATCATATCAGTTAGATTTTACAGCTGAAGAGATTGTTGAAAGATTTAAAAGAGGAGATAAATCAAGAAGTACAGAGGGATCTGGACTAGGGCTTGCAATAGCTAAAAGCATAGTTGAATTACAAGGCGGTACTTTTGATATAGAAATAGATGGAGACTTATTTAAGGTAATTACAACCTTTGAAAAATAAAATTTACAAAGTTTTATTTAGTATGAAATTGTATTTATTTTCAAATAAAAAAGATAGGGTATAAAAATGTACTTTATAGAAGAGACTTTTTAAAAAGTTTATTCTATAAAGTACATTTTTATTTTTATCATCTCTATTTAATTATAATTGAAAACTTTAATTCTCATCTTCATCTATTAAATCATCAACGCCAAGTAATTCTTCATCAGAATTTTCATTAAGAGAACTGCTACTTTTATATGTTATTTGATTAATGGCTTGATATATTTTTTCTAAAAGATAATTTTGTATTCTTCTAGCTTTATGCGTTTTATTAAAGATAATGAAGCTCCATATTCCTATTATAGAGAAAGTTATCATAAACAAAGTACCTATGCTATAGAATACTATTTGAAAAATTTGAACAGCTAAGTCCATATTATATTACCTCCAAATTTTTATATAAAAATATTATATCATAGAAAATAATATAATTTAGATTAAATTAAAATAAATGTATAAAATTTCATATTCATGATTAGTATTTAGCTTAAATGTCTATAATTTAAAAAAGATATTAATCAGAAGGAGAAGCATATATGAAAAAAGTAATATTATTAGTAATATCTACAGTATTATTGATTGGATTTTTGCTGGGGTTTATAGAGGTAGTAAATAAGGAAACAACTGAAAACAAAGAAGTATTTACATATTCAGTATCTTCAGTGCCATCTGACTTTAAATCTGTAGGAAATTTAGATAAAAGAGTACAGGATATAGTATGTGCAACTAGTAGGGGATTAGTTGAATTAAATGCTTCTAAAGATATAGTACCTTCATTATCAGAAGGTGTTAAAGTTAGCGAAGATGGATTAGAGTATGACTTTAAAATAAAATCAGATATTTATTGGAGTGATGGAACCCAAATAACACCAAAAGATATAGTAGCCTTTTTTAGAGAAATATTGACAGAGGAAAATGAAAAAAATATAGGAGCTTTATTAAATGTATATGGAGCTAAAAACTTTAGAGATGGAGAAGGGTCATTTACTGAAAATGTTGGAATAAGAGCTGGTGAGGATAATGTTGTATTTAGATTAAATTCTAAGGATGACAAGTTTATTAAAGAGCTAACTGAACCACAATATAGACTTAGAAAAAATGTTTTGTTATGGGAAAATATAAAACAAAATTATGATAAGTTAATTTATTCAGGATGTTATGAAATTTCAGAAATGACAATAACAGAATTAACACTTAAAAGAAATAGCAATATAAATCCTAAGTTAGTTGAAACTATAAAAATTGTGGATGATGAAGGTGAAGAATTAGCTATGGCAGCTTTTGAAGTAGGGGGAAGGGATATAGTTATCAATCCACCTAAAAGCCAATTAAGTCGATTGAGTAGAGAAAATAGGCTTATAACTTTAGAATCAAATAAAGCTATGTATTTAACCTTTAACCCCAATTCCGATATTATACCATTAGAAGGCAAAAAAGATATATATAGATTATTAAATAGATCTATGGAACAGTATCAATTAGAAAATAGTATGTTTATAGGATTAGCAGAAGGAAGTTACTTTAGAGAAGATAAAGAAGATTTACTAAAGCTTCAAGCAAGAAAAGTTATGAGTAATGAAATAGTTCAATGGGATAAACCTGAAGAAGTTGTATTAGTTGCAGAAGAAAGTACTCAAAATAAGGAAATTTGTGAGTATATTGTTGAGTGGTTTAAAAATAATACTGATATATACTTAAGTTACAAGCTTATAACAAAAGAAGAAGTTACTTCAATAAAGGATGTAAATTATTATAATATAGCTTTAATTCAAGGAGATTCAAGTATATCATCTAATAACTCTATATATAGTGTGCTTATAAACTTTCTTCCAGAAAAGCATAGAAGTCAATTACTATTAGCTAAGACAGAAGGGGAAAAATTAAATACATTTTCTAAGCTTGAAGATGAATTATTTAATACTTATCAAATGCTTCCTTTAGTTTTTTACAATGATAATATAGCCGTAAATAGTAGAATAAAAAATATGATATTAGATGGAAATGGGAATATAGATTACAATAAAATAGAAAAATCATAAAGACTAAGGCTACACCAAGGTCTTTATGATTTGTTTTATATATTTAGTGTATCTCTATCAAATTATTCATTAATTTCAGGGTTTAGAAACTCTTCTTCTTCAACAGCAGTTATATTACTTTGAGTAAGGTCATCAGCTACATCATTGATTGTAAGTTCACTAGCAGAATCTGTACTATCACTTAGTTTTTTTGGAGAGTCTGATGTAATAAGTTTTATTTCATTCATAAAGTCATCTTTAAATAGAAAAATTATTAATTGATATATATACATATTTTTAAAGCTATCAAATGAAGAACTTGATGATAAAAATGAATCTCTTTTTTTAGAGTAAGAAATACTTTTATTAAAAATAGGAGCTATTCCCAAGTTAGTTGGTGTTGATGTTGTTGGCATTCTAAAAAAGTTTTCTTCTAGCATATCAGCTGAATTTAATGTTAAACCCTTATATCTTTCAGCATCATCTAATGTAGGAGCCTCTGGCCAACAAGTTATTAAACCTGAGTTAATAAAATACTTTCTATACAATGATGATATCATATTTCTATATTCACCATATCTATTGGATTCTTTTGCATAGATAATAATAGCTAAGAAATAGAAAGTAACATCAAAACATGAGTATTTCAGTTCTTTCTTACCAGAAAGTTTAAGGAAAACTTCCTTTTCATCATCATATAAAGATACTAGTTTATTATTTATTTCCCTTGCCTTTTCGTTAAATGTAATCATTTGAGTATGTTTAAATGATAGCATCAAGTTTATGCAAAATAAGCACGTAAAATCTAAAGAATCGACATAGTAGTCTTTTTCATCAAATTTATTTATTAGAAAATCTGTTAAATCAATAATTAATATTTGAGAGTCTAAATTTTTTGAAAAACTATAAAAAATATTAATGGATGTAAGTATTTTACATATTTCCTCGAAAGAACATTCGTAAATTTTTTCCTTAAACTCTATAAGCATTTGTAATATTTCTAATGAAAATTTATTATAGTCTTCTGAAATTTCATCTTCTGGAAATAATGTTGAATATAGATTATATGCAACCATCATGCAGGCTTGGTCAGAAAACTTAAATTTATTGCTTTTATCTGAAAGGTTAAAGCCTTTATGGTTATTTTCAGACAGATTTTTCTTTTCGATAAATACTCCTTCATTGTTTCTTAAGTTCATTGAATAAAAATCAAGTTGTTCTCTTGCTAGTTTCTTATATACTTGAGAATAAGAATATAATCTTTCATCAGCATCTTTAAATCTTGAGTAATAAGTAGTTAATTGTAGTATGGATGTAGTCATTAATGCATTAGTTATTGGAGATATATCCTTTTTAAAGGAATCCTCATCAAACCCATTATAGTTTTTACTATGAATATAATTAGGAGAAGATTTTCTATATATACATAGTAGTGGAGAAAAATTACCAGATGTGGTAATATCAATGGAGGACGATGTTTTTTTATAATTTTTAATTGAATCTACTAATCCACATTTTGATTCAAGGACTAATGTCCTTATGGCCTCTTTTGATAAGTGAAAAAGTTGGCCGTTAATTTCTTTTGGGGATAGTTTATTCATTCTAAAAAATGGTCCTATATATCGCAATTTATTCACCTCTTCATTAATCCTTATATTAATAATATGAGGTTAATATTAAAATAGTGCATAAATTTTAATAATATTAAGAATTGGAGGCAAATCATGAGAATAGATGGAAGAAAAAATGAACAAGTAAGAACTACAAAAATAACTAGAGGATATACAAAATATGCAGAGGGATCTGTATTAATAGAGGTTGGAGATACAAAGGTGATTTGTACTGCATCCATAGAGGATAAAGTTCCACCTTTTCTAAAGGGGCAGGGAGAAGGTTGGATAACAGCAGAGTATAATATGCTTCCAAGATCAACAGGAACTAGAAAAGTTAGGGATATAGCTAGACTAAAGCTGGATGGAAGAACTATGGAGATACAAAGGTTAATAGGAAGAGCTTTAAGGTCAGTTATGGATCTAAAAGCACTTGGAGAAAAAACAATATGGATAGATTGTGATGTTATTCAAGCTGATGGTGGAACTAGAACTGCATCAATAACTGGAGCTTTTGTAGCTTTGGTAGATGCTATAAATAAGCTTCATAAGGAGAAACCTTTTGATGTTTATCCAATAAGAAACTTTGTAAGTGCAACTAGTGTAGGAATAGTAAAGAATGAAAAAGTTATAGACTTATGTTATGAAGAAGATTCTAATGCAAAGGTTGATATGAATGTTATAGCTACAGATGAAGGTGAATTCATAGAAATACAAGGTACTGGTGAAGAATCACCATTTAGTAGAAGTGATTTAAATGAACTTTTGGATTTAGCACAAAAGGGAATAAAACAAATGGTACAAATACAAAAAGAATCCTTAAAGATGGATGCCCTTTGGATAGGTACTGGAGGTAAGTAATACTTATGAAGAAACTTATAATAGCAAGCAATAACCAAGGAAAGATAAAAGAAATAAAAAAAGTCTTAGAAAATATACCACTTAAAGTACTTTCTTTAAATGATATAGGAGTAGATATAGATGTAGAAGAAGATGGTATAACATTTGAAGAAAATGCAAAAAAGAAAAGCGAAGAGATATATAAAGAATTAATAAACAGAGGCGAAAGCGATTTTATCGTAATGTCAGATGATTCAGGTTTAGAAGTTGAATACTTAAATGGAGAACCTGGAGTTTACTCAGCAAGATATGCAGGAGAACATGGAAATGATAAGAAAAATAATGAGAAATTACTTATAAGATTAAAGGGCGTTAGTTATAAAAATAGAAAAGCTAGATTTGTATGTCAACTAGCTTTAATAGATGAAAAAAAATCATATAAATCAGTGACTGGAACGGTAGAGGGATATATATTAGAAGAGGGAAGAGGAAAAGATGGTTTTGGATACGATCCATTATTTTTGTATGAACCTCTTAATAAGACATTAGCAGAGATGACAATTAAAGAAAAAAATGAAATATCCCATAGAGGGGCTGCTTTAAAAAAAGTTGATGCAATTATAAAAGAACTTTTATAGGAGGAAGAATATGAAGATTGCTGTATTGAGTGATTCTCATTATGAGGTTTCATCTTTAATTTCTATAAAAAAGTATTTAGTAGATGTAGATATTATATTACATTGTGGAGATGGGGCATCAGATATAAAAATATTAATGGATGATTTTAAGGGAGAGATCTATGCAGTTAAAGGGAATTGTGATGTTACTATGGATTATCCCAGTGAAAGAATTATTGAAATAATGGGTTTGAAACTATTTATTACTCATGGACATATGTATAATGTAAAGAATGAATATAATACTATATTCTATAAGGGAAAAGAAGTAGGTGCTAACATAGTTCTTTTTGGACATTCTCATAAGGCCTTAATAAGTGAACATGATGGATTAACTATAATGAATCCAGGAAGTGTAACACTACCTTATGGAAGAGCTAAGAAGACTTTGGGATTTATAGAAATATTAGATAACAATAAAACTAAGATTTATTTAAAAGAAATAGAATGATAAATTTTATGCAATCCGTTATAAATAGGCATTATTTTTAAATATCTATTTAAACCTCTAAAATTCTTATATATAGATTATTTTTTTAAAAATGTATTGACGGATTGCTATTCCTATTGTAGAATAAACATTGTCGCTGAAAGATATAGAGGATATCGGGGTGTGGCGCAGATGGGAGCGCGCGTGGTTTGGGACCATGAGGTCGCAGGTTCAATCCCTGTCACCCCGACCACTTAAAACATAATATGCGGGTGTAGCTCAATGGTAGAGCCCTTGCCTTCCAAGCAAGTTACGTGAGTTCGAT
>NZ_BAAAAV010000010.1:0-154704 GCF_054768095.1 Clostridium sp. CTA-7 | reverse complement strand
CCGCCAGCGTTCGTCCTGAGCCAGGATCAAACTCTCAATAAAAAGTTTAATCTCTTTGCTCAAATTACTTTGAGTCTTAATTTTAAGACGTCTAAAAGAATTGCTGGTTTTTTACTTAACTTATATTCTGTTCAATTTTCAAAGACCAATTTTATAAAGTAAACTTTCATTTAAATCTTTATATTTACTTGTTTTGCTCATCTGTTTTGCTGAGCACAAGAGATATAATATCATGTTATATCATCCCCCTATCATGAAATATACTCTATTTGCTAAATTTATATTCTAATTACTATTTTTTTCTCTTATTTTCTTGTTTTTTCTATTATTGATACACCTGGATAAGTTAATTATATGTTTTATAAATTTATACTAATTATATTGTATATATTCTAAATAATAATATGAAATAAGCTATAAATTTTTAAAAAAGAAGGCACACTTTTAAAATATCCCTGCTATAGGAGTCATTTTATTCCTGCACCTTCTATTTTTATTTAATTTTCTATTTAACTTTATTTATTATCTCTTTAATTCTGACTTTACAGCATCGGCAACAAATTGTACATTTGTTCCTACTATTACTTGAATGTTTCCTTTTCCTGGTCTTATAACTCCTCTAGCTCCTAAAGTTGTTAAATTTTTATCTTTTATTATAGAGTTATCTTTAACTCCAACTCTCAATCTAGTAACACAGTTATCTACTGAAACTATATTTTCTTTTCCACCTAAAGCTTCTATATATGCTTTAGCTAATTCATTCATATCTCCATTTACTACTAAATTTTCTGTAAATTCTTCTTCATCATCTTCTCTACCTGGAGTTTTTAAATTGAATTTAGTAATTACAAATCTAAATACTACATAATATATAACTCCAAATGCTAATCCAATTGGTATTAACCAAAGTGGATTTTCTGCCATAGGTGCCTTAAAGCTTAAGAACCAATCAACAAAACCAGCACTGAAGTTAAATCCAGACCTTATTGGTAATAATGTACAAACTATTGCTGATATACCTGTTAATCCAGCATGTACTAGATATAGTCCTGGAGCTAAGAACATAAATGCAAATTCTAATGGTTCTGTAACACCAGTAAAGAATGAAGATAATGCTGCTGCTAATAGTAATCCTGCTACAGCCTTCTTCTTCTTATCTTTAGCAGTATGATACATAGCTAATGCTCCTGCTGGTAATCCGAACATCATTACTGGGAAGAATCCAGTCATGTACATACCTGTTTGACCATGTACTCCGCCACCTAAAGTTCCCCAGAATTTACCTATATCATTTATTCCTGCAACGTCAAACCAGAAAACTGAATTAAGTGCATGATGAAGCCCTGTAGGTATTAATAATCTATTAAAGAATGCATATATACCTGATCCAATAGGCCCTGTTGATATAATTGCTTCACCAAATGCTACTAATGCTCCATAAACAACTGGCCATACAAAGAATAAAACTAAAGCTGCTAATATTGAAGATGCCGCTGTAACAATTGCAACACTTCTCTTACCACTAAAGAACCCTAATGCATCTGGTAGTTTCGTGTTCTTAAATTTATTATAGCATGTTGCTCCAATTAAACCTGCAACTATACCAATGAATTGAGTTTGAATTTTTCCAAATGCAGGTGCTACATCTTTAACATCTATTCCTTTAAACATTGCAACTGCTCCTGGACTTAATAAAGTTGTAATCATAAGCCATGAAACTAAACCTGCTAACCCTGCTGTACCATCATTATCATCTGACATCCCAACTGATACCCCAATTGCAAAAAGAATAGCCATATTATCAATTAGTGCTCCACCTGCCTTTATTAAAAATGCAGATATTACACTGTTTGCTCCCCAGCCTGTAGGGTCAATCCAATAACCAATACCCATTAATATACTTGCAACTGGTAATGCTGCTACTGGAAGCATTAAAGATTTTCCTAGTCTTTGAAGATACTTCATCATAATAATAAATCCTCCTTAAAATTTTATATACAAATCTAAGCAGCTGTAAAATATAATTCCCTTGTAAAAATAAAAAAAGCCGAAAAGGATATATAGATATATAAATCCTTTTCGGCTCATGCTCAACTAATTGATAACACGCCTAAATTTGTACATATTTTATTTATACACTCATTGTATCATTTTATGTTATTGTTTTCAATAGATTTTTTAATTGTTTTTTCGTATTTATGAATCACTTTCTTAAGGTTTCATTAATTATATTGAATATACTTAATTTTGCTAACGATTTCATTATCTTTTTTAAATTTAGTTTATTGACAACACTTAATAACTATATATATAATCATACTAGACGTGTTACTGTTTAATCAGGCATGAGTCCACCTTATCTTCTAGGACTTATGCCTTTTGTTTTTAATATTAATGTATTTATTCCTTAATATTAATAAATACTATAAATATTAATTAATATGCTCGTCAAAATATGTAGTAGAAAGGATGTGGGTTCCTGAATATTCAGGAAGTACTATGTTTAATTTTATTAAGAATTTATTTAAATCAGAACCTAATAATGAAGAAGTTCTAGTTAATTCTAAAGCACTTGTTGCTCCTGTTTCTGGTAAAGCTATTCCTCTATCAGAAGTTCCAGATCCAGTTTTTGCTGAAAAATTAGCTGGTGATGGAATGGCTATAATGGCTGAAGGAGATACTATTGTTGCTCCAGCAGATGGAGAATTAACTCTTGTATTCAAAACTAAGCATGCTTTTGCTATGACACTAGAAAACGGCTTAGAATTACTTGTTCATATAGGATTAGAAACTGTTTCTCTTGATGGAGAAGGCTTCGAACAACTAGTTGAACAAGGTAAAAAAGTTAAAGCTGGTACACCGCTAATAAAAATAAACAGGGATTTAATCTTAAGCAAAGGATTATCTCTTGCAACACCAGTATTAATAACTAATGTTGATGCTACTAAATCAATAACTCCAGTTGAAAGTGGAGCTGTTGTTGCTGGTAAAACTGTAGTTGTAAATTTTGAAGTATAGTATATAATAGCAATAAAATAAAAATCAGCCATAATTCAAAATGGCTGATTTTTATTTTATTATGGAAGCCCTAAATCTTTCTATATGCATAGCTAAATATGCAACTTCATCTTCTGACACACTTGAAATATCTAATACTCTACAAATTATTTTTCTAGTCTCTTCTGCAATCTTATATGATAAAGGATATTTTTCTCTTATTGCATCTATTAAATCATTTTTTATAGGTGAATTAGTTATAATTCTCTCTATAGCGAATCTTATATGTGTAAGAAATCTAGCATAATCTAATGATCTTTTATTAATTTTTATATTTAATCTATCTTCAACATGCTGAACTATAGAATTGCTTAAAAAGCTGTATTTTATAGTGTTAGACAATTTACCATTATTCCTCGCTGAATGGATATGAAGTGTTATAAACCCCTTTTCTCCCTCAGGTATATCTAGCTTCAATTCCTCACTTATTCTGTTAGCTAATTCACTAGCCATTTCAAATTCTCTACTATATAGAGTTTCTATTTCTACTAAAAAAGGATTTTGTATTTCTTCATTATCTTCTAATCTCTTTATCGCATAAAATAAATGATCTATTAATCCTATATGAATGTTTTCATTAAGTTCTTCGCCTAATTCATCTGTTATTTCAGCAATCATTTCTTCAACTAATGCTATTAACTTTGTATCTACTCTAGTTAATATCTCATCGAAGTTTCTTTGATTATCCTCATCTTCAATTATAAATACTTTTTCAACTGTAGTTCCTTTTTGAATAATATCTCCTGTCTTCTTACTAAAACCTATTCCTTTTTGAAATAGTATTTTCTCTTTTCCTTTTTCTCTTACAAGTAATATATTGTTATTGAAAGATTTTACTACAGTGGCATTATTATTTAATATAATCTCCTTCATGACTCCCCTTCCTTTATTAAAAATAATAGTTAACTTTTTTCTAATATCTTAAAAAAGGTTATATGATCTCTCCAAGCTCCATTTATAAATAAATATTTTTTATTTAAACCTACTTCTTCAAATCCACAGCCAACAAGAACAGATTTAGATTTTTCATTATCGGTTAGAACGGATGCCTCTATTCTATGTAGTTCTAATTCATCTTTAGCATAATCTAAAACTAACTTAACAGCTTCTTTCATATATCCTTTTCCTTGAAAATCTTTATCAATAGAATAACCTATTATTCCACTTTTGAAAACTCCATAAACTATATTTGATAGTTTAATTTTCCCTATTAGCTTATCATCCTTATATATTCCTAAGTCTACCCCAGTACCACTCATTAAATTTTTATAGTTTTCTAATAATATACCCTTTTGAACTTCATAAGTATAAAAAGTATTATCTCTACTAGGTTCATAATTGCTTAAATGTTCCTTATTTTCTAGATAATAATTTAATAAGTCTTCAGCACAATCTGGAGTAAAGTTTTTTACAGTTATATTTGCACCTTTTAGTTCAACCATAAAATTTCTGTTTTGATTATTATATTCATTTCTATTAATTCCAAAACTTAACTCATCTAAAAATACCCCATTAGAAAAAAGATTTTCGGTAAATATCCCTTCTAAAGTAAACCCTAAGTCTAAAAATACCTTGTATTCGATATTCTCATCTACAAGTATATTAGTTTTATAAATATTAGTATCCTTAAATACAGCTCTTAATATACTTTGTACCGTTTCTTTTAGTAAATCATATTTTTTTTCTCTATAAAACTTAAGTTTGACAGTGCATTTTTTATTATCCTTATCTAATTCAACTATAGTAAACCTTCCTATAAATATATTATTCTTATCTTTTATAATATAATCACTAAATGTTCCTTTTACTAAATCTATACTTATTCCTCTGTTTTCACTCATAACAAATTCTCCTAAGCTACATATATGTCTACACTTAATTATATTATACCGATAAAATAGCCTGATACACAACATATTATATTCGACTAATTTATCAAATAACTGAAGTTAATACGGTATATTCATTATTAAAATGTAACCATCATATAATTAATTGTAATTAATTATCTTAGGAGTTTATATGATCATTTTAAAGTTATTTAAAAGAAGTAAAAATAAAAAAAGAATAAGAAATTATTTTAAATTTTCACTTGTGCTAATACTAATTTTATTAATTTGCAAGCTATTTTGGGTATATAAATCTCACTCAAATAAAATAAAATATCGAAATATTAATAACTTAAAAATAAGTTCTGAAGAAAGCTTAATTAGAGAAATAAGAAATGTAAATAAAATAATTCCACTTGAAGTAGAGCTTTCCCAAGTAATAACTATAGACAAAAGCTGGGGAGACTTTGAAATATTTCAAAAGTTTAAAAGGATAAAAATTTTTGCTAAATGCTCATATTCTATAGACTTATCACAAATTACAACTGATGATATTAACATAGAAAATGAAAAAAACAAGATTACTTTCAGTCTATCTAAGCCTGAAATATTTAGTATTAATATAGATAGAGATAAAACTGTTTATGAAGACGCTTCTAATGGGTTACTGAGATTTGGTGAAATCAAATTAACTTCAGAGGAATTTGAGGCTATGCAAAATGAAGTTTATAAAAATTTTGAAACTACTATGAAAACTAATGACATATATAATAAAGTAATTTCTAACACTAAAGTATCATTAGAAAAATTGATAGATCAAATTACAGAAGAGAAAATGGATGTCTATATATCTTTTAAATAAATATGTACTATTTCATTTATAGATGTATAATATATTTAAATAATTTGAACACTTTAGTATAAAGGAGTTGATTAAATGAAAAAGATAGTTTTAGCTGGAGGTTGCTTCTGGGGAGTTGAGGAATTTTTATCTAGATTAAATGGAATTATTGAAACAGAAGTTGGGTATGCGAATGGAAGAACTGAAAATCCAACTTATGAGGATGTATGTCATAAAAATACTTACTTTGCAGAAGTTTGTTTAGTTAAATATAATGAAAATGAAACATCATTGGAAAATATATTAGATGAATATTGGTCAATAATAGATCCTACAGTATTAAATAGACAAGGTCCTGATGTTGGAAGTCAATACAGAACTGGAATATACTATTTCGATGAAATTGATTTACCTATAATATTAAAAAGTAGAGATGATCAGCAAAAAAAATATGATAAGAAAATAGTTACTCAGGTAGAACCTTTAATTAACTATTATAGGGCAGAGGAATATCATCAAAAATATCTAAAGAAAAATCCTGATGGATATTGTCATATAAAACTATAAAAAAACAAAAAAGTAAAATGCCAAGGTTGACTTAGCATTCTACTTTTTTTACTATCTATTTGATTATATTAGCTCTCATCTTATCTGTTGCTTCTTGTAATGATTTTTGCCAATCTGCGACTGTCTTGTCTCCAGTCATTACTGAGTCAACTGTTCCAACATATACATCAGAATATGTTAATCCTTCAACTGGTTTTGTTGCTGCAAATACTCCCATTAAAGCTTTAGCTCCATTATCATACATCTTTAAAAGTTCAACTTGTAATGGATCTAAATGCTTACTTGCAATTTCCATAGATCCCTTAACAGGAACTACAGCTTTAGCATTTTCAGCTACAATTTCAACTGCTTCATCACTATACATATAAGCCATAAACTCTTCTGCTAACTCTTTATTCTTAGCATCTTTCGGAATATACATTTGTTCAATAAAGCTTACAGAGTATTGATCTCCACCATCTTTAAATGCTGGATATGGCATGAATCCCCATTCAAAACCTTCTGCTCTTGGAGCATCCTTCATTTCATCTGGCAACCAAGTTCCATTTGGAATGAATAAAGCTTTGTTGTCTAAAATTAATTGTTGATTATTTTTAAATCCTTGATTGTTAGCATTAGCTACAACTGTTGGATCTAAGTAGTTTTTAAGCTTTCCTATTGTTTCTAAAGCTTTTGTTGCTGATTCTGAAGTCCAGAACCCTTCTTTGTAATTCATAGCATCCTTAAATGAATCTACTCCACCTGAAGCTGCAAGTATTGGTGGTATCATACAATCAAGGTATCCTGCAGTTGGATATGACCATAATGATATTCCATCAGCTTTTGCCTTATCACCTAAAGCAAACATTTGATCCCAAGTTTTTGGAAGCTCATATCCTTTTTGTTTAAATAATGCTTTATTATAGAATAATCCTGTTGGACTATAGAATAATGGTGCTAAATAAGTTTTTCCATCGCCATATGGATTTGTAGCATAACTATCAACGAATCCTGGTAATAATTTATCTTTTACTGTTACATTTTCTCCTGGAACCTTCATATTTAAAACATTTGTTAACTCATGTAAATTTTCTTCTTTAATAAAAGTTTCAGTTAATGCATCTTTTCTTCCAGTTGCTAGATATATAAAATCTGGAATATTTCCTGATTGAATTTGAGGACGGATAACTTCTTCTATATTAGAAGCTACAGTTAATTCCACTGTTACTCCCTCATGGGCCTTTTCAAAGTTTTCTTTTAATTTTTCCCAATAAACTTTTCCATATCCCCCTTCGAAAGCGGCAATTTTTAAAGTTTTAGCTTTTTCATCAGAAGATCCTTGGCTTGTAGTTTTTCCTCCACATCCAGTTAGGGTAGATACTACCATAAGTGAGCTTAATAATAATGCTAATGTTCTTTTTTTCATTAGATTTCCTCCCTTTCCCCTTTTAAATATACCAATTAATAACTTATGATTTAATTTTATTACTTTGTAAACGTTATTTATATACTATTCTTGCTTTTTTATTTATTAATATTGCTTATATTATCAATATAATTTTATATTTTATTGATACTTTTTATTATAGACATATAGCTCTGTTATAACTCCAGCCATGCCTATAAATATCATTAATAAACCTAAATATCCATTAATTGAATTACCTCTAATAACTAAAAACATAGATAAGAAAAATAATATAGTTAAAATTATATTTTTTACCATCTTTATTCCCCCTTTAAGGATATGATAAAAAGTTTTTATATAAATTCAATTTTTAACAGTATGAATTTAACACTTTTCTATTTTATATCAATCCATCTAATTTCTGTAGGCTCTAACTCCATATTAGTAACTTTTCCTTCTCCATCATAAACTTTGGATATTTGTTTTTCATTAGAATTATTTATAACTGCATATCTATTTGATTCCAAATAAGCTGATACTTCACAATAAGGATTATCTGAATACCATTTCTTCATTTCATTTTCTTTATTAGCTGCATAGAAGCACGCTCTTGTTAAAATACGTGTATTTTGAACTGAATATGGCAATCCAGCTAAATATACAGCACGTCCTTTTCCGTAGTTATTTGAGGACGCTAATAAATCTCCATTTATATATTTAATTATTTCTGTAGATTCCTTCGTTGCATACACATTCTTTTGACCTTCACCAAAATCTACATCTTCAAATATATCTTCTGTTATAAAGTGCTTATCTAATTCTTCTTTAAAATACTTATCTGTGCTTAATGAAAAACCTAACTCCTTATCTACACCTAAAGCGTCTGATAGTTGGAAGTAATGTCCTCCATTTAATACTGCTGATGGTTCTCCTATTCCTATAAATCCACCACCATTATAAACCCATTCTCTTATTTTAGTAATTATACTTTCATCAAGCCATTTTTCTCCACCACTGAAAGCAGTGCCTGCATCACCTGCATTTATAATTACATCTATTCCTTCTGGAACTCCATTATCTTTTATGTCATCAAAGCTTATAAAGCTTACATCAACACTCATACCACTTAGAGCCTCAATTACTCCTAGATATGAATATATTTGTTTATACCATAATGCATGAGCTACCATATGTGTTTGCCATGTACGAATCTTACCCCAACAATTTAATACAGCAACCTTTAGTCCGCAATAAGGCTTATTTTCATCTATAGTTTCATATATCTCTCTAAATTCATCACATACACTTTCTATATAATCTACAAATTTAGGGAATTTATAAGCTAAGGATAAGTATCCACCATACCCAATTCTATCTACTGGCTTTCTCATTATTGCACGTCTAGCTGTTAACCAATTTTCTCTTGCTTCTATAGTTGGATCATTTCCTTCATAAAATGTATCTGGGAAGAAATATGGTAAAAAACGTCCTTCTGTATATTTGACTCCTGGAATATCAGAAATCATTCTAAGAGTTGCACCGCTACCAACAGATCCCACAACGCCATCTAACCCTATGCTCTCAAAGTATTTACCATATGGTTCTGTTCCTATCCAGTTATCACCAAGGAACATCATAGCCTCTCTTCCATGCTCATGAGTTATATCAACAAGCTTTTTAACATTTTTAGCTACAAATTGTTGTTGAAAATCTATATAATCTAAATATTGCTTACTTGGTACTCTAAATGTGCTATTATAATATCCTTCATCAATTATATCTTCTGGTCTAAGCTTGTATCCTTTAACTTTTTCAAACTCTCTTAAGGCTTCTGCACTTACACTTGAACTATATCCAAACCAATCAACAAACTTTTCCTTTGCTCTATCATTAAATACTAGTGTAAAGTGATAGAAAAATGTTGTAAATCTAACCACATTAGTTTCTGGATGTTCATCTAACCACTTATGCATAGCCTCAAAAATATGCTTATTAGTTTTTGGTTTTCTTGCATCAAATGGCATTTCATGAGGCTTGTCTCCCCAATCATTTGTTATGTGATTATACATTTGAGTAGGGTCCCATATACAGTAAGCTAAAAATGAAACTGTGTACTCGTGCCATTTCTTAGTATCTTTTATTGTTACTTCTTGAGTTTCATCATTGTAACTCCACTTATCTAAATCTATAACTTCACCTGTAGTTCTATCTATAACTTCCCAAAATTCCTTAACATCGTGATAAGAATCTGGCTTTACTTGCTGATTGAAATATCCATCCATTATATTTATAGTCAATGTTTCACTTGTTGCTAAATGATGCTTAGTCATTAAATAAGTTTGTTGTAATTCCTCTATATTTTCTTCTGCCCATTCATTATCTCCACGAGCTACAAAATAAGTTGAGTATATTTTTTCTGCTAAACCTTTTATTTCTTTTGGAAGCTTAAAGCCATCACAGTCACGTATTGCATCTGCTCCCCATTTTTCTGCTATTTCCATAGTCTCTTTTATAAAATTATCATCTGTTGGAATTGTAACTCTTCCCTTGCTCATTTTCATCCTCCTATATTACTCTTTTATACCGCCTACAGTCATACCTTCTGTTAATTTCTTTTGAACTAATATATATAAAACTATTGTTGGAATCATAACTATAACTAATCCTGCATATAAAGCACCAAAATCAGTTGCAGTCTTTTGAACTTGCATTAAATTTATTAATCCTAGTGGTAGTGTTTTTGCCTTATTAGGTAGCATAGTTAAAGCAATTATATATTCATTCCAAAATGCTAAGAAATTAAATAATATAACTGTTATTATACTAGGCTTGGCCATAGGAATTATAACGTGAATTAAGGTTTTTAAATTACTACAACCATCAACATAAGCTGCTTCTTCATATGCTTTAGGTAATGATTTTAAAAATGTCATTAGTAAATATATTGTAAATGGTAGTGCTGTTGCTGCATAAATTATACTAACTACTATTCTACTATCTAAAAACACAGTCATACTTGTTGGCACAGCAAAGATTTCTCTAACTAACTTCTCTCCATCTAATACCAGTAAAAATATTGGAACCACAATATAGTTTACATTTATAAATAACCCTGCTGAAAATAGTAAATTTAAAATCTTTTTACTTTTAAATTCAAATCTTGATAAAACATAAGCTGCTGGTATAGCTACAACTAATAGTATTATTAGTGCTAGTCCAGTTATTATAACTGAATTTATAAAATATTCTCCCATATGTGCTTCCACAAAAGCTTTCTTAAAATTCTCAAAGTAAAGACCTTGTGGCAATGCCCATGGGTTGCCATAAAATTCTGATTTATGTTTAAATGATGCTAGTATTGCCCATCCTAAAGGAACTAATATGCTTAGAGCAAATATAGTTAAACATAAATAAGTGAATATTTTCATTAATTTCTCTGCTGATGTCTTTTTATATGCTTTTTCCATATTAATCCCTCCTTAAAATTCTATTACATCTCTCTTTGTTGCTTTATTTATTACTACTGATAATGCAAATGAGAAAATAAAGATTATTACACCTATTGCCATTCCATATCCATATGATGAATTAGAATATGCTTGCTTGTACATATAACTTAAGAAAACCTCTGAAGAGCCATCTGGACCACCAGCGGTCATAACTTTTACAAATAGGAAACTTAAATTTATAGTACTTATTATGAAAAATGTTAGTGTAGTTCTTATAACATTCCATATTAAAGGTAAAGTTATTTGGAAGAATTGTTGCCATCTTGAAGCACCCTCTAAATCAGCTGCTTCATAAAGACTTTCTGGAATACTACTCATACTTGCCATATACATTACCATATAATATCCTACAGCTTGCCAGATCATGGCAATAGCTATACACCATATAACTACTTTTTGATCGCCAAGCCACATTTTCTTTAAATTTTCTAATCCCAGTGAACCAAGAGTTGCATTTATTATTCCTTTATCAGGATCTAAAATAGCTGAAAATATAGCTGATATAACTACAACTGATAAAATATTTGGAAAATAAAATACTATTCTAAAGAAATTTTTAAATTTAGTATCCTTTCTAGTTAATACAGCAGCTGAAGCTATTGCTAAAATCATGGTAATTACTGTTACTATTACCAGTAAAAACATTGTATTTTGAAATGATTTAACAAAATTGCTATCTTTAAATAATATTGTGAAATTATCTAACCCAACAAACTTTTTGTTATTGGATAGTCCACCCCATTTGAATAATGACATCCAAAATACATTTATAGTTGGAACTATCATAAATAATATAAAAAGTATTAATGCTGGTATTACTGAAAACCCTATAAACACCTTATTTACAGTACTTTTTTTACGCATTGTTTATAATCCACCTCCCTTAATTCCTCTTATTTTTACATACTTATTTTATTGCATTGAAATCTTTTACACAATAATATTATTGCTCTCTTTTTTAGTAATATTGCTATGATAACAATATTACCAAATTATATATATTGTGCTATAATAAATATACTAATTAAATAGAATGGAGATGTACTATGGGTAATACAAGATACCTAATAAATAAAAAAAACTATGATCCTAATTATGAATTGCTTTATATAAGTAAATCTAAATTTGAAAACGATTGGCATAGCACAGCTCACTTTCATCCATTTACAGAAATATTCTTTATAACTAATGGTAAAGGAGCATTCCTCTTAAATGACACTGTAGTTAACGTTAATAAATGGGACTTAATTATAATTAATCCTAATTGTCTGCATACAGAAAAATCATCTTTATCAGATGTACCTCTAGAATATGTAGTTCTAGGAGTAGATAATTTATTATTAAATTTTCCTGAATCCTATAGTCTTACTAATAATGAACAACAAATTAAACTGTATAAAATAATAAACCTCTCTAAAGATAAAGATTTACTACTTAGTTACTTTGATCAATTAATTAATGAAATAGAACATAAAGAATTTAATTATGAACTTGTATGTAAAAGTATTTTAACACTATTCATAACTCAAATCGTACGAAGAGCAACTCCACTACTATTCATTGAAGAATCTCAAGAAAAATTAAACTTAGAATGTGTAAAAATAAAAAATTATATAGATGCTCACTATTCTCAAAATATAACATTAGACTTTTTATCTGATTTATCTTACATGAATAAGTTCCACTTAGTTCATACCTTTACTAAGCAAATAGGTGTTTCACCAATTAACTATGTTATAAATAAGCGTATTCAAGAATCTAAAAATCTATTAGCTACCACTAGCTACTCAATTAGAGATATTTCTTCTATAGTTGGATTTGGAAATTCATCTTACTTCAGTCAAATGTTTAAAAAAGTAACTGGAATGTCTCCAAAAGGTTATAGATTAGAAAACTCAAGAATAGAAACTATTTAAAAAAATAAGGAGTACGATTCCCCCATAAAATATAATGAATCATACTCCTATTTTAATATTAATTATTTTCACCTATTAAGGACTTTATAACTTCTCCTCCGATGATCATACCTGCAACTGGAGGAACAAAGGATATGCTTCCTGGTATTTGTCTTTTTATTGCGCACTTTTTAGTTCCACCTGTACATACGCAGCCAGTCTTACAAGTAACCACATCTTCATCCTTTGGTTTTCTTGGTTTTTCTTCAGAATATACAACTTTAAGCTCTTTTACTCCTTTTTTTCTAAGTTCATATCTCATAACCTTAGCTAAAGGACATACCTTAGTATCATATATATCTGCAACCTTGAATTGTGTTGGATCAAGTTTGTTTCCTGTTCCCATTGACGCAATTATATTTATATCTTTTTCATAGCAATACTTAGCTAAAGCTATTTTAGCTGAAACTGTATCTATTGCATCTATTACATAATCAACATCATCTGGAATTAATTCCTCTATATTTTCTGGAGTTACGAATAATTGATGTGTAGTAACATTACATTTTCTATTTATAGAAAGTATTCTTTCTTTCATAACATCAACTTTTACCTTACTTATAGTTCCATATGTAGCATGTATCTGTCTATTTAAATTAGTTAAACAAACAGTATCATCATCAACTAATATTATGTTTCCTACACCTGCTCTTGTTAATGCTTCAACAGCAAAGCTACCTACTCCACCAACACCGAATACCATTACTTTTGCATTTTTTAATTTTTCTAGTCCATCATTTCCTATAAGTAATTCTGTTCTAGATAAGGGATGTTGTAACATTCACTTCTCTCCTTTTTTATCTTGTGTATATTAACACAAAAGACTTTATTTTATTTAATTTATAACTTATTTTAGACTATTATTTATTTATATACAATAATATTATTTTCCATCTAATTAAAAATTAATATCATTTAGCAATATTTAAAAAATTATATATAAAAATATTGCTAAATAACATGTATTTTTAACTAAAGGTTATAAAATGACTATCTATTATTTAAATACATTATATTATATGGTAAGATATTAAAAGATTAATTTTACATATTATTAACTCTTAAGCTTAGTAGCTTAAATTTTAAGGAGGTTTATTATGGTTTTAGGAATTATAAGTGCCATGGCTGAAGAATTAGAACTTCTTCTAAAGGATATGTCTATTCAAGAAGAAACAAAAAAAGCTAATATGACTTTTTATAAAGGGACTCTAGGAGATAAAAATATAATTGCAGTTGTTTGTGGAATTGGTAAAGTAAACGCTGCTATTTGTACTCAAATATTAATATCTGAATATAAAGTATCTTCTGTAATAAATGTTGGAGTTGCAGGTGGAATTGGTAAAAATATTTATCCTGGTGATGTAGTTGTTGGAACTGATTTAGTTCAACACGATATGGATACTACTGTATTTGGTGATCCTCATGGGCAAATTCCAAGATTAGATACTTTTGATTTTAAATGTGATGAGAAGTTAGTTAAATCTGCTTTAGATGCATGTGAAGAAATTAAAGAAATTAATACTTTTTCAGGTAGAATTGTTTCTGGCGATCAATTTATATCAAGTGTTGAAAAAATTCAATGGTTTGAAAAGGAATTTAATGCAATGGCTTGTGAAATGGAAGGAGCAAGTATTGCTCATGTTTGTTATTTAAATAATATTCCTTGTGTTGTTATTAGATCTATATCTGATAATGCTAATAACGGTGCTCACATGGATTATGAAAAATTCATTCCTATTGCAGTTAGAAATTCAACTATAATTTTAAAAAGTATGTTAGAAAAACTATAAAATAAAAACATATATTATCTTATGGTGACTTGGAGCAAAGCTACAGAGCAAATAAGATAATATATGTTTTTTTAATACTAAAGGAAGACTCCCTAATGAGTCTTATTAATCAATACCTTTTAAGCCATTGCTTGAATAAACCATGGAATTCCATAGGATATAAAAGTCATTATTATTGTTGCTATTATTAATCCTACAAAGATTGCTAAGGATGCCTTCTTCGTTTTAATTCCAAGTAACGATGCTATAAGCGCACCTGTCCATGCACCTGTTCCTGGTAAAGGTATTCCAACAAATAATGCAAGTCCCCAAAACTCATATTTTTGGATTTGCTCACTTTTAGCCATTGATTTTTTCTCTAGCTTTTCAACCATAGGTCTAAATAACTTAGTTTTTTTCATCCAGTTAAATATTGGTGTAATGAAAAATAAAATAAATGGGATAGGAACTATATTTCCTAAAATACATAAAAATATAGCTTTAAATACTCCAATTCCTAATAAAGAAGCCGCAATTAAGCCCCCCCTTAACTCTAAAATAGGTACCATGGATATTATAAACACTACAAACTCCTTTGGCATAAAACTTAATGTGCTAGTAAACCAATTAATTAATGAATCTGTCATAATATACTCCTTATACTATATATCTCTTTAAATCTTATTTATGAAAATGTACTTATTCACATATATATAAGATTACATAATAAATACATAATATTCAAGTTTTGCTGTTGCAAAAAGCAATAATTTTAAATGAATATTTTTTACTATATGCAACAGCAACAGTATTCAAGCCCTATTTTTAATACCTTGCTCATCTTTTTCATTATATTTCTCTTCTTTTTTATATATGCTCAACCTTTTGGATTAATCCTTTTGACTTATATAAGGATTAAAATTAAGATAATAATTTTATAAATTTTTGATCTTTGGATATAAGTTTATATCTTCCTTGTCTATTCTATTTTTTAATAGACTTAATACTCTTCTGATCTCCATTAAGAATTTATCTTTATCATTTAATATCTTATTTTTAGTATTAAACTGATTCTTAAATTCGTTAAAAATCATATGAATATTTCCCATTTCCTCACTATATTCAATAGCAACTTTCTTTAATTTATCATCCTTACTATTTATTAATTGTGGATATAAAAATTTATCTTCTGTTCTCATATGAATATTTAACTTTCCTGCAAGAGTATTTATATCCAATACTAACCCATCTAAATCATCAGTTACATTACTTAAGCTTAAAGTCTTATTAATTTTATTAAATAAATTATTTATTTCTATATGCTGTCTTTCTAAATTATCTATATTTGCCATTGTAACTCCTCTCACTTCTATACAATTATTAAACTTATTTATAATTATAAATGAGTTAATATATATATTCTGTAACTAGAGATACAAGTTCAAGTTAATAAATAATAATTTACTAGTTTATAATTACATTTATAATCAATTAAATTCATTTATTAAAGTAACCTTAATCAAAATATCTACTCATTTTACTCTTTGCTAGTAACTTAGAAGCTCCTGTATCTTCCCATTCTTCAACTTGATCAATAGCATCTTCAGGGCTCATTCCTAAACCAACAAGTAATCCCGCTAAAATAAACTCTTGATATAAATGCTCAGGGTTAATTCCTTCTTTAGATTCTTCTAGAGCACGGTTAACCAATGGTGTTATATATCTAATCCAATCATCTGGAGTAAATTTAGATTTATATGCTATTCTTTCCAATCTCTTCATTGATGAATTAGTCATTGAAGCTTTATTCATTTCAGAATTATTCATAGTACTATTCAGTGTAAATAGATAATTATATTTTGAAGCATGTTTTAATTCATCTGTGATTATATCAAATAACATATCTCTGTAAGGTCCCATAGGAAGAGCCCTTCTAATATTTCTATACCTTTCTACAGCTGCTAATTCTCCAAATAAAGCTTTTTTAATACCGTCTAAATAAGAATCAGGTTTTTCAAAAGCTTTCTCTTCATCCATTGATACTACATCCATCCCTGTAAAGTCCTTATAAATTCTTCTAAATATCTGATTATGTCTTCTTTCATCATCTCTAATTGAAGCTATTATTTCTCTTTCTTCTCTAGTAGGTGCTACACTAATAAGGTAATCATAAAATAATTCATCTTCCCTTTCTCCCTGAACTGCTTTTTTTATATCGTTAAGGGATTCCTGTAACTGTGGATTCTGAATCATTTGATTATTTTGAAATGGTGCTACAAACACTACTAATCCTCCTGAAAATAATTTATCTACTGATATTATATTAATCCAATATAAATGTGTTCATTTCACCCTTATATAAATAAAAGTCGTTAAGGATATACCTAAAATCTTTCTCTGAAAGCTGAAATATAATACATTTCTTCATTATCAATTACATTGTCAATTTTGAAGTATTTAGACATAATTTTAGTGGTTACTTCAGCTGGTTCAAGAACATCATCTTTTACAACATCCTTTTTCGAATGGATCTGATTAATTTTTTCTTTACTTTCTGAATGAGCAATGATTATTTTACCACCATCATTTAACCTATCTAGAAGATGCTTAAATAATGCTTCCTTATCATTAAAATGAGGATACGCAGAATAAATGAATATATAATCAAACCCTTTATCATTAAACTCCATAACATCTTTTACAATAAATTCAACTCTATTATCCTTATACTTCTCTTTAGCAACCATAATCATATTTTTCGAAATATCAATAGCTGTTATTTTAAGTGGAGACTTTTCAAGCAAGTAACTTACTAATATACCTGTTCCTGTACCAACATCAAGTATTTTTGCATTATTTCTAATAGAAGCTAAGTCTATTATTTTTCTCAACTTAATATCATCATGGTTGCACATCTTGTCCCATTCAAACGCAACTTTATTAAAAAACTCTTTGCTATCCATTTATAGTTTTCATTCCCTTCGTATTTTCTGAAATTTTTACTACAATTGGTATTAGTATCAACTGAATTACTATTCCTGGTATAGATGTTATAAATGCTGACGTTAAGAACATTTTCAATACAAAACTTTTTCCACCTACCGTAAGCATTGTAAACATAGCTATTCCAGATACAAACCTACCTAATATCATTGACAATATTAATGATATAAACATATTGATATTCTTTTTCTTATACAAAAATCCACCCACAAATCCATAAGTTGCAAGTTCAAATGCCATAGAGATACCAGTTGGATATATAGGTGGCATTCCTGTAATTACAGAATTTAAAAGAGGTGTTATAAAACCTATAATTAATCCATATTTTGGGCCAAGCATAAGTCCGCATAATAAAACTGGAATATGCATTGGTAAGAATATAGGACCCGCCATGCCCGTTAGATGAAAAATATAAGGGAAAATTAATCCCAATGCAATAAATAAACTTGCCTTTACCATGTTGTTTGTTTTTACATTCATTATAGTTTCCTCCTTAAATATATAAAATAAAAAAGTTTACTTATTCCGTCGCTCCGCTCCAAGTCAACACAAACTTACATATGTCCACGTACAAACCGAAGCTAGGAAAATATAAAATAAATCTACCTAAATAGTAAATTGTAAAACCATATTAAATCAATTAACACACACCAAATTACTTATTTTGGAATTTAATATAATAATTGTATCATACAGAATTCTGTTAATAAACATATTATGTAAAATTATTGATTATATTCAAATTAATTTCTACTTTCCTAATTACACTAAATTAAATAAATATATCTCGTATAGTGCTATAATTGGACGCAAAAAAATAAAAGTCAGTATCTTAATTTAAGATACTGACTTAGTATACATTTTTTTGTTTTGACAACAATTTAAAATTTATGAATAAATAGTCCACTCCTTGGCTTAGGTTCAAACCAAGTTGATTTAGGAGGCATTATTTTCCCACCATCGGCTATATCCATAATATCTTCTTTAGTTGTAGGATACATAGAAAAACTTACTTTCATATCTGTATCTGCTCTTCTTTCAAGTTCTTTTAATCCTCTAACTCCACCTATAAACTCTATTCTCTTGGATTTTCTTGGATCATCTATTCCTAGTATTGGCCATAAAAGATTATTTTGTAGTATTGATACATCCAACTGATCCACAGGATTCTGAGGATTAAATATACCTTCTTTAGCTTCTAGTAAGTACCATTGTTTTTCCAAGTACATTCCAAAAGTATGCTTTTCTTTTGGTCTAACTCTTTCGTCACTTTTAGTAACTGTAAATTTCTCACTTACTTTATTTAAAAATTCTTCTTTTGAAATCCCATTTAAATCCTTAACAGTTCTATTATAATCTAATACCTCTAGCTCGCTATCAGGATAAGAAATTGATAAGAAATAGTTAAACTCCTCTTCTCCTGTATAGTTTTCATTTTCTGCTCTCTTTATATGCCCAACTTTTACTGCTGATGCCGATCTATGATGTCCATCTGCAATATATAAGCATTCTACAGATTTAAATAATTCATTTATTTGAGTTACTGTATTTTCATCATCTATAACCCACACAGTATGACCTACTTTATCTTCTGAAATAAAGTCATATACAGGATCTTTCTTCATCCATTCATTTATTATACTTGAAATCTCCTTATTTTCTCTATAAGTTAAAAATATAGGACCTGTATGAGCTTCACATTTATAAACATGATTAATTCTATCTATCTCCTTGTCTTCTCTTGTTAGCTCATGCTTTTTTATTATATTTTTAGTATAATCATCTATTGAAGCACAGCCTACAAGACCAACTTGACTTCTTTCATTCATTATTTGTCTGTATATATATAAATATGGCTTTTCATCCTCAATATATAAACCATCTTCTATCATTTTATCTAAATTACTTTTAGCTTTTTCATAAACTTTATCATCATAAATGTCTATATCTTGTGGTAAATCTACTTCAGCCTTATCTACATGTAAAAATGAATAATAATTACTCTTAACCATTTCTCTAGCTTCATCACTATCCATTACATCATAAGGAAGTGCTGCTATTTTATCTGCTAATTTCTTTACAGGTCTTATTGCCTTAAAAGGTCTAATAACTGCCATTAATAACTCCTCCTATTTTCTTTCTTTAGTAAAAAAGTCGCCAAGGCCAGCTTGCTTGGCTGATTTCCTATAGAGTAAAAAACTCCTTTATTATTGATACTACTTCTTCTCCAATTCTATCTTGTGCTTCAATTGTTGAAGCTCCTATATGTGGAGTACAGCTTACTCTTGGATGATTAACTAAGTCTTCATTTGTATTTGGTTCTACTTCAAATACATCTATTCCTGCCCCTGCTATTTTTCCAGAATTTAAAGCTTCTAAAAGTGCTTCTTCATCAACAACTTTCCCTCTTGCACAATTTATTATATAAGCTCCATCCTTCAGTATATTCAATTCTTCTTTTCCAATTAATGTTCCACTTTCTTTATCATATGGAACATGTAGTGAAATAAAGTCTGATCTCTTTAATAAATCATTTAACTCTAAAAATTCATAAGTTATATCTTCTTGTTTTCCAAAAGCATCATTATAAATAACCTTCATTCCTAGTGATGTAGCTTTATTAGCCAATGATTTACCTATTCTCCCCATTCCTACTATTCCTAAGGTTTTTCCTGAAAGCTCAATACCTTCGTATTTTTTCTTGTTCCATTCACCATTTCTCATAGTATAATTTGATGTACCAACGAACCTTGCAACTGCGAACATATGGGCTAGTGCTAACTCTGCAACTGAATCTGAACTGGCATTTGGAGTATTCTTAACGGTAACTCCCTGTTCATGTGCTGCATGTATATCTATATTATCTATTCCAACTCCAGCTCTAATTATTAATTTTAGATTTCCACCTGAAGCCTTTTCTAAAATATCCTTAGTTATTTTCGTAGCTGATCTTATAACCAAAGCATCAAAATCCTTAAGTTTTTCTCCAAGGATTTCTTTATCATAATGCTGATCTACAACTTCAAAACCTGACTCTATTAACTTATTAATTGTATTTTCTTGCAAACCGTCACTTACTAATATTTTATACATTTTTATACCCCCTAAAAAGTTATTCATAAATAAATATTTTAAAATAATATTATCTATGATAATAAGAGCTTAGATTCTACTCCAAACTCTTATTAGATATTATCCCTAACTTATTGCTTATTACTTATTGCTTATTGCTTATTGCTTATTGCTTATTGCTTAAAATTGTGCTCTACTTAAATTTATTATTCTAGCCCTAAAATTTCATTTATATTTTTAAGTAATTCATTTATATCTTCCATCTGACAATCTGCCATATGAGCTACCCTAAAAGTTTTATCTTTTAAACTTCCATATCCATTAGATATTTGGAAACCTCTTTTTCCTAATTCTTTATTTAAAGCAGATACATCTATTCCTCTATTATTTTTAACAGTAGTTAAAGTGTTTGATAAATAATTTTCATCAGGAAAAATATCAAAATGCTTTTTAGCCCATGCTCTAACTACTTTAGCCATTTCTATATGCCTTATAAATCTATTTTCTAGACCTTCTTTGTTTAATATATAGTCTAGTTGATAATCAAGGGCATACATATGTGATATAGAAGGAGTTGATGGATATTGGTAATCCTTTTTTTGAATATACTTATAAAGTGCTAATAAATCTAAGTAAAATCCCCTGTTAGGCACTTTTTCAGCTCTTTCCTTAGCTTTATTTGAAAAAGTACATATTGCCATTCCTGGTGGCAACCCTATTGCTTTTTGAGTTGATGTTATGCAAATGTCTATGCCCCATTTATCAACTTCTATTTTAGTTCCAGCTGCAGAACTTACTGTATCTACTATAAATACAATATCCTTATATTTTTTTACTACTTCACCTATTTTTTCTACTGGATTCATTACTCCTGTAGATGTTTCATTATGAGTTACTGCTACTAAATCATACTTTCCTGTTGCTAATACTTCGCCAACCATTTCAGCTGTAATAGCTTTTCCCATATCTACTTCAAATAAGTCTGCAGGAACATTATTAGAAGTTGCCATCTCATGCCATCTCTTTCCGAAAGCCCCAACGGAAAATACAGCTGCCCTCTTTGCTGTACAGCATCTTATGGCTCCTTCCATAAGTCCACTACCTGATGTAGTTGAAAGTAAAATTTCACTTTCTGTAAAAAATACTTTTCTTAAATTGTCACTTATTCTTCTTTGAAGCTCTGAAGCTTCTTTACTTCTATGCCCAATCATAGGCCTTGCCATTTGCTCTAATACATCTGGCTTTACTTCAACCGGCCCTGGAATAAATAGCTTTTTGTGCATTATGCCTCGCCCCCAAATCTATTCTTTTATTTTATTGCTTATTTAATTATTGTTAATTCTACTACTTTTTTACATGATTAACAACTATTTTATTAATATTTATAAAGTAATCTTATTTTATTAATATCATATCCTTTAATTTAAATATTGTTAATAAAATAAGGTTATAGTCTTTCTATAATATTCATTAAGACTATAACCTACTAATTTTATTTATATTCTATGTAAATTTAATTGTAAAATATGTGCTAATTTATTAGTTGGATGTGTTATTTTGAGACTTCAAAAGATCTCTTATTTCTACTAATAACTCTTGATCCATTGTTAATTTTTTCTCTTCTTCTTTTTTAGCTTCTACTTCTTCTTCTTTCTTTCTATTTAATTTAGATACTACTTTTATAAATACAAATATAGATAAAGCTATAATTATAAAATCAACTATGTTTTGAATAAACATTCCATATGTTAATTCTGCACCCTTCACTGTATATGAAAGATCCTTAAAATTTACTCCCCCTGTTAATACACCAATTAGTGGCATTATTATATCATTTACTAATGATGAAACTATTTTATTAAAAGCTCCCCCTATAACAACCCCAACTGCTAAATCTAGAACATTTCCCTTCATAGCAAAATCTTTAAATTCATTTATAAACTTTTTACCTTTTTCCTTCATTTAATCACGCCTTTCATAATGCTCTTCAAAAGTTAGTATAGATTCTGTTTCTCTACAATATTTTACGCACATACATTGTCCTAAATGTCTTGGACACTTATAACATAAGCATGTTTTATCATTACCATTACAGTTCTTTTTATACTCTGGACAATATTTACAATTTACTCCATTTCCAGCTGGCACTATAACATCCCCTTTTAAAATAGAATATAATTTTAATAATATTTTATCATATAAAGTAACTTTTTGCTTAAAAACATTAAATGTTAAATTATTAGATAAAACATACTTAATTTTAGTAACTTATTTTTATTATTTCCATATATTAATCACATAAGAGGCTTTTCACTCATTGGTAAATTGAAAAACTTCTAACTCCCATCTATAAAAATTTGGGGAACATAAAAGTTCCCCCTCTAATTAAATAAAAGAGATTCAAGTTATGCTTGAATCTCTTTTGTTTAATGTATTCATAAATTTTATTCAGAATTGAGCTGTCTTCTATTTAAACTTAATATCTTCTTCTAACTTTCTTTTAATTTGAAAAGATAAGAAAGATCCTCTTCTATATTTGTAATTAGATCTTTTTAATTTATTATATTTTCTATAGCATATGAAACTCCGTCTTCATCATTTGATAGAGTTACTATATTACAAATTGCTTTTATTTTTTCTTCTGCATTTCCCATAGCTACACTATATCCAGCTTCTTTTAACATAGGAATATCATTTTCTGAATCCCCTATAGCTACTATATCTGATTTATTTATTCCATAATAACTCATAATTTCATTAATGGCTATTCCTTTATCAGTGTTTTTACCAGTTATGTCTAAGCTTATATCCATATAACTGCTAATAGTTAAACCTTTTATATTTTGTAGGTCTAATCTAAGGTTATCAATTTCTTTTTTATCATAAGAATATGTTAGGATCTTAATAATATCTTTAGCATTACTTTCTATTTCATCCCACGATAAATTAGTGTAGGATTTTACTTTTAAATCATCAGAAACTTTATCATTAATTTTGTCATATAAAAATCTATCATCATAATCTTCTGTTGTGTAAAATAAGTTCTTTCCTTTAAAAAAGCTCTTACAATTAGAGTTTCTTAATATATTAATAGCTTCCATAAACACTTCATTGCTTATTGAATTTATAATTATATCTTCCCCCTTATCGTAACAACCTCCATTAAATGATATAACTTTTATATCATTATGAATTTCTCTAGCTAAATATTTAGCAAAACAATACGGTCTTCCTGTAACTATAAAAACTTTATTTTCTTTATTAATTGCTTTTCTAATAGATTCTTTATTAATATCACTTACTGTTTTATCGCTTGTTAATAAGGTTCCATCAAGATCAATGCAAAAGGCTTTCATTAGAATGTTTCCTTTAGTATTCCTTCTAAATATTCTCTTGAACCAAATGGTAAGTGATCAAGTACTGGTGATTTTAATATTTTTTCAAACTCTTCTTCTTTTACGCCTAAATCAGATAGTTTCTTTCTAATTCCAATAGTTTCTAATAATTCACATATATAATCATAAAGTACATTATCATTATTATCTAATTCTATACTTGGATTAAATAATTGAGCTACTCTATTGAACTTTTCTTTATTTTCTTCAAAAGATTTCTTTATGTATGGAGGGAAAACTACTGCTAGTGCTTCACCATGAGAAACATGTGCAATTCCTCCTATTATTTCTGATAATGGATGAGGTACTGCTGCACCTGAGTTTGCTAAAGCTCTTCCTGCTAAAGTATCTGCCATAGACATTTTTTCACGGTATTTTATGTTGCTTGGTTCTTTCATTACTTTAGGTAAGTTTTCAATAATTAGCTCCATTGCTTTTAGTGAATCCATTGAACTCAATAAAGAAGCTCTCTTATTTATAAAGCTTTCAAAGGCATGAGTAAATGCATCAAAGCCCGTTGAAGCGGTGATTCTTGGTGGAAGAGTTACAGTTAATTCCGAATCTATAATACATTCTTTTGAAAATAAGTCTTGATGGAAGAATGTTATTTTCTCATCACCTTTTGTTATTACTGCTGCTTGTGTTACTTGTGAACCTGTTCCTGATGTTGTTGGAACACTGATTAAAGGTAATATTGTTTCACTGTAAGAAGGATAATCTTCAAATGGTGAACTAAATTTATTAAATATATTATCCCAATCTATTTTTTCTAGTCCATTTGTAAAGGCAATAGCTTTCGCTGTATCAATACTGCTACCCCCTCCAACTGCTAGTACAAAATCTGCTGGACTCTTTTTTAACATATCAAATCCTTGTTGTACTATTTCTACTGTCGGATTTGGTTCTACTTTATCGAAGTGAAAAACTTCGATATTAGCACTTTCTAGAATATTTTTAGTTCTATTATATAGACTTTGTAATGGAGCATCAGCTGTTGTAACTAAAAGGCATCTATTACCATACTTCTTACAAATTTCTCCTAATTCATTTAATCTACTTGGACCAAAATGTACTTTGGTTGGTTGATAATAATTAAACATAATAAATCCTCCCTTTGATATTTATATTTTAAGTATAATTATAAATTCTTTAATCCTCTACTTACCAAAGTATAAATTCAAATCCATATTCATAGGGCAATTTCTAAACATCTGTTTATAAATTCAAATTTTATTTATTATTTTTCTATTATAAATAAACGTTATATTTTCACATATTATTGTGGTAACAATCATACGCTCTAACCTGTGTACAATGCCATTTTGAGGGGGCTATAATATAGTCGAAAGTGAGGTGTATATTATGGATATAAAAGAATTACAAAACCATGCCACAAATATACGTAAAAATATAGTAAAAATGATTGCAAATGCAAACTCTGGTCATCCAGGCGGATCCCTTTCTTCTGCAGATATATTAACGGTACTTTACTTTGAAGAAATGAATATATCTAAAGAAAACATTAAAGGTATAGATAGGGACAGATTTGTATTATCTAAAGGACATGCTTCTCCATTACTTTATTCAACTTTATGTGAAAAAGGATTTTTAAATGAAGAAGACCTTTTAACATTCCGTAAAATAAACTCACATCTTCAAGGTCATCCAAATATGAATTATGTAAATGGTGTAGATATGTCTACTGGCTCTTTAGGTCAAGGTATATCAGCAGCTGTTGGTATGGCTCTTGCCAATAAAGTAGATAATAATGGTCATCGTGTTTATGCATTACTTGGAGACGGAGAATGTGAAGAAGGTCAAGTATGGGAAGCTGCTATGGCTGCTGCTCACTATGAATTAGATAATCTTTGTGCCATCGTAGATTTTAATGGACTACAAATTGATGGAGATATAAAAAAGGTAATGAATCCCACTCCTATAGATACAAAATTTAAGGCTTTTGGCTGGAATGTAGTAACTATAAATGGCCATGATTTTAATGAAATTGAAAAAGCTTTTGAAGAAGCTAGAAATACAAAAGGAAAACCAACTATGATTCTAGCCCATACTGTAAAGGGAAAGGGAGTATCCTTCATGGAAAATAATGCTGGATGGCATGGAACTGCTCCAAATAAAGAACAATGCGAAAATGCATTAAGAGAGTTAGGTGATTAGATGAGTAAGTTAGCAACAAGAGAAGCCTACGGTAAGGCATTATCTGAATTAATTATAGAAAATGAAAATGTATTTGTTTTAGATGCAGATCTAACAAAATCAACAAAAACCTGTGAAGCAAAAACAGCGTGCCCAAATAGACACTTTAATATGGGTATAGCTGAAGGGAATATGATAGGTGTAGCTGCCGGACTAGCTTCTAGTGGAAAAGTTCCTTATGTATCTTCTTTTGCAATGTTTTTAGCTGGAAGAGCTTACGAGCAAATTAGAAATAGTATAGGTTATCCTCATTTAAATGTTAAACTTTGTGCTACTCATGCTGGGATTAGCGTTGGTGAGGATGGTGCATCCCATCAATCTATTGAAGATTTATCTTTAATGAGAGGAATTCCTGGAATGTATGTTTTTCAACCTTGTGATGAGATTGAAACTAAAGCTGTAATAAAATCAATAGCTAATATAAATGCACCTTGTTATGTGCGTTTAGGAAGATGTGCTGTTGAAGGTGTAAATGATGAAAATTATAAATTTGAAATTGGTAAGGGAGTCGTTTTACATAAGGGTAAAAAAGTAGCAATTGTAGCTACTGGTCTTATGGTACAAGAAGCTCTTAAAGCAGCAAAAGAATTAACTGATATAGATCCAACAGTTGTAAATATACATACTATTAAGCCAATTGATAAGACTTTAATAGTAGATCTTTCAAAAACTCACGATATAATAATAACTTGTGAAGAGCATAATGTTATAGGTGGTTTAGGAAGTGCTGTTTCTGAAGTTCTCGCCCCTTATAATGGAGCAAGACAATACATGATAGGTATTGAAGATACCTTTGGTGAAAGTGGAACTCCTGATGAGTTATTAAATAAATATGGAATTTGTGCTTCTAACATAGTTAAGAAGGTAAGGGAGGTTATTTAATGATTTACATCATAGATACTGCTAATGACGAAGAAATTAAAGAATCTTTATCCCTTGGAATTAATGGAGTTACCGCAAATTCTTCTATGTATTTAAAAAACAATACAAACTTTTATGGCTTCTTAAAGGAATACTCTTCAAAAAATCTTGACTTCTTAAGTGGTGAAGTTATGGGTGATACTTTTGAAGATATGGTTGAAGAAGTTAATAAAATTCAAGAAATAGATAATAGTATTGTAATTAAGATAAACTTTTCAGAAGAAGGATTGAAACTTTGTAAATACCTTAAAGAAAAAGGTATTAAAAGTGCACTGACTTTAATTTTTAATGTTTCTCAAGCTGTAGCAGCTATTAATGCTGGTGCCGATTACTTATTTGTCTTCATTGGAAGAAATGATGATAATGGAAACGATGGGCTTTCAATAATTGAATCTATTCAATCTATTGTTAAAGAAAAGGATTATAAAACAAAAGTAGTAGCTGCTTCTATTAAAAATTTATATCAATTAGAAAGACTATCTACAATTGGTATAGACTTTGCAGCTATTCCTTATAACTTATATATAAAATCCCTTTACCATTCTTTAACTGAATCAGGTAGTACAGCATTTAAAAAAGATTGGCAATCCATAAAACATATTTAATATAAATTTATAGCTTTGAAACTATGTAGAATTATTTTATATTTTACATAGTTTTTACTTTATCTTTAATAATATAAAAAGGCGCTGTCTGAAACAGCCCCTTTAATGTATTTATTTTTCTATTCTAAATTTATATGTATTTTTATATTTTAATAATCCATCTTCTGCTACAGTTTCTTCACTTCCCCAAATAAGAGGTCTTATATAATCTCTCATCTTTTCAGTAACATTATTATTTTCAATGTCAATCCAATCTAAAGGAACATGCTTAACTTTATTACAAACTTCATCAACATCTACAAGACCAGGTAAAGATTTATAATATCCATTAGTATCCTTTTGCCTTTCTATTGATACCATAAATCCGCTCTTACCTTCTAAAGCACTTGTAACACCGTATCTTCCAACCATTTCCGCTTCATCTAGATCTACTTTAGCTGAACAATGCATTGCACATCTTTGTACTACACCGGCTTCTTGTAGCTTTACATTCTTGGTTATATATTCTTTAACAACACTTTGTAGATACTTTCCTATTCCTCCAAGTTGCTTATGTCCAAAGGAATCTACTTCATAACAATTACTATCTACATTAATATAATCCCCATTACTTCCTCTAAGACCTTCTGAAGTTACTATTAAAAGTTTATTATTTTTCTTTAACGCTTCTTTTACGTCTTCTATAAATTTTTCTTCTTCAAAAGCTGTTTCTGGTAAGTAAATAAGCTGATTTATACCTGGTACTACTTCTTTTAATATTCCACTAGAACCTGCAATCCATCCTGTATCTCTTCCCATTACTTCAACTATCATTATAGATTCTTTATCGTAACAATTTATATCAAACCATAATTCTAAAGCTATATTACAAATATATTTTGCAGCACTTGCAAATCCAGGAGTATGATCTGTTTTTATAAGATCATTATCTATTGTTTTAGGAATTCCAATAACCTTTATATCTAATCCCATGTTCTTAACATAATTATTAATCTTACTTACTGCATCCATAGAATCATTTCCCCCTATATAGAAGAAATATCCTATTTCATATTTATTAAGTATATTTATTAATTTTTCATAATCACTATTATTAGCTTCAAAGCTAGGAAGTTTATATCTGCATGAACCTAAAGCCGATGAAGGCATGTTTCTAAGTTCTTTAAGGGATTCTTCACTATGGTTAGATAAATCAATTATTTTATCTTCTATTATTCCTTCTATTCCATATAATCCTCCATAAACCTTTCCTGATTGTTTCTTTGATAAAAATTCACTTATTACTCCATAAAGAGATGAGTTTATAACAGTTGTTGGACCTCCCGATTGAGCAACTAAACAATTCTTTCTCAAATTAATTCCTCCTTCTATATTACTTGTTCATTAAATTCCAATAATCACATGAAACTATAACTGATTCCACCATACTTATAGCTTGGGCTAGATTTTTACCAGCTATATCAAAAGCAGTACCATGATCTACTGATGCTCTTAAAAATGGTAATCCTAATGTTAAGGATATAGTCTTATCAAAATCAAAAGTTTTACAAGCTATATGTCCTTGATCGTGATAAAGAGATAATATAGCATCATATATTCCACTCTTTCCTAAGTGAAAAACAGAATCTGCTGGAACAGGTCCCATTGCATTTATCCCTAATTCTTTTGCTTCTAATATAGCTGGAATTAAAGCTTCTTTTTCTTCATTTCCAAATAGTCCATTATCAGAACCATGAGGGTTAAGAGCTGCTACTGCAATTTTAGGATTTTCTATTCCTATAGCTGTGATCTCTTCATTAATTAGCTTTATATTTTCTAAAACTCTTTCTTTAGTTATATAATCACAAGCATTTCTTAAGGATAAATGTCTACTCAAAAAGAAAACTCTTAGTTTGTGACAATTAAACATAGTCAATGCGTATTTGGATTCTGTAAGTTCTTTAATTATTTCTGTATGTCCTGCTTCTTTAATTCCTATAAGCTTTATAGCTTCTTTATTTATTGGAGCTGTGTCTAATATATCTATTTCCTTATTCTTAGCTAATAAAGTTCCCTTTGCTATCGCATCATAAGCCATTTGTCCAGCTAAAGCCTGAACTTCTCCATACTCTATGCTTTGAAAATCATATTCCCCAGTTTCTATTAAATCTATAGTTCCTATTTCAAACTTTCCTTCACTAGGATTTGATATTACATTTAATTTAAAATTACATTTTTTTATATCCATAGCCTTTTTAATAGTTCCACTACATCCTATAAGCACTGGTCTACATTTTTTATATACTTCTTCTTCCATCAAGGCTTCAACACATATTTCTGGTCCTATTCCTGCAGGATCTCCAATTGTTATTCCAATAATAGGATTTCTTTTATTCTTCATATTTGTATCATTCATATTTACACCCCCATTAATATTGATTATTTTATAGTAAAATTGTATTCATTTGGAATTATGGTTTCTTATATGGTAATTTATAATTTACTATGCCTTTTAAAAAACTAGACTGTTAACTTTTAGGTTAACAGTCTAATTATGTTGTAATTTATTTAAATCGTTAAGAATTATCTAATTGCTGTTATAACAGTATAAGTTAGCAATATACAGATTAATAGTGTTAAGCTTAAAAGCATTATAGAAGATTTTTGACCTTCTCTTTTTATATCTTTAATTAAGTCTGTTATCTTTACATTTTTCCATTTAAAATATTTTATTAATGATAAGATCAACAATCCTACTGTTACAAAGTTAAGCAAAATAACTTCTCCAACAATCATTATCATAAGTTTTAAACGAATAGTCTCTATATTTTTTGATAATTTTATATCTTGAATCATATTATTTAATTCAAACCATATGTATAAGTTTGCTACACTAGCTATGAAACCAATTACATTAGTTGGTGCTTCTATGAAAAGTCTATAGACGTCACCTTTATAGTTACTAATTTGCAAACCTATATATATCAAAAAAATTATTGTAATAACTACAGACATACTTTTGGCATACACTATTAATCTAAAATCCTTAACCTCTTTTAACCTATTAGACCTTCTCCTAATTTCATTATTCTTTTTCATAACTTATTAATCCATTTGTAATATATCTTTAACAGCAGTAGTAATGTTACCTACTCGAACTCCATAAATTACTTGTATGGAATTTTTACCATGTACAACTCCTAGTGCTTCAAGATTATTTTTCCAATCTTGATCTGTAATTATTAGAGAATCATCTTTTACTGTTACACGTAATCTAGTTGCACAACAAGTTACTGTTTCAATATTACCTGCTCCCCCAAGAGCTTCAATAATACGTACTTCTAAAGTTTCTTCTGAAACTGTACTTTCAGTTTCTTCTTCACCTTTTTTAATATTGTTGTATTCTTTTTTACTCATTAATTTTACTTCTGAATCAGTATCTCTACCTGGTGTCTTCAAGTTGAATTTTACAATAGCAAACTTAAATACAAAGTAATATACTGCGAATACTAATGGTAATAACCATATTAGTGACATAGCATGCACTTTCTGTGGTTGGAATATGTTCGGAATCATGAAGAATAATGCAGTACCATTAATTGATACATTTGTTATTTCTGCTAATACGTAACATAATCCACATAAAGGAGCATATACTAGGAAGTAAAGTAATGGAGCTATAAATAAGAATGTATATTCAATTGGCTCTGAAATACCAACTAATGCAAGAGTAAATACTGCTGGCACAAGAACAGCTGCAACTTTCTTTCTTTTTTCTGGAACGGCTGTATGATACATAGCTAATGCTGCTGCTGGTAATCCTGCTAATTGGAATAATAAACGCCCATTTGTAAAGTTACGAGTAATATAACCTGTTGCTGTTGCACTTGCCGCTTGTCCGTTTATTATATTTCTAACTCCTTCATATAGCACACCATCAATTGTCATTGTTCCACCAACTTTAGAGTATTCAATTGGAAATGCTATTAAGTGATGTATTCCAAATGGAAGTAACATCTTATCTAATGTTCCAAATACAAATGTTCCAAACAATCCACTAGATGATATAAATCCTGTTATTCCTTGTAGTGCACTTGCAATGTAAGGCCATATATAATAGAAAATAATAGCTAATGGAATTGATGCAAATGCAGCCATAATAATTACAAATTTTGTTCCAGCAAAGAAAGCAAACATAGCTGGAAGTTGTTTATCTACAAATTTATTGTGTAATAAAGCTGCTACAATACCTGTTACTATACCAGAGAATATCCCCATGTTGTAAGTAAAGAACCCTAAAGATTGAGACCATAATGAGTTAAAATTTAAAGCAGCTTGTTCGCTATAGCCATTTGCCATTAAAGCTTCCACTGACGTTGTTTCTGCATTCCATCCATTTAAAGATGCAAACCGTTGGATACTTGATATAAAACAAAAGAATAATATTAGTCCAGCAAACGCTGCCCAACCTTTTTCTTTTTTGGCAAGTGTAAAAGCTATACCTACTGCAAACCATAATTGAAGGTTATTCATAAACATAAAACCAAGATTAGTTATCATACTAAATAGTTTATATAGTATTGTTCCTTCTGACAAAATATAATTTGTAAAGGCACTACCTATACCAACAAAGAAACCAACAAGTACTAAAAGAATTATTGGTACCATCATTGCCCCTGCAAAAGTTTGTAATTTTGCTTGAATATTTTTCATATTATTTAGCTCCCCTCTTAACATTCTATTTTTTACAACTTCATTCTATCATAGGACTTTTTTATATTCTATAAGCCACCATATAGGTATAATTCACTAATATTATGGCAACTTTTTGACATCGTTATCATATGCTATTTGCAAGCTAATCTATATAAGGCTTCGCAGTATATTTCTGTAGCCTTCATTAATGAATCAATACTCATATTTTCATTAGGCATATGTGGATTTGGTTCCTCCCCCTCAAAGGTTGCTCCGAAAGCAACACCATTTTTTAAAACTCTAGCGTAAGATGCTCCCCCTTTGGTAATAGTGTTTGCTTCTTCATTCATAACTCTTTTATATGCTTCTTTTAAAGCAATGATAAGTTCACTATCATTAGAGACATATAATAGCTTTTTCTCTCTTTCAATTTCTACATCAAATTTGTATTCCTTAGATAATTCATAAAATCTATTTTTTATTTCTGAAGATTCTATATTCTTAGGATAACGATAATCTAAAGATACTTCTCCCTTTCCATTTTCCCACTTTATAGTCATTGGACATATTGAACTCTTTCCCATTTCCTTATCTTCTCTATATAATCCAATCTTTTCTCCATAAAAATCATCTAATAAATAGTCCTTTATAAAGTTAATCATATTTATGATTCCCTTTTCCTTGAAATCAAAATCATAGAAGTCCCTTATAAATAAAAACATAGCATTTTTACCCCGTTGAGGATTCCTCGATAAAGAAGTTTTTCCTTTGTATATTAAGGTAACTTCATCAGAACCTAATAAAATTTCAGTTGCATTTTTTGAGTATGAAATTATATTATCTATATCTTTCGTTTTAAATACTACTCTAAGATCATCACAGACATAGTTTACTTTATTTCTACTTTCTATCTTACATATTCCTTCTTCCGCATCTTCACAATTAAAGGAAATATTTATATTCAATATACCTTTTTCTCCATTTACTATTGGAAAGTTCCCATCAGGAGAAAACCCTAAAATCGGTTGCTCATGATTTTTAAAATAGTGTTCCATACATTCCCAGGTAGTTTCTTCTGCTCCTCCTGCTATTATTCTAACCCTTCTTTTCCATTTAACATTCATATCATTTAAAATTTTTGCTGCATATAATACGGCAATTAAAGGTCCTTTATCATCATTAACACCTCTACCGAAAATTTTGTTATTTTTTATTGTCATAGAAAAAGGTTCAGTTTCCCATTCTCCTATATTTTGAATATCTACAACATCAATGTGACCTAGAACTCCTACATATTCTTCTCCTTCACCAATTTCAGCATGGACAGCATATCCTTCATCATCTTCACAGGTAAATCCAAGCTTATTTGCAACTTTTAGAAAACGATCAAAAGCACTTCTAATATTTTCACCGAAAGGTGAGCCTAAACCTTTAGTAGATAAATCTCTAATTGAAGGAACTTCAACTAAGAAAGCAATATCACTTAACATATCTTGTTTATGTTCTTGTATTTTTTGTGTATATTTAATCATATAAAAATCTCCTTTTATAATAAAGTTTAAATTTATCTATCTTGACAAAATTTATACCAAACTCTATAGTTTGATTTATGGAGGTGATTATTTTGTCGAATAACAGAGTCCTTAATATAGTTAATTTATTACTACAATCAGACAATTATATTACTATCGATACTATTTCAAAAGAACTTGATGTATCAAATAAAACTATACGCAACGATCTTAAGTTAGTAGAAGAATGGCTAAAAGAAAACGATTTAAAACTAATTAAGAAAACAGGAGTCGGCGTTACTATTGAAGGTGAACGTGTCTCAAAACTCCGTATTCTTAACCTAGTTGAATCAAAAAACAAAAAACTTGTTGACTTCTCGCCAGAAGCAAGAAAGCTATATTTAGCAATGCGTTTGATAACGAGTACAGAAAATTGTAGAGTGTATGAACTAGCTAGTGAGCTTTATGTAAGTAGAGCTACAATTCATAAAGATCTTCTATCTTTATCTCCTATTTTAGATAATCATAAAATTAAATTAAACAGGAAAAATAATAATGGAATTAGTATTACTGGTAAAGAAAGAAATCTTCGTAATTTATTAATTGAATTAATGTTAAATGATAATGGCTATGAAACTTTTATAAATATTATAAAAAATGATGCTTATCAATGTGATGGATCCTTTGTTTTTTCAGGTATAGACTACATAGATGATGAATATAAAGAGTTCATTAACTTAATACTAAGTTCCGGAAACAAGTATATCAACTCTCTTTTATTTCAATCCCTAGTTATGGTTTTGCTTCACCTTTTTGTAGCTTTTATTCGTGCACAAGATCATCATAATGTAAATTTGTCAGAAGAATTTATAAGCGAGCTTAAATATGAACCTTTCTATAACGAAACAAAGGAACTAACTGATTTATTATCTGATAAGTATAATGTTACATTTAGTGAAATGGATCTTCGTTATTTACAGGTTTACTTTATTTCTCTACAAAACAATCGTACTTTAAACCCAGAAAATGAGAAAGAAGCAAAAACTCTTACAAACGAAATACTAGGCTCTCTCAAAGATGAATTTCATCTTCCTTTTGATGAAGATGAAACATTTAAAACTTCTCTTTACACTCATTTTTACTCAGCTATAACAAGATTTCGTCATGGTATAAAAATTGAAAATCCTTTAATGACTGAAATTAAAACATTATACAAAAATACTTTTAATATAATGAAAAAAACATCATGTATAATTGAGCAACGTTATAATTGTCAGCTTAGTGATGATGAAATTGGATACTTAGCGTTACATTTAGCCAATTCTTTAGAATACATGAAAAAGCCACTAAAAACAATTGTTGTATGTCATGGTGGAATTGGTGCTAGTAATCTTTTAGTAAGAAAATTAACTATTCAAATACCAGAAATTCAAATTGTTTCTCAAGAGACATTCTTATCCATACATGAAGCTAATTTAAACGAAATTGAATTAATTATATCTACAATAGACTTTAATTTAAATAAAAATATACCTATTTTGATAATAAATAATCTATTATTCGACTATGATATTGCTCGAATAAAAGATATTATTAAATCATACTACAAAAAGAAAAATGATCCTTTAAATAATATAGAAGGTGCTGTTGAAAAATGAATTAGATTAATATGACTTTATGGTTTAACCACCATATATCTAATAATCACATAAGAGTACACCAAAATTATTTGTGAAAGAATAGCTACTATCCCTTAGAATCGTTGGTCTTTCTAAATTTAGAAAGTTACCTAAAATCCTTGGACTAGTAGCTATTCTGATTCTAGTAATTACTTATTGAGTCATAAGCTCATTTAAAATTTTTAAACACTATTTTCTCTTTTTATACAGCCTTTTCTAAGCTTTATAATATGCACTAATATCTTTTCCACCCTTAACATCTCTACCAAATTCACAGGAAAAATATTCATAAGTTTCTTTATTAGTAAAAATAATCATTGTTGTTAAATCATATCCTTTATCTTCTAAATAAGAACGATCTATAGATACTATTTCATCTCCTGATTTTACCTTGTCTCCTACATTTAAATTACATTTAAAACCTTTGCCTTCTTCTGTTACTGTATTAATTCCAATATGAACTAAGATCTCCATCCCATCCTCTAAAGTTAATGCATAAGCATGCTTGCTAGGGAAAAGCATTGAAATTACTCCATCAGCAGGACTATAAAATACACTTCCTTTTGATTTAATAGCAAATCCATCCCCCATTACTTTCTCAGAGAAAACAGGATCACTAACCTTTTCTAATTCAATTAAAACTCCATCTGTACAAGCAATTAAAGCCTTTTCTTCCTTTTTCTTTTTTAGAAAATTAAACATTAGCTTACATCTCCTTATTAGTCTTATTCGTATATCTTATATAACCTATTATTATTTATTTATCATACTGTAAAGGATTTATTATTACAATAACCATATATTTTAGTATTCCTCCTTTTATTTGTGGTAAAAATTAGACTATTGTTTAATGTTTATAAATTACCCTATTAATATGGATATCTATCAGTTAGCTTAGCTATTGATTATATTTTTTCGTTATCTTAAAATTAAGGTGTAGAAAATAAGAACTTCAAGGAGGTACATATAATGAAACATATTAAAATTGCAGCTGGATTAGCTCATGTAAATTATGGAAGAATAGCTGATATAGTTAAAGAAGTTAGTGATGCTGGTGTTGATTATATTCATTCAGATGCAGCAGATATGCATGATCTTCAAAATATGAAATTAATGGGCGGTCATCAAGTTATTGCAGGTATTCGTCCTGAAACTGAATGCCCAATAGAATGTCACATATATACAGTAAATATGGACAAAATGTTCATTGAACAAATATACGATGCAGGTGCAAATATGCTTATTATACCTGCTGAGCATTTTATAGGAGCACAACTTGCTTATATAATGAACTGGTGTCGTGAAAGAAAAATAAAAGTTGGTTTAACGCTTGGATGTTATACACCATTATGTTTTGTAGAAGAATCAATTTATGATATTGATCGTCTTCATATAGTTACTCACGGAGTAGATGAGACAGATGGAAAAGATAACTGGGGATGGAGAAAGAGTGCTATTGATTTAGTTAAAAGAGCAAGAAAAATGATAGATGAAAAGAATCCAAATTGTGAATTAGCTATAGATGGTGGTCTTAGAGCTGATAACATGGAGAAATTAATAGAATGTAATCCTGATGTTATAGTTTTATCTTCTGCTATATTCAAAGATCCAGCTGGAATTGTTAATGGTTATAAAAAATGTAGAGAAGCTATAGATAAAGCAGCAGCAAAATTTGGATTAGAATAAAAAAACTCTCTCTTGGGAGTTTTTTTAAATATGGAGGACAAATGAAAAACAAATCACTAATAAAAGATTATTTATGGATCACTCTTTCAGCTTTTTTAACTGCCATGGCTGTAAACCTAGTTTTTAAATCAACAGGTTTAGCACCAGGTGGAATAACAGGACTATCAATTATATTCTCTAAAATTACTGGAATCCCTATAGAATATATGACCTTGGGTATTTCTGTTCCACTTTTAATACTTGCAGTAATTTTTCTTGGAAAGAGTTTTGGTATTAAAACATTATACATAACCTTGGTAACTCCTATTTGTATGCATATAGTTCCAACTTTGCATATTACAAAAGGATTAAGTAATATTAATAACATTTTAGAATTAATAGTAGCTGCCATTGTTGGCGGATTGCTTGTAGGTGTTGCAATTGGAATAGCCCTAAACCATGACTGTGCAACTGGTGGAACAGATTTAATAGCGTTACTTATACAACATTTTATTAAAATTTTTAAAGTTCCAATAATACTATTATTTCTAGATGGTTTTGTAGTAATAGCCTCAGGCATTATTTCAAAAAATATAATGATTGCTGTCTTTAGTTTTATATCTTTAATGGTGATTATTCAAACTATTAAGTATCTGACAACAACAAAGGAAAATTAAACTTTTAATATATATCTAAATCTTAAAATTAATTTATATATAAAAATCATTCTATGTAATTGATATGAAAAATATTTCATTTATTAAACTTATACCTATAGACCGCATACTTATAAAAAGTGCTTAAGTCTATAGGTATTTTTTATATAATTAAATAAATAACTAGAGTTAATTATTTGATAAAATTTTATTTACAGATTATGATATGAAAAAAACTGACTTCTGTAAAATACAGAAATCAGCATTCATCTAAGCAGCTCTTTTTTAATGTCCTTGACATAAGGATCATTTTATTTATTATACTTGAATCTCTTTTATTTTATAAAAATAGTTGAAATAAAACTAAAAATATAACTCCTGGAACTCCTAGAAACCCTGCAATTAATGCTGTTATAGCATTTATTCCTATGTAAAAACCTAAATAAGATCCTAAAATATTAGCTAAGTATAATAATACTATACCTATTATTCCATTTAATAAAATCTTTAATGGCCATTTTAGGAATTTTATAACTAGATATAATAAGACTAGTCCTATTAATCCATATAATATAATATTTAAATCCATATAATTTCCTCCATTTTATATAATTCACTAGTTAGTAATATTATTAGTTTATTTTTCTTAAATCTCTTTTTTTAGCCATAGCTATTAAATAATTATATCTAGCTTTTGCTACATCTTCTGCATGGATAGCTAATTCAATTAATTGGGGATCGCTTACAGAGTTAAATAAAGATCTAGCTACCTCCATTTCTGTTACACTTTCGTTAATAGCTCTTAATAGATCTAAGTCATCCTCACTATATTTAATTTTATTCTTCTCTGCATTTTGCATTAACAGGTCTAAAATTGTCCTCTTATCCACTTTTTAATTCCTCCCAAATACTTCATATTAAATTTATATCCATTTTTTAACATAAATATTCGGAAGTTTTAATTTTTTTTACATAAGTGGCGCAAATACTCTTAAAATAGCTGTTATAAACCTATTAGCCCATTTTACTCTATGACAATCTTCTATAGTAATTAATTTACAAATATCTAAGGTTTCAATAAAATCTTTTTTTATTTCCATTAGTGATTTTGTTTTATAAAGTAAAACTCCACATTCAAAATGCAAATAAAGGCTTCTATAATCCATATTTATAGTTCCTACAACTCCAATTTCATCATCTGATACAAATGTTTTAGAGTGTATGAATCCTGGAGTGTATTCATATATCTTAACTCCTGCTTCTATAAGTTGTGAATAGTATGCTCTTGTAACCATATGAGCATACCATTTATCCTCTATATGCGGAGTTACTATTATAATTTCAACTCCACTTTTAGCTGATAATGTTAATGCTGTTACTAGTTCATTATCTACTATTAAATATGGGGTGTTTATATACACATAGTCTTTAGCCTTATTTATAATATTTAAATATACATTTTCACCTACTGTCTCATCGTCTAATGGACTATCCCCATAGGGTTGAACATATCCATCACTTTCAAATATCCCATCATAATTTACATAAGGCTTATATTTTTCATAGTCATCTCTTTGTCCATAATTAAACTGCCAAGATTGAAGAAACATCATAGTTAAGTTCCAAACTGCTTCTCCTTTTACCATAAGAGAGGCGTCTTTCCAATGTCCAAATCTAACTATCTCATTTATATACTCATCTGCTAAATTTATACCACCTGTAAATGCAGTATGTCCATCTATTATTGTGATTTTTCTATGATCTCTATTATTCATTACTACTGATAAAAATGGAACAAAAGGATTAAATACTACACACTTAATACCCTTTTGTCTTAGCTTTTCATCATATTTATAGGGAAGAGTCTGTAAACAACCCATATCATCATATATAAGCCTTACATCTACACCTTCTTTAACCTTATCTTCTAATATTTCTAAAATACTATCCCACATTATACCTTCTTGAATTATAAAATATTCCATAAATATATAATGCTTTGCCTTCTTTAATTCCTCTTTAAGCTTTTCAAAAAATTCTTCACCTGGGGATAAGTATTGTGTAGTAGTATTTTTATATATTGGACTTGCTGCATATTTATTTAAATACCTTACTTGATTCGCAACACCTTTATCTTCTCTTTCTATTTCATCTAGTATATCTTTATCTTGAAGTAATAAATGAGAAGTTTCATTATGTATATCTAATATTTTACCTCTAAATTTCTTAGTTGTTTTCTTTAACCCAAATAGTAAATAAAATAATCCACCAAATACAGGCACTAATAAAACAGGTATTGTCCATGCTAATTTATAAGATGGATTATCTTTTGTACTAACAATATAAACTACTGCTAATATACTTATTACAGAAAGTAAGACATACACATAAACAAATGATTCTGTAATCTTCCATACAGTAAAGGTGAGAATCCCTAGTTGAAGTAAAATTAAAACACCAACTATAACCATTCTGCTAAATAAAAATTTTAATAAATTACTCATATATTCACCCTTAAATTATATCTCTTTTCTACCTTCTAATGCTTTTGAAAGTGTTACTTCATCAGCATACTCTAAATCTCCTCCTACTGGTATTCCTGATGCAATTCTTGTTACCTTTATATCTAATGGCTTTAATATTCTTGATATGTACATCGCTGTTGCTTCACCTTCAATATTAGGGTTAGTAGCTATTATTACTTCTTTAACATCAGCACTCATTCTTGCAACTAATTCTCTTATTTTTATATCTTGTGGTCCTCTTCCTTGCATAGGAGATAAATTGCCATGTAATACATGATAAGCTCCATTATACTCTTTAACCTTTTCCATAGTCATTATATCTTTTGGTTGCTCTACAACACAAATTATATCTTTATCTCTACTAGGATTAGAGCATATTGCACAAGGATCTTTATCTGTAAAGTTACCACATATTGAACAATATTTTACTGTTCCTCTTGCTTTAACTAAAGCATCTGCAAATTCTCTTACCTCATCTTCTGGAAGATTTAAAACATGCAATGCTAATCTTTGAGCTGTCTTTTGTCCTACACTAGGTAGCTTGGCAAATTCTTCAATAAGTTTTTCTATAGCAACTGGATAAAAATCCATAAAATCATCCTTTCTATAATTTATTAGTATAAAAATATTATAAATTCAAATATAAATAATGTAGAATATTAATTAGAACATATATATGAAAGACTCTAAATATTATTTAGTTATCTGTAATTTGAATATATAAAAAGGCGAAATAAATTCGCCTTTTATGTCTTATTAAACTATATAAGACTCCCCATCACTATTAAAATAATCCTGGTATGTTCATTCCGCCAGTTAATTTACCCATCTTGCTTGAAGTTTCTTCTTCTGCCTTTCTTAGAGCCTCATTTACAGCACTAAGAACTAAATCTTCTAGCATTTCAACATCATCTGCGTCCACTACTTCTGGCTTTATGTTAATTGAAACTACTTCTTTTTTACCATTAGTCTTTACAACTACAGCGCCTCCACCTACTGAAGCTTCAAACTCCTTAGTTTCAAGATCCTTTTGCATTTGTTCCATTTCTTTTTGAAGTTTTTGAGCCTGCTTCATTAGGTTGTTCATATTTCCTCCACCAAATCCGCCTGGAAATCCTCCTTTTGCCATAAAAACATATCCTCCTTTTATAAAAATCTATTCTTTATTATATAGCATTTTGCTTTATTTTACTACATTAAGATACTTATTTATATTAATTTTCATTCTTATTATTATTAATTTCTATTATATTTATGTGTATCTCTTGTCATTAGTTCTATTCATCTAGAATATCCACCATATCAGATCCCAAAGATTCCAAAAGCATGTCTTCTGTTGATTTTTCATCTTTTGAATTTTCCTCAACTTCAAAAACAACTTTTATGTCTTCTCTAAAAATTTCAGCTAACACTTCGTTTATAACTGACCTATACTCTGGTTTTTCTAATCTATCTTTATTAAATTTAAATTGATCTTCGTACTCAATAGTTAATACACCATTTTTACATTCTACTGGCTTTCCAGTTAGTATTGAAGCATATACTATCATTGCTCTTCTAGTTTTAAACCTTTCTAATATATCCTTCCAAGCCCTTTGAATATCATTTAAAGTAACTTTAGAATTTTCATTTAAAGAAACCTTAGAGTCATTACCTAACTGAGGTTCAATCTTAGCTTGTTTTTGAATTTTAGGTTTGTTATCTACAGTTTTACTAACATTCTCTGTTGCTACACTTACAACTTTAAGACTTCCATTTTTCAAACCTTCTTCAAGTTTATTTAATCTTGTTAATATAACTTCATTAGATGTATCATATTCTATTTTGCACATTTTGATTATAGCTAATTCTAAATAAAGCCTTGCTTGCTTACTTATCTTTGCATTTCCTTCTGCTTCTTGAAGTATTCTAATATATCTCATCACTTCTTCAGCTCTAACCTTACTAGACTGCTCTTTAACTAAAGATATGTTTTCTTCAGACATATCTAATACTTCTTCTGGGTTATTAGTTACCTTTGCCATTAAGATATTTCTATAATGTGCTATTAAATCCTTTATAAATAAATAAATATCTTTTCCAGCATAAACTACTTCGTCTATTATATTAATTGATTTTTCTATATTTCTTTGAATTACTGCATTAGTTAAATTAAATAAATGGTCATTTGTTACAAGCCCAAGCATATTTATAAGCACATCATAATTAACTGATCCATTTCCCATGGATATAGCTTGATCTAATATACTTAAAGCATCTCTCATAGCCCCGTCTGATACTTTAGATATTAAATTTAGGCTTTTATCATCTGCAAGAGCATTTTGATCATCTACTATTTTTCTAAGTCTTTTTGTTATTTCATTGTTATTTATTCTTTTAAAATCAAACCTTTGACACCTAGAAAGAATAGTAATTGGAAGTTTTTGAGGGTCTGTAGTTGCTAATATAAATATTACATTAGCTGGAGGTTCTTCTAAGGTTTTTAAAAAGGCATTAACTGCACCTGTAGATAGCATATGAACCTCATCCATTATATAAACCTTGAATCTTGCTTCTTGTGGAGGATATTTTACATCATCTATAATATCTCTAATTTTATCAACTCCATTATTAGAAGCTGCATCTAGTTCAGTTACATCTATTGCTAAACCATCATTTATTTTTCTACACATTTCACATTCATTACATGGTTCTCCATCATGTAGATTTAAACAATTTAGTGCCTTAGAAAAAACTTTAGCTGTTGATGTTTTACCTGTTCCTCTAGTTCCACAAAAAAGATAGGCATGAGCAATTCTATCATTTAATATTTGGTTTTTTAACGTTGTTGTTATATGTTCCTGACCAACCACATCATAAAATGTCTTAGGTCTCCATTCTCTATATAAAGCTGTATATCCCATGGCTTACCTTCCCTTAATCTTAGTTTCTTTTATTATATTTATATTATAGCCTATATAAACACTATTTTAAATATAAGTAATATTTTACTTTTTATTATCTTTAAAACAAGGTGTACTATAAATTAAATTTAGTACACCTATACTTGATTATTCTTTATTGTTTTTTTTAATAATTATAAATTCTACTGAAGTTATAATTATTCCTAGAATGCCACAATTAGCTTAAATGATATTTCCAAGGAAATTGTACCTTTTATATATCAATGTATTTTTTATTTACTGTATAATATATAAATTTTATAGTAAAATTAGTTATGTATTATAAAAAGGAGGGCTTAAAATGAGTTTATACGACAAAAAATACCTAGCCATCGTTGAAGATATTTTAGAAAATGGATATTACGATAATAATAGAACTGGAATGCCTACATACAAATTACCTCATCAGATAATGCAATTTAATTTGCAAAAGGAATTCCCTATACTAACAACAAAAAAAGTAGCATTTAAGACTGCTGTAAAGGAAATGCTGTGGATATATAGGGATCAGTCAAACGATGTTACAAAACTTCAAGAACAAAATGTTCATATTTGGGATGAATGGGTAGACGAAAATAATACTATAGGAAAAGCCTATGGATATCAGATAGCTAAATTTAATCAAGTAGATAAGCTTATTGAATCACTAAAGAATAATCCTCAAGACAGAAGAATGATTATGTCTATGTGGAATATAGAAGATTTACCAGAAATGACATTGCAACCTTGCTGCTATCAAACATTATGGGATGTAACTGATGGGTACCTTAATTGTATGCTTATACAACGTAGTGGAGACATACCACTAGGAGTTCCATTTAACACCAGTCAATATGCTGTTTTAGTTCACCTAATAGCTCAAGTAACTGGGCTTAAACCAGGACTATTTACTCACGTTATAAATAATGCACATATTTATGAAAATCAAATTGAAGGAATGAAACTTCAACTTACTAGAGCTAATGATGATTATTCAGCGCCAAAACTTTGGATAAATCCAGAAATTAATAACTTCTATGACTTTACTGTAGATGATATAAAGCTTATTGATTATAAACACCATGATCCAATAAAAATGGAGGTGTCTGTTTAATGCTATCAATTATAGTTGCTAAAGCTAATAATGATGTCATAGGTGGAGATAATAAACTTTTGTGGCATATCTCCGAAGACCTTAAAAGATTCAAAGAAATTACATCTGGCAACACAATAATAATGGGTAGAAAAACATTTGAATCTTTACCGAAGATTTTACCTAATAGACATCATATAATCATTACTAGAGATAAAAATTTTAAAGTAGATTCACCTATGGTTGAAGTAGTAAATGATATAGAAAATATTATATCTAAATATAAAAATTCTTCTGAAGAAGTTTTTGTAATTGGTGGTGGAGAAATATATAAATCACTTCTACCTCATGCAAAAAAGTTATATTTAACTAGATTACATAAAGATTTTAATGGTGATACTAAATTCTCACCTATAGATTCATCTGAATGGTTTATAGAATTTCAATCAGAAGTATATGTAAATGAAACTAATAATATTAAATATGATTTTGTTAATATGATTAGAAAATAAAGAAAACGAGGGCATTCCATAAGGAATTCCCTCGCTTTCTTTGTCCTATTGTATGTTAATCCTATTGAAGAGTAACCTTTAATTAATCGAATATTTTAATTTATAAAAATTAAGTATTCATTTGATTTATATTCTAAGCATTAAAAAAACCCTTCTTTTCGCTAGAAAGGTGTAAAATTAAAACCGTGCACCTAGCTTTGACAGTAATCTATAGGCGTTACTATGCAGTTAGCTCTGGTAAGATTTATCCATATCACACGCAGTAATCACTTATCGCTGCTTCCTTCCGGACCTGACGAGGTTCATGCACTTACGTCGTATGGGACCTGACCATCAACACCACTTACATAGGCAGACCCTACAGACTAAAGCCTAGGCTAGGAGTTCAATCCCGCTATAGCGGATTGCGGGTTACAGGGCACCGCTAACTCCCCATCTAGCACGGCTATGGCGGAGAGAAGGGGATTTGAACCCCTGATAGAGTTGCCCCTATACACGCTTTCCAGGCGTGCTCCTTCGACCACTCGGACATCTCTCCATATAATATATAGCTATTAAATTTTAACTACTGCTATATATTATCATATAGTAATACATATTGCAATATGTAAAACTTATCTGTATTTCTATTGATTATTATTTATTAAATTTAATATAAAAATTATATTCTTTTTCCATTTATTTTAATCCAAATTGAGCTTTTAATACTAATTTATTATCATTAAAAGTAAAATTAGCATTAGATCCACCTTTATTTATATATGAATATATTATTGCTTCTGAATTAAGAATTTTAGTTTGAGATGTTATTTCACCTTCTCCTAAAATTTCCTTTGCTTCCTCATATGTCATTCCTTCTTTGACTGCCTCATACTTTTCCATAGTCATATCTGCATTTTTACCATAAAGACCTGCTTGTCCTTTTGTTGTGACTACATCATTTTGTATAGTTAAAATTAAATTACTAATACCCTTCCCATTCCAAGTATACACTGTAGCCTTTACGTCTCCTACAGATGATGAGCTGGTCTCTTTCCCCTCTCCTAAAATTGCTACAACCTCTTCATATGTCATTCCCATATTTATGCTAATAAAATTATCATATGTTACTTTTGAATCTTCTTTTTTATCTTTTTTCTTCTCATTATCTTGTGTTGAATTCGTTGCAGTTGAATTTCCTTTATCATTTGCTTTATCCTTTCCACCTGTAGCAACTGCTATAATGCCTAGCAATACTACTGCCATAAATACTGTTAAAACTTTATGTTGTGAAAAGAAATTACCTTGTTTTTTTCCACAATGAACACACTTCTTTACACCTTTAGCTATTTCTTTTCCACAAGCTTTACAAGTAATCAATTTATTTTTTGCCATTATTATTTCCCCCTAAATTAAATATTAATTTCATGTAAATATACTCTATATTTTATTTAATTTTCCTCTATTTGCTTTGATAATTTAAAATTTATTTTAAAATAAAAAAAGATATGTAAAAATAATTTTACATATCTCTTTTTATGATTTAAAAGTTAACCTATATAATTTTCTTTTTCTTCTTAATCCAAATAATTAAAACAATTCCTAATATTACGCCTAACAAGCTTACTATTTGAGCTGTTCTTAATCCTAAAAACATTAAGCTATCTGTTCTTAATCCTTCTATAAAAAACCTTCCTATTGAATATAAAATCATATATCCAGCAAGTACTATACCATCTTGTTTCTCTTTCTTTTTATAAAGTATATAAACTAAAATTGCACAAACTAAAACATTCCATATTGACTCATATAAAAATGTAGGGTGATAATATACTCCATTAATGTGCATTCCTTTTTGAATAAACTCTGGGAACTTACTTATAAACTCTTTAGATACAGGCCCTCCATGAGCTTCTTGATTCATAAAGTTGCCCCATCTACCTATCGCCTGTGCTAATATAACTCCTGGCATTATAACATCTACATATCTTAAGAAATTTATCTTTCTATATCTTGCAAATATGTAGCCTGATAATAAAGCAGCTATTACACCTCCATGAATTGCCATTCCACCATTTCTTATGTTGATTACATCCATAAATGAATGGTAATTTTGATATTCAAAAGCTACGTAGTATAACCTCGCTCCTATTATTGATATTGGAAAGGTTACTAAAAATGCATCTATTATAATATCATAGTCTAAATTTTCTCTCTTAGATAAAAAATATATTAATATCATAGCCGCTACTACACCAGAAGAAATTATTACACCATACCACGCTATATCTATACCAAATAATTGAAATGCCACCGAATCCATCTTATCTCCTCCTATTTAAAATATTTTCTTTAATTATAAATCTTTATAAATAATTATACCAATTAAATATGTAATAATTGTGAATCTATTCATTTTTTATACTTCTAGTTTTCAAAAAAAATGAAGTCAATAAATCACTACATTTTTGATTATAACACCAATTTACGGCTACATGCCAATTAAAAACATTATAATCAATTAAATTTATTGCAGAGCCACAAGCCCCCATATCCTTATTAAAGGTTCCTATAAACAACTTAGGTATTCTACTTTGAGCAATTGCTGAAGCACACATAGGACAAGGCTCTAATGTTACATACATTTCACAGCCAGATAACCTCCAGTTATTAATTTTTTTGCAAGCTTCTTCTATTGCTAATATCTCAGCATGAGCAGTTGGTAAGTTTAAACTTTCTTTTAAATTATGCTTTTTAGCTATTATTTTTCCGTCTTTAACTATGACTACTCCAACTGGAATCTCTCCCTTGTCATATGCCTTTTGAGCTTCTTCTATTGCTAAAGCCATATAGTCCATAAAATACTCCCCTTAATATTTCTCCATTTTAACAAAAATGGAGAACTTAATCTTCATATAGTTCTCCATCTTATTATTAAAATTAAGTGTATATCCTAACCTTCTTAATTCTATTTTTGTCTACTTCTTCAACTACAAATCTAATATTATTAAGTCTAACTTCTTCAGACTGTTCAGGAAATCTTCCTAACTCTCCAATTACTAATCCTCCAACAGAATCAAACTCTTCTGATTCCATAGTAACTCCTATTAAATCACCAATGTGGTCTAACCTTGCGCTACCATCCACGATATACTCATCTTCTTTTACTACTATTATATCGCTGTCCTCTTCATCATCATACTCGTCTTCGATTTCTCCAACGATTTCTTCTATTAAATCTTCTATAGTGACTATACCAACATTTCCACCATACTCATCTAGAACAACAGCCATATGGTTTCTTGTATCTTTCATTTCACTAAATAATTCTGTAATTTTCTTAAACTCAAATGTATAGTAAGGTTCTCTCATATAATCTGAAACATTAAAATTTTCCTTACTTTGAGAAGCAATTATTAAGTCCTTAACATTTAATATTCCTATTACATCATCTATATTTTGATTATAAACCGGTATTCTAGAAAATTGTTCGGTTTTAATAATATTTATAACTTCATCATAAGTAGCATTTACATCTACTGCTATTACACCAACTCTTTGAACCATAACATCTTTTACTTGAGCATCAGCGAATTCGAAAACATTAAAGATCATTTCTTTTTCTACATCTTCAAGTACACCCTCTTCTTCACTAACACCTACCATGGTTTTTAACTCTTCCTCGGTTATAAACGGTTCTGTTGCCTTTGGATCTCCCCCTAAAAGTCTTATAAATAAACTTGATATTAAAGTAAAAATTGATACAAGTGGCTTAAATAATCTAACTATAATATTTATAGGGTTACTAACCCTTAAAGCGACTTTTTCTGAATTTTGCTTTGCTATAGATTTTGGAGTTATTTCTCCAAATATAAGAACTAATATAGTCATTATAATAGTAACTATTCCTACTCCTTTTTCCCCAAAAGCCTTTAAAGCTATTGAAGTTGCTAGTGCAGATGCTCCTATATTAGCAATATTATTTCCTATTAATATTGCCCCTAATAACCTACTTGGATCTTCAGTTAATTTTTCAATTAATTTTGCTCCCTTAACTCCCTCTTCTACCATATGTCTTATTCTAATTTTACTTAGTGCCATTAAGGCTGTTTCTGACATAGAGAAAAATCCTGACATTACTAATAATATTACTAATAATATTATCTGCCACGTATAACTCTCCAAATTAATTCACACTCCTAAATTAAATAAATTTTCTTATTTTTATATTATATCATATGTAAAAAGCTGATAGTTAAGCTAAATTTTAAAAATTTATAAACTATTTTTAATCACTTAATAAGTATTCACTTCTTATTAAAAATATAATCAAATATATTTTGTTTATATTAGGACTATATACTAGTAAAAAAATTAATCCCCACAAAACCTAATTTTATTAGTCTTGTGGAGATTTAATACTACCCTAACTATAGCTATTTTTATTTTCGTACTAATACATAAGATGCTAATGCTGGTACTTTAACTTCATTTCCATTAATACATGATAATTCTTCTACTCCAGCTCTATATTCATCAACTAGTACACTCCAATTTCCTTCTGGTATTGTAGCTATAATATCTTTTTCATTAGCATTGTGTATTACTACTATCTTGTTGCTAATAGTAAATGATACTACTTTTGATTGATTGTTTTCTAAGAATCTTACTTCTCTTTCTATATCTTCATTACTTGTTAATCTAAATTCTTTATATGTTTTTCTTAACTTTATTAAACCTGAATAATAGTTAAATACATCCTTATACTTATCTTTTCTATTCCAATCAAATTTATTTACTGAATCTGGAGACTTATAACTATTTTCTACTAGTGATCCATCTTCATTAACCTTTGTTCTTAAAATTTCTTCGCCTGCATGAATCAAGCTAATTCCTTGAGATGTTAATACTATTGAAGCTACTAATTTATTCATTTTTATTAGCTTTTCTTCTTTATTTATACTATCATCATCTACTGTTAATTGAAGCTTATCCCATAAAGTATAGTTATCATGCGCTGAAGCATATGTTATTGTTTGATATGGTTCATTAGCCCAAGGCTTATTTGAGTAAATTACCTTACTATAATCCACTTGACTATGTTGTGTAGATGCTACTATACCAAACTTTATAGTTTCTTCAAAGTTTTCTCCACCATTTACAAAACCAGTACTTTTAGCTATAAATACATCACCTTTTACTCCATCTCTAATATCATCACTAAAGCAACCTATTTGCTTTTTGCCAAATTTAGGCGCATTTAATTTTAAAGCTGCCTCTTCCTCTTTTAATGGTGTTGCTCCACCTGCCCATCCTTCTCCATATACTAAGATTGACTTATCTAGCTTATCTAACTCTTCTCTAATTTGAATTATCGTTTCTATATCATGTAACCCCATTAAATCAAATCTAAAGCCATCTATATGATACTCTTTAGCCCAGTTTACTACAGAATCCTTGATATATCTTCTAATCATAGGCTTTTCTGATGCAACTTCATTTCCGCATCCTGAACCATTTGTAAAATTTCCTTCTTCATCTGTTCTATAATAGTAATTTGGTACTGCTAAATTAAATAATGATGTTTCTGTATCATAAGTATGATTATAAACAACATCCATTACTACTCTAATACCTTCTTCATGCAATGATTTAACTAATTCTTTAAATTCCTTTATTCTAACGTTCCCATCATTAGGATTTGTTGAATATGACCCCTCTGGAACATTGTAGTTTTGTGGATCATATCCCCAATTATATTGTGGTTCGTCTAACTTTGATTCATCAACAGATTTGTAATCTGAAATTGGTAATAACTGAACATGTGTAACCCCTAATTCTTTTAAGTGGCTTATAGGTTTTTTGTGTAGTATTCCTTTAAACTTTCCTCTAAGTTCTTTTTCTACTTCTGAACTTTCATCAATTGTAAAATCTCTAACGTGCATTTCATAAATTATTGCATCTGTTGCATTTTTAAACTCTGGCTTAATATCATTTTCCCAGCCCTTTGGATTTGTAGACTCTAAATCTACTACCATTGACTTTTCTCCATTAACTCCTACTGCATATGCATATGGATCTACTACTGTATTTATTTTCTCATTTATTTTTACCTTATAGTTATAAAATTTATTTTTTAAGTCTCCATCTATAACTACTTCCCACTGTCCTTTATCACCTTTTACCATTGGTATATTTTTTTCATCTTCATATAAGTAAATAGATACTTCATTTGCTATAGGTGCCCATAATGTAAACTTTGTTGATTCTTTACTGTATTTAGCTCCTAAATCCCCACTATATTCTAGTTTATTTAACTCTATACTCTTCATATAAATACCCTCCATTTTTATAAAAAGGCTATCACAAAATTTTGAGATAGCCTTTATTAATTATTTAAATAAGTTATTATGAGCCTTGTCTAATTCTTTTTGTTTTCCTAAAATGCACTCATAATAAACTCTTAGCATTTCTCCTACTCCCCAAGCCTGTGAATAACATCCTCTTGGTGTGTGTGGTGAATCTCCATCTAATATTTCTGCTATTCCACCTATACAGTCATCATTTATATGATTTTCCATATCCTTTAATAACTCATCTATAAACTCTACTGAATCCTCTGAATAATTATTAACTTTACAATATGCTGACATAAATGCACCTAATGGGAATGACCATGTTGTTCCTTGATGATATGCCATATCCCTGTCTAATAACTCTCCAATATATATTGGATTATAATCTTTGTGCTCTTTATTTAAACTTCTTAATCCGTATGGAGTATATAATTCTTCAAGAATTTTATTTATTACGCTTTTTTCTTTTTCTATATCTAACATTGTAAATGGAAGTGAAATTGCCCATACTTGATTAGGCCTTAATGAAGGATCTTTCTCTTTACCATTTACTGTATCATAAAGATATTGACCTTCCTCATACCAGAATTCCTTAACGAAAGATTCTTTAACTTTTTCTGATAGCTCTTCATATTCGTTAAAGTTTGAATCTCCAAGCTTATTTCCTAAAATACTCATTATCTTTAATGCATTGTACCATAAAGCATTAATTTCTACAGGACACCCATGTCTTGGCGTTACAACTATTCCATTAACTCTAACATCCATCCAAGTTACTTGGTCTAATCCTGATCCTGCACTTATAAGATGGTTGTCTTGCATTTTAATAGAAAAATCTGTTCCACTCTTATATGCTTCTATTATATTTTTAGCTGTACTATATAATTCTTCTTTTACGAATTCAAATGATTTTTCATTATTGCTATATAAAAGATACGTATATATGCAATGTATATACCATAATGATGCATCAACGGTATTATATAATGGTTCTGCTCCATTATCTGGGAACATATTAGGTATTAATCCATTTTTTTCGTATTTAGTGAAACTTCTTAGTATTTCTTCAGCTTCCTTAAGTCTACCTGTTGCTAAAACTAGCCCTGGTAATGCAATCATAGTATCTCTTCCCCAGTCTAAAAACCAAGGATACCCTGCTAACACAGTCTTACAATTTGTTGAGTCTCTATCAACTATAAAATGATCTGCTGAAATAGGTAAGTATTTAGCTATTATTCTATTATCATTTTTAAATGGAGCTTGTAGCTCTTCTATTCTAGCTCTTGAATCTCTAAATACTTCTTCTGGACATATATTTAAGTCTTTTTCTATTGTAGCTATTATATAAAACTTTCTTATAGTATTCTTTGGAATAGTTATGCTAATTGTTCCCGGTACATAGAAAGCTTCTAAATAAACATCTCCAGTTCTTTCATCTACATCATAATGTACATTTTCTGTTATTCTTTCTTCTTCACTTGAAACTGTTCCCTCCGTAGCAAATATGTTTATTTCAACATCTTTTTTTATTTCAGGAACTAATTTAAATCCATTATTAGTAACTTCTCTATCAAATTTTAAGTTTTCTTCTTTTCCAGCTTGACCAGGGTTTTTGAAAGATAGATATGGATTATAATTTAAAGTTACTTCATTATTTGAGGTTCTAACTATGTATTCGACAACGGTAGTGTTTTTGCCATATTCCATAGTTACCCTTTTTTCTATAAATGCACCTTTTACAAAGTATTTATAGCTTGGAATCCCATCGTACTTAAAACTTTGAAGATTTTTATATCCTTCTACTATATGACTTTCAAATCTAGTTGTTGTAAGTGGATACGTATCTCCTTTAACAACTATTGTTTCTTCTAACTTTGGTAATATATTGTACCTCTCATCAGGAGATTTTAAACATGCATTTAATAAAGAATGATATTTTCTTGAATTAGCACCTATTATTGTTGTTCCTGCAAATCCACTTCTACCATTTGCTATTAACCATTCTTTTTCAATACCCCTTTTATAATTAGAAAAATCATTTTTACCGTATCTCATAGTTTTACTCCTTTAATATGATTACTTTATATTTCTACAAGGTTTTATATAATAAGCAATATTGATAATTTTCTTTATTTAATTAATTATATAGTTTTAGTTTTTTATCTATGCTCTTCCATAAAGCTTTGTTAATTCTAGAATTTTCTCTGATAGACCTTCTGTAATTTGATCGCTTGTAGCTCTCCACTCCCAATTTCCACCTAGTGTTGATGGTATATTTGTTCTTGTTTCACTTCCTAAATCTAAGAAGTCTTGCATTTGTGCTATTGATAAATAACTTACAGAAGACCATATACCTCTTATGAATCCCCAGTTATAACCTTCTTCTTCTGTTAATCTTAAATATTTTTTAGCATGCTCCAAAGGCCCTGCGTTAAATTCTGAATCTATCCATCCTCTAATTGTGTCATTGTCATGTGTTCCTGTATATACTACACAATTCTCTGTGTAGTTATGTGGATGGTACTCACTATCTCCACCACCAAATGCAAATTGAAGAATCTTCATTCCTGGATATCCAGTTGCATTTTTCATATCTATTACTTCTTGAGTCATAAAACCCAAATCTTCTGCTATAATATCTAGCTCTCCTAATTCAGCTTTTATAGCATCAAATAATTTGTTTCCTGGACCCTTTACCCACTTACCAAACTCAGCAGTTGGATCACCATATGGTATTTCCCAATATGATTCAAATCCTCTAAAATGGTCTATTCTTACTACATCAAATAACTTGAAGCTTTCTCTTACTCTTAGTATCCACCAATTATAACCATCTTTCTCCATAGCATCCCAATCATATATTGGATTTCCCCATAACTGACCAGTTAATGAAAAAGCATCTGGTGGGCATCCTGCAACTGATACCGGAGTCATATTTTCATCTATTTTAAATAGTTTTGGATTTGACCATATATCACTTCCATCTTCAGCTACATATATAGGCATATCCCCTATTATTTTTACGCTATTATCATTTGCATATTTTTTTAACTTGTTCCATTGCTCAAAAAATTTAAATTGTATATAATTCCAGTATTCTATCTCATCTGGTAACATTTCTTTATATTTATTAATTGCTTGTGGTTCTCTAACTCTTATATCGTTATCCCATTGTTGCCATGATACAAGATTAAAATGCTCTTTTACTGCCATATAAAGACTGTAATCTTCTAGCCAAAACTTATTTTCTTCCTTAAATTCTTCAAAACCTTCTGGTTTATTCTTTTTAAAGTTTTCATATGATGTTCTTAAAATTGGTTGTCTAGCTTTATAAATTCTATTGTAATCTACCTTACTTGGATTATCTCCAAAGTTTACATTTTCATAGTCACTTAAATCTAATAATCCATCTTCTCTTAATAAATCTAAGTCTATAAAGTGAGGATTTCCAGCAAATGCTGAAAAACATTGATATGGTGAATCTCCGTAACTAGTTTGCCCAATCGGTAATATTTGCCAGTTCTTTTGACCTGAACTTTTTAAAAAATCTACAAACTCATATGCTTCTTTTCCCAAGGAACCGATTCCAAATTTCCCTGGTAAAGAAGATATGTGCATTAATATTCCACTACTTCTTTCCATAGTTGTCTCCCCTTAAACATCAAAATATATTTTGTTGTTTTTAACTTATTCATTATTTGATATTTTTACTGCTTTAATTTCTTTTATATTAATATTTAATAAATATTTTGCTAGTTTTTAAAAACTGGAAACGATTCATTATTTATAGAAAAATTTTTATAATCTATTTCAATAAACAAGATACTTAATAATCATATAAATAATTCTAAATGCCTTTGCTGATCACATTGAAGTTAGAGATCCATATAATGCTCTTTAATATTATGCATTATTTGGATCATCAATGTGCTAACATAAATACATATAGCTTATTTCTTAAAATTCTTACATGAGTCCCTTTCTACTAATTCAGTATCTAGAACTATATGTCTATTATCCGTTCTCTTTTCAATAAGTTCTACTAATAGCTCTACGCTCGTTTCCGCCATTTGGGTTCTTGGTTGTACTATAGTAGTTATTGCAGGAGTATTAAACTCTGTTATATCCATTCCGTCAAAGCCTATTAATGATATGTCTTCTCCTAATTTTAAGCCTCTATCATAAATAGCCTTAGCACAACCAACTGCCATAACATCTGATATTGCAAATATCGCTGTAATATCACTATTCTTTTCTAATAATTCTATTGTTGAATTATATGCATCTCTAGAACTATAGTTTCCATAAACAACTTTATTTTTATCTATTTTAATATTAGCCTCTGATAATGCCTCTACATATCCTACAAATCTTTCTTTTCCAATTCCTATATCATCACTAACACCAAGTACTATACCGATGTTAGAATGACCTAAACTTATTAAATGTTTAGTTGCATTAAATGCTGCCTTACTATTTTCAATACCTATTGATGAAAAATTACTAATTCTATCATCATACACTGTATTTACAGATGCTAATACTACAGGAATATTTATTCCCTCAAATGTTGTTTCATCTAATTCTGTTAAGTTACATCCTAAATATATTAATCCTTGTAACTTTCTTTCCTTAATAAAACTAATTATATTAAATAACTCTCCTCTATCACTATAATCATTATGTTGAAGAGTCATTGTATATCCATTTTTAGTAACATGTTTACTTATAACATCAATCATTTCAGAGAAAAAAGGATTGAACACCCCTCTTACTAATACTCCTATACTATTTGTATTGCTTTTTTTTAGGTTTCTAGCACTATTATTGGGTATATAATTACTTGTTTTTATTATTTCTAATACCTTTTCCCTAGTACTATCTTTTACATCAGGGTGGTTATTTAATACTCTAGATACAGTACCTACCCCTACTCCAGCTAAACGTGCAATATCACTTATATTCATATTATCTTTTCTCCTTACTACTTAACTATAATTGTATATCACCATTATATACGTATTACTGACATTTTTTAATACTATCAGTCATAATTTTATAGTTTTGTACATATTAGCTATTTTTATTCCTTAACAGCTCCTGCAACTAATCCTGTTGCAACAAATTTTTGTATTGATACAAATAATATTGCTAAAGGTATTGTAGCCATAACTGATGCTGCTGCATAAAGTGTCCAGTTTGTTGAAACCCCTTTATCCATGAATGATTTTAGTCCCATTACTAAAAGTTTCATTGATGGATCCTTCAATAATGCTGCTGATAATACGAACTCTCCAAAGGTACCTATAAATGAAAAGAAGAAAATAACTACTAGCATTGGTTTAGTTAAAGGTAATATTATTTTTTTAAATACTTGTCCATGAGTTGCTCCATCAACATATGCTGATTCATCTAACTCCTTTGGTAATCCTTGAATAAATCCTTTCATTAACCATATGTTGTATGCACTTGCTCCACACATTACTATTATTAAGAATGCGTGATTATCCATTCCCCATGGTAACTCATATGCTACACCTAGAATTGCTGGTAATGCCATTGATGCTGGGAACATTTGAAGTATAAGTAATGCCATTAACCCATATTTTTTTCCTGAGAATCTTAATCTTGAGAATGCATATGCAGCTGGTAAAGTTAATAATACTTGTACTATTGCTACAAATAACGCAACTTTACCTGTATTAAACATCCAAAGTAAGAAATTTGTTTGAGTTAATACTTTTCTATAATTATCAAAAGTTATTTCTGAAGGTATTAGCTCTTTTTGTATAAAGCTTGATCCTGTTGATAATGATGCAGTAACTATTGCAGCTACTGGGAATAAAACAATTGCTATACTTATCCAAATAAATATTCTACCTAACCATAATGTAGTTTTTTCTCGTTTATTCAGTTTCTTCTTGTGCTTATATTTTTTCTCTTTCTTTATATTCAACATACTAATCCACCTCTTTAAACTGGCCTGATGCCCTCATTTGTATGAATGCTATTGTTCCTACAATAAAGAACATTATTATTGATAATGCCGCACCTAAGTCAAATCTTCCAAATTGTGTTGTCATTTTATAAGCTGCTGACCCTAACATGTCTGTATAACCTGCAAAAGGTGTATCCGGTCTTACTGGTCCACCAGATAATAGTAGGAATGCTGCTGAGAATCCACCAAAGTTGAATGACCATGATCCAATTAATAACGGAAATGCTGTTGTAGCTAAGCTTGGTAATGTTATTTTAAAGAACTTTTGGAATCCATTTGCTCCATCTATGTCCGCCGCTTCGTAATATGTTTCTGGTATAGCTGATAAAGCTCCTATACAAACATTCATCATATATGGGAATCCAAGCCATATACTAATTAATACTACAGCCAATCTTGCTGGCCCAACTTGTGTTAGCCACATTATTGGCTCATTTATAATGTGTAATTGCATTAATATTTGATTTACAGCACCATATTGGCTATTTAATAATCCACTGAATGATACTATAACTATAGCTCCTGGTAAAGCCCAAGGAACTACTAAGAAAGCTTTATATAATGAAGCTTCTTTCATATTTTTATTTGAAAGTACTAATGCAAATATCAATCCAACGGCAAAACATCCTAAAGTAATTAATGTTGCACAAATAAATGTCCATGCAAATACTGGTAAAAACACTTCCTTAAGTGGTCCTGTTAAAACATCTTTAAAATTCTTTAAGCCTACAAATCCCCAATCGCCATTCATTGTTTTTAAATTATAATTTGTGAATGCAATATAAATTGTATATCCTATTGGTAAAATTGATAGTATAAACATACTAATCATTGATGGTGATAGAAATTTTAAAGCTCTTAAGTTTTCTTTGGCTGTAATTTTCTTTTTCTGCTTCATCTCAATTCTCTCCTTAGGAATAAAAGGGATGTTATTCATCCCTTTTATCAATTTATTTTATTGTTGAGTTTGTATTCCTTTTTTAATTCCATCAACAATATCAGGTGCCACTACTGATGGATCTTCACCCTTAATAATTCTTGATATACTTCCTGTTGAACCCCATACAGCCTGCATTTCAATAATGTTTGGCATTGGAACTGCATTCTTTGATTGATCTAAGAATCCTTTGAAGTATGGATCTTCTGCTGTTAAACCTGAATCAATAACACTTTGTCTAACTGGTATTCTCTTACCTGCTTTAAAGTAATCTTCTGCCATGTTTTTGCTTAAGTACTCCATTAATTTCCAAGCATCTTCTTTTTTGCTTGATTTAGCTGTTACAAAACCTGTTTGTACACCTAAGAATGATTTATATGGCTTTCCACCTATTGATGGAACTTCTGCAACACCTAAGTTAATTCCTGCATCAACCATTTGAGCTATATCCCATGATCCTGATATATAGAATATTGATTCTCCAGACTTAAAGTTTGCAGATGCAATATCTCCTGTAACATCAACTGGCATTAATTTATGTTTTTGAACTAAGTCTTGAAGGAATTGGAAACCTGCTATTGAACCTGGACTTGCTAATCCAATATCTTTTGCATTTAAGTTACCTTGTTCTCCCCCGAATATATATCCTCCAGTTGTTTGAATAATACCTCCAGTAATATAGAAGTTTCCTAAATCAATTTGGAATCCATTTGGTCCATGTGCTTTTGCCACTTCAATTAATTCTTCCATTGTTTTTGGTACTTCTTTCACCTTATCTTTGTTATATAATAACGCAACAGTTTCTTGTGCAAATGGAACTGCATAGTTCTTTCCACCTATTGCTGTAGCATTCCAAACTGAATCATTTACATAACCTGTTCTATCAAAAGAACTTGGAACCTCATCTACAACTCCTGCAACTTGGTATGTTGATAAATTATCATGACCTACACCTATATACATATCAGGCGCCTTACCTGAGTTAGCTACTTGCAAGAAATCTTGAGCTCCGCCATCATCATTTAACACCTTTATTTCATATCCATTTTCTTTTCCCCAATTATTAGCATGAGTTTGGATTACCTCTCTTTCTTTATCAGTAACCTTAGTCCAAACTGTTAATTCCTTACTCTTTGAAGTCTTTCCTGAGCTTCCACAACCTGTTAGTGCTGATCCTGCAACTAAAGTAGCCATAACTAATGCTATAAATTTTTTCTTAAACATTATTGTCCCTCCATAAAATTATTTATATAAAGATTAATCTCTTTATATCAATTAAAAATTTGTTATTTGTATTAGTTTGTCCTTATTTCTTGGAAGCGTTTCCAGAAATAAAGTTGATTTGTAGATTTTCAATAAAGTTTATAATAAACATATCTGCTAAGGTCTTTCTATATCTAATTTAATATTACAACCTATGCTTAAATTAAATCCTTTATTTATATCTACAAAATCCTTATTATAGAATCTATTGAATAATCTAGCCCTAATTTATCAACATTTTCTACTTAAATTTATTTTAAAACTAATTGGAATTGTTTCCAAAACTCTCTGGAATTGTTTCCAATATTCTGTTCGATTTATGAAATCGATTTATTTTATAGTAGCATTATTTTTTTTAATATTCAACATTTTTTTAATAAATTTTCAGTATTTTTTGTTTTTTTATTTAATTACAACAAATTTATATGCTTCTAATCTTAATTTATCTTTAAAATTTATTTCTTTTCCGTTAAATATATCTATTTTGTTTTTATTTTTTAACTCTTCTAATAGTTCTATTTCTGCTACTTCTTCTGAATTATTTATTATTACTATTACATCTCCCCTTTTATATATTAGCACTGGATTTTCTTTTTCTGTTAGCACCCATTCATTTTCGATTGATTTGAATTCTAAATGCTCCTTTTTAAGCCTAATTAGCTTTTTAGTAAATTCAAACATTTCTTTATCTTGTTTTTCTTCATCCCATACCATACATCTTCTATGAAGTTCTTGCCCCATTCCCTGGTTACCTTCCATGCTGTACTCAGTTCCATAATATATACATGGTGACCCAACTTGAGTGAACATAAATAACAATGATAATTTTACTTTATCTTTGTTTCCATTTGCTACTGTTAATATTCTTGGTGTGTCATGACTATCTAGTAAATTAAAAGTAACTTCATTTATTTGATTCGGATAACTTACACTTATTTGATTTACTAAATGTTTAAACTGCTCTGCATTTATTTCATTTGTGCAAAAATATTCTTTTATTGCTTCTGATAATGGATAATTCATTACTGAATCAAACTGATCTCCCATTAACCACGGTAATCCATCATGCCATACTTCTCCTAGAATATAAGTATCTGGATTTACACTTAGCACTTTTTCTCTAAACTTTCTCCAAAAAACATGGTCAACTTCATTGCATACATCCAATCTCCATGCATCTATATTCATTTCCCCACTCCAGTATTCAGCTACCCTTAATAAATACTCAATAACTTCAGGATTTTCTGTATTTATTTTAGGCATCATAGCTGTACGCCCAAATGTTTCATAGTTTAAATTTCTTCCATCTAACTCTCTTAATGGTTTATCTACAACTGGAAACTTATTTATATAAAACCAATCTTTATACTTAGAATCTTCATTATTAGCAACAACATCTTGCCACTGTGGAGAAAAGTATCCTAGGTGGTTAAATACTGCATCCAGCATTATTTTCATACCTCTTTTATGTGCTTCATCAACTAGCTTTTTAAAAGTTTTCTTGTCTCCTAAAGTTGGATCTATTTCTAAGTAATCTATTGTGTCATATCTATGATTAGTTGTAGCTTTAAATATTGGACAGAAATATAGACCTGTTATTCCTAAATCACATAAATAATCTAGCTTATCTATTACTCCTTGCAAATCTCCCCCCATGAAGTTTTTACCTGTTGGCTCTGTTCCCCATGGTTCTACATTTTTAGGATCTATTGATTTATCTCCATTACAGAACCTATCTGGAAATATTTGATACCAAATTGTACTTTTTGCCCATTCTGGCACCTTTGCTACATCCATATTGTTTAAATATGGGAAACAATAAAAATCTCCTATTCTACACAGCTTACTTTCATCTGAATTTCCATCTAAAAGATGAATTCTTTTTTCTGTAAATAATATTCTTTCATCTTCTCCCTCTAATATAAATGCATATCTTGAACGCTTTTTCTCTGGTTTATGTTCTGCTATCCAATGATCAAAGTATTCAGTTTCTACTTCTTTTCTCATTTCAATACTGACTCCACCAGTCCATGTACTTCCCCCTGCATTCATATTTCCACCATCACAGCCACCTTCATCCCAAATATAAGGATCTCCAATTCTAAGATAAGCTTTTTTAACTTCACCCTTTTTAGTTTTAATTCTTATATGTAGTGTATCTTTATCGTATCCATAAGAATAGTTGCTTTTAGGTATATGATGTATTGCTTCCCTTGTTATACTCTTTGTCATTACTTATTTCCTCCTAGCTATTAACTCATTTCTTTTTAAATCGTTTGCATAATATATTAAGCAGCTTCTTTAACTTGAATTATAGCATCATATTATTTTATTTCTTTTATATTTTTTCGATTTATTGTATAATTTTTATATAAAATTATTAAGGGGAATGCTAATGAATAATCATTTAGATACTGATAAATTTATAGGAGATGATCAGTTTTTTTATACTGATTTTCAAACCTTTATAAAAACTAATGATTTTACCCAAATATTAGATAATCTTAAGAAAAAACATATTTATGAAATTTCTATCGAAAAAGATATTGATGAAAAGAAATATGACTTAATAATTTGGAATGCTTTCTTGTCTAAAGAAATTATTAAAGATAAGATTATAAAAATTGCTTTACACGATGTTTACAATTTCTTTTATTTAAATATTATTAAGTGTAATTCACTTATTGAACTTCAAGAACTTGAAATAAAAATGTTTGAAAAATATACAGTTCAAATTATTAATAATATGGAGATTACTTCTAACTTTGCTGTTAATCGTATTTTGCATTATCTTCATATGCATGTTGAAAACTATTTCTCATTAAATGAGATGGCAGACGAACTTAATAATTCACCATCTTATCTTAGTTCCTTGTTTAGTAAAACTATGGGGATTTCTATTGTTGACTATATTCACAATCTAAAGATTAATAGAGCTAAAATACTACTTAAGACTACTTCTAAAAATATTTTAGAAATATCTCAATTGCTAGGTTATTGTGATTCTAGTCATTTTTCTAAAAAGTTTAAGGAAAAACAAGGTGTTTCTCCTCTTTCTTATAGAAACGATAAGCTTATAAAATAAGAAAGTGGGCATATGTAAGTTTAACAAATTTTATTTGTTAAAAATTTTTAAAAGTTATAGTTTTCTGCATATTTAAATATTATATAGATATTTTTTATCTACTGAATTTCTTGATAAACCTAGTAAAATCAAGGGTTTACAAGGGGCTAACGTTTCGTGAGGTCCTTTAAAAACAAAAAAAATCAATTGTAAAGTTAGCTTCATACTATGGAAAAACTAGAAATTTTAAAAAAAGAAGAGATTAACTACTCTGAATTAAGAAAATATTTATGTGTAAATTGGCGTGGCGTTATGCTACGCCAATTTTGTTATTTTTAGCGGTTTCATCCATTATTTGAAAATTAAAAGTTACTCCACTTACCTTAAACATGTGAAATACTACACTTGCTGCCTCTATATCACTTCCTTGTAGTTACTTTATTAATTTATATGATAACTACAAATATAGGCTATCTAATATCATTACCCATAAGCCTAAAATGCTTCTTGTGCAAATCCTTTTCCCCAATGCTGAATATTAGCATACTTCTTTATCCATTCACCCCATCCTTAAACATAAAACTCTTTCATATCATCTAATCTTAAACAGGCTAGTTTTCCATTTGCCTCTTCAAATACACACCCACAATCAATATATATTGTTTTATCCACTATTTTGATTTTCAAATCATAATCATCATCATCATTGTTAATTGTTTGTACTGGTGTATGTCCACAGACCACTATATAATCTCTATATTTCTTCTCATTGCCTATATTACTTCTATCCCATAAACATATATCTTCTTCTTGTTTTAAAAATTCCTCTAACTCTAGATCATCACAGTTTTTATCAAAATGTAATCCAGCATGGACTAATATGAACTTATCAACAACCTTAATTATAGGTAACTCTTTAATATATTTATATAAAGTTTCTTGATATATATAGTCCTTCTCCATTATCTGTATATGAGTTGATTGCCCACCATTGTAAAACCATAATATAGGGTTTCCACTCTCAAAGTACTCTTCAAGCATTTTTTCATGATTGCCTTTTATTAACGTTATATTTTTATGGCCTAATACATAGTCTAATATTCCTAATGGATTAAGTCCTCTATCAAATATATCTCCAAGAATATAAAGTTCATCAGTTTCATTAAAATCTATTAAGTTAATCATACTTATAAACTTATTATAGCAACCATGCAAATCTGACATAGCATAAATACTCATACCTTTTCCCTCCTATAGAGTGGATTACTTATGTAGTCCACTCATTTATTAGAATTGCGAAATAAAAATAAAAAGACCACAGGATATTCCTCAGTCTAAACTGATATAATTCCCATAGTCTATTATATGAAACTCTCCACTAAAATAGTGAGGTACTAATTCTATTTAATTATTATGCTTATGCTTGTTTTAGCATAAAGCATCTTTAAAATCTAGTTATATCAGCGATTTAAGTGTAGTTACTACATAAATTTATTAGGTAACTACTATATACCCCAATTCTCTTTTAGCTGATTAACTATTTTCATCACTTCTCCATCATCTTTTACTATATTTGAGTGATATCCCTTTGCTAAAGTTTTATATAGTTTCTTATATTTACTTTTATCGCTCTCATTGTGGTTACTATGTTTATGACTCTGATAACCACCATATAAATTATAATTATTGTAGTTACTTTTAAAGTTTTCATAATAACTACGTTCTCGCTCTTTAGCTGCTTCATATTGATTCTTTATATTCTCTGGCATTTCCTCATCTCTAAGTATTTGAAATATATCATAACACTTATCATAAGAGTTATTGCCATATATTTTTTCAAAATCCTCTTTATCTTCTAAATATATTTAAAAATAAATTGTAATTTGATGACACCACAAGATAAACCAAAATACAAAAGGCACCTTTTAGGAATCACCGGCATAAAATAAAAGCCGTAAACCCTTTATATAACTAGGTTTACGGCTTTTTATGGTATCCCCAACAGGGATCGAACCTGTATCTGTCCCTTAGGAGGGGACTGTTCTATCCATTGAACTATGGAGACACAATTACAACTAAATTGTATAATAACATTATGCACATGTCAATATTATCCTAAGCATATGTTATCTCCATATGTTTAATTTATTCCTTGATACTTTTTATAATTACCCCATTAGATTTTACAATTAAATCTACTTTAAGCTTTTTAACTTTTGAGTTTAATTTTATATTAATAGCTGCAGATACTTCATATATTTTATCACAACCATCTATTGATTTTATTTTATTAATGTTAATAATTTCACTTTTATCTACACAGTAAATTATTCCTGCTCCATATAATACGCATAGTTGTGTTTGTATATATGGATTTAAAAGGTTTAATATAACTTCTTCTTCATTACTAAGTTTATTTTTCTTTTTTCTAGTTTCCTCTTCTACTAATTGAAATTTCTCTACTAAGTTATAACCATAGAAATTATCGTAAGTTTCTTGAATATATTTATACTCCTTTAATTTCCCCCAGTTTTCTACTTTATAGAAGTCTTCATACTTTGAATTAAACTTTATAAATACATCTGAGTTATCTAAATGAGGGTATTTTTCTATTAATTGCCTATCACTCAGTATTATTGAATTAATTATCAACGGAAGTCTTCTTCTATATATTTTATCTTTCTTTTTTATTTTATCTATATCATTCTCTTCTCCATCTACATTTACATAAAGATACAGAATATTTTTTCCGTTCTTTTCATGCCATTCTCCATGCATTTCATCATCATTCACACTCACTTTTATTTGGTCATAACCACCACCTATAGATACCATTATCTCTTCAGTATTATTAGAATAAGTAACTATATAATTTCTCGGAGTTACTGGCCCCAATTGAGACACACCATCTTTAAAGTCTATAATAACTTTCCATGGAACTAACCTTTCCAAAATTTTCACCTCAAAAATACGCTTTATTGTTTACTATATGTGCATATTCTTTATATAGTTACTTGCATATAAGGCTTGTCTGTTTATTAAAGAAATTTATATACTTTTATATAGTCTCACTTTGTTGTATACTTTATTTATGTAATTTTATTAAATTATTGAAAGGATTTGATTTTCATGCTTAGATCTATTGTTTGGTATATATACTTTTTTATTGCTTTATTAATCAGTATGCCTCGTATGATAAAAACAAAAAGTCTTGATAAGAAAGGACTAGAAAAAGAAAAGGAAAGAGTTGTTTATAAAGCCACTACTTCCTGGGCTAATGGTCTTCTAAAAGTTGCAGGAGTTAAGGTTACAGTTCATGGGTTAGAAAACCTTCCCAAAGATAAAAATGTTTTATTTATAGGAAATCACCAAGGTAATTTTGATATTCCAATATACATTAGTAAAATTCCTGGTCTAAAAGGATTTGTATCAAAAATAGAAGTAAAAAAAATTCCTGGGGTTAGTACATGGATGGAGTATATGCATTGTATTTTTATGGATAGAAGTAATATAAGAAAAGCTGCTGAGGCTATAGTACAAGGTGTTAAAGTTCTAAAAGATGGACATTCCTTAGTTATATTCCCAGAAGGTACAAGAAGTAAAGGTGACAAAATGGGAGATTTTAAAGCTGGTAGCTTTAAGTTAGCAACAAAATCTAAGGTACCAATAGTTCCTGTTACAATGAGCGGCTCTTATAAGATAATGGAATCAAATAGCCGTAAGTGGATTATAAAGCCAGCTAATGTTGATTTATATATTCATCCTGCTATAGAAACAGCTAATTTAACTAAAGAAGAACAAGATGCTTTACCTAAAAAAGTTTATGAAATAATTAAAAGTAAGTTACCAAGTTAGTCTTTATTAATACTAGAAGTATTTTTAAAATAACTAATAAAAAAAGACCTGAAACTTTATATAAGTCTTCAGGTCTTTTTTGTTTTTATATAATATATAGAAATTTAATATGCATAATTTTAAATTAAATGTCTAAAAAACTTTTAAAATATACTTTATTTAAAATTCTTCTCCTTTTATTACTTATTTCATTATGCAGTTATTTCATATTCTTCTATTACATTTTTAATCCATTTTCCTGATTTTAATCTGCTTCTTTCAAAGAAAATTTTAATAAACTCTTCTGTACATATTAATAAATATACAAAAGTTATTGGTAGACTAAATATTGTAGCTGATAAAAATGCCATTGGCACTGCATAAAACCAAACTGTTCCTAATTGTACTAACGTTGAATAAAGTGTATCTCCACCACCTCTAAATATACCTACAATCATAACTACATTGTAAGATCTTATAGGGCTTATTAATGCCATTATTCTTAATACTGTTATAGTATTCTTAAAGGTTTCTGCTTCTACGTTAAAAGGCTTAACTATTTGTGGTGCTAAAATCCAAACTAATACTCCTATTACTAATCCAAGTATCGGTGCCACTTTTCCTATTTTATGTGAATAATCAACTGCGACATCTTCTTCATTTGAACCTATTTTATTGCCAACCATAATAGCAGCTGCAGAAGCTAATCCTATACATAATACCATAAACATATTATTTAAAGTTGTTGCAATTTGCATAGTAGCAACAGCACTTGTACCTATTTGTGCATAAGCAACTGAATATGCAGTCATTCCTAATGACCATAATAATTCATTCGCTATAACAGCGGTAGATGTATTAAAATAGATTTTTATAAAGTTCATATCGAATGATAATAGCTCTTTAACCTTTGAAGCTATAACATTATTTTTGACATATATCATTGTAATTATATAAATCATTTCTATAGTACGTGCTATTGTTGTTGCTAAAGCAGCTCCAGCTACCCCCATTGGCTTTACACCTAAGTTACCAAAAATAAATACCCAGTTTAAAAATGCATTACATAATACTCCTATTAAGCTTGCATACATAGGCACTTTTGGCTGTTCTGAACTTCTTAATGCTGAAGAAAATGCTTGAGTAAAACCAGTAAATATAAAGCTTATTGCAATAATTCTTAAATATTGCCCACCTAATTCTATAACTTGAGGATCTCTTGATAAAATACTCATTATTGGTTCTGCTAAAACAAATGCAGCTCCCCCAAATATTAATGATGCTATTAATCCAATAGTAATATCTAATCCAAGTACCTTTTTGATATTAGATACATCTTTTTTTCCCCAATATTGAGACATAAATACACTAGCACCTGCATTTATACCAGAAATACATAACATAAAAATAAAGAAATATTGATTAGCTAAGCCTACAGCAGCAATAGCTTCTTCTCCTAGCCTACCAACCATTAAATTATCAACAAGATTTAATGATGATGTTATAAAGTTTTGAAGTGTTATTGGTAAAGCTAATGTAAGCATTGTTTTCATGAAAGCTTTATCCTTTAGTAGATTCTTCATATTGTTTCCCCCTCTTTTGTTTAATAAAATGCATAAAAAAAGAGCACATGGGTAGTCTCGCCGCCCATCTGCTCATTAATACTAACTTTTTTTCCTTAGTTATTTTCTAACAATTATTCAAATTTGTCAACCTTATTCTTCAAAATTATCTATTATTGTGGATATGTCATTCATATAATACTCATATCTCTTTCCCATTTTTGCTATTTTAAAAACTCCTAATGTTACTAAATAATTTAAGTCACTTCTAGACGTTTCATAGGATAAATTTAGTTTCTTTTTGTAGTTATCAATGGTTACTACATTAGTTCTAGATGTTAAAGCACTATTAATAAATTTAATTTGTCTATCTTCAAGTTTTACATTATTTTTCTCAATTAGTTCTTTTATTATTTTTTTACCAAATTTATAGCTTAAATTGCTATTTAATTCTTCAACGGCATTTCTTAATATACCTAGATAAAATCTTATAAAATATGTTATATCTCCATTTGAAGATATGCTATTCTCTATTGCACTATTATATTTCTTTAATTTATCCTTTATTAAATTTGATAAAGTACAATACTTAAAAATTTCATATCTACGGCTTAACAAATACTTGTATGAAACTATTTCTGCAATTAAATTATTATAAGATAAAAATGGCTTATTCACTAATATATAAAAGTATATGGTAGCTGATTTTATAATCTTACTTTTTTCCTCTTCATTATTTATGAATTTTAATAAATTCTCCAAATTATATAAATCTTTCATGTCTCTACACATATAATTAAAATACTCTTCTAGATTTTTTTCATTATTTAGTGTGCTTTTATTTTCAATTACATTATATAAACTACACAAAAAATTGCTATCTATATTTTCATTCTCATTAATAATTGAAAGTATTTTTATTTTAATATCTTCTGGTAATTCTACATTTTCTAGTCTAAATAACTCTAATATTTCTAGTTCCTCTGCTGATTTCTTTATATTATCCCTTGTATTTAATGATAAATAATCAAATATCTCTAAGCTGTTTGCCTCATTTATAAATATACTATCACTTACTATATCATCAGTATTATTGTACCAATATTCAGTATAATCTTTAAAATTAAGTTTTTTTTCATCAGATGATTTCTTTCTTTCTAACTCAATGTTTTCCCAAATTTCTTCCAATTCTTCTTTATCAAAAACTCTTCTTGAGATTTGTTTCTTACTAAAATATAACTTATTAAAATCTTGAACAAGTTGATTATCCATAACCCCTCCATAATAACTTTACTAATTAAATACTTTTTAATTTATTTCAAAAATATTATTTTACTTTTATATTACTAAAAAACTACTATTTAATTAATAATAAAATACTATTTAAATACTAATTAATTACTATTAATAATTATAATTAAAATACTTTTAAAATACTATTTAAATATATACTAAATTACTTATAAATAATTTACAATATTAAAATAAAAATTTACTAATAAAAAAAAAGGGAGATAAAATCACCCTTCCTTTTTTTGTAAAATATTATTTGTATGAAATTTACAATAACAAAAAATTACTTTTTATTATTTTTTAGAGTATTTTTTTCAAAATCTATTAATTTTCTTTGTATATCTGTATGATTTCCAGCATAACCTAGTAATTTTCCACTTTTCCCTATAACTCTATGGCATGGAATTATTATAGGAACAGGATTAGATCTATTAGCCTGACCAATTGCTCTTACAGCTTTATCCTTTCCTATTTTATTAGCTATATAACTATAACTTTTTAACTCTCCATAAGGTATATTATTAAGTTCCTTCCATACTAGCTTTCTAAACTCTGTTCCTTCTATATCTAGCTTTAAATCAAATTTTTCTCTCTTTCCATCTAAATATTCATTTATTTGATCTATTACATCCTTACATTTATATTCATCTTCAATTAAATTAATATTATTTTCTTTAAATTTAATCCACTTTTCTTCTATTAATTCTATTTTCCTTAATCCTTCATCACTTTTTACTATATATATTGATCCGATACTGATATTTATTTTACAAAAATACAATTTTCCTTCTTTATTTTCCATATGGTTCCTCCTGGTAAACCTTTACTTGTTGTTTTTTTAATATTTATTACAAAATAACTTATTTTACTAGTAAATAATACGAGCATATTTTTCAATTTTAGTGTATACTAAGCTAGTTAAGAAAAAATAATATATAAGTTATAATAAATATTTAATTAAATCATATTATAATTTGATACGATATAAGTAAAGCTAATATTAAAACAACTTATATAAAAATGAAAAAAATATATATTATATTTAATTATAAATTATTTTAAATACTAAAAGAAAGAGGATTTTGAATGAACGAAATAAAATTTAGTAACTTAGGGCTTAAGGATACCCTTTTGAAATCTATTAATGATTTAGGTTTTGAAAAACCATCACAAATACAAGCTGAAGCAATACCTGTAGCTATACAAGGATATGACCTTATCGGTCAAGCTCAAACTGGTACTGGTAAAACTGCTGCTTTCGGATGTGGAATTATTAATCATATTTCTAGTAAAAGTGGTCTTAGTGCTATAATACTAGCCCCAACAAGAGAATTAGCTATCCAAGTTAATGATGAGCTAAAAAGATTATCAAAATATGACGATTTAACAATATTACCTGTTTATGGTGGAGATCCAATAACAAACCAAATAAGAGCATTAAAGAGAAATGTAAATATAGTGGTTGGTACTCCAGGTAGAGTTTTAGATCATATAAAAAGAGGAACTATAAAATTAGATAAGATTAAATTCCTAGTTTTAGATGAAGCTGATGAAATGTTAAATATGGGATTCATAGATGACTTAGAAGATATAATAAAGCAATTACCATCTGAAAGACAAACTTTATTATTCTCAGCGACTATGCCTGATCCAATAAGAAAATTAGCTAAGAGATATATGAAACCAGATGCTAAGCATATATCTATAAAGAAGACTTCTATGACTGTATCTAAGATAAGTCAAAACTTTTTTGAAGTATCTCATAAAACAAGATTTGAAGCACTTTGTAGAGTTTTAGATTTCGATACTCCATCATCTGCTATTATCTTCTGTAGAACTAAGAAGGGTGTAGATGAATTAGTTGAAGGTATGCAATCAAGAGGATATGTTGTTGAGGGTATGCACGGAGATATGTCTCAAGCACATAGATTAAGAACTTTAAAGAAGTTTAAAGAAGGTTCTTTAAATTATTTAGTTGCAACTGATGTAGCTGCAAGAGGAATAGATGTTGAAGGTATAACACACGTTATAAACTATGACTTACCGCAAGACGTTGAAAGCTATGTTCATAGAATAGGTAGAACTGGAAGAGCAAACAGAGAAGGTACTGCTTACTCATTAGTTTCTCCTAAGGAGTTCTCAATGCTAAAGCAAATAAAATCAGTAACTAAAAGTGATATTGTTAGAAAAAATATCCCAACAGTTAGTGATATATTTAATAGTAAATCTACATCTATATTAGAGGATGTTACTAATACTATAAATGACTCAGATTACTCAAAGTTTATTCCAGTAGCAAAAGAATTAACTGAAAAGTATGATTCTGTAGAGATTATTGCAGCTTTAATAAAGAATAAATTTAATGATGAGTTACTTGAAACTTATACATCTAATGCTTTAGAAGCTCCTAAGTCAGAGGATATACGCTTATTCTTATCTATTGGAAGAAGAGATGGTATAAATCCTAAGACTCTAGTTAACTTTATTAAGGATACTGCTAGAGTAAAGGCTTCTTCTATAGGTGATATAGACATATTAGAAAACTTCTCATTTGTTAATATATCTCCTGATATTAAAGATAAAGTTCTTGATAAATGTATCGGTGTTAAGCTTAATAAGAGAAAAGTAAACATCGAAGTCGCTAATAGAAAAAGAAAATAATTAAATTAAACAAGGCTATTTTAAGCTTAAGGTAAGCATTAAATAGCCTTTTATATTATGTTTTTTTATTATTTACACTTCTTTTTTATTCCTTCATAAAGATACTTTAAATATTCAATATCTTTCCCTTCAGTTTCTAATATCTTTATTCTATCTTCTACCCTTTTTATAGTTTCTTTAGCCTCTTCAAAATCTTTATGATTTATACATGTACTTGTATATTCTAATAGATAATCTATCTTCAATACTACTTCCGCTAAATCCTCCCTATTATCATTAACTAAATCTACTAATAAAGAATATATTTTAGGAGATGTATCTTTTCTTACACTACTTAGTAAGTCATTATTTTTACTATTTTTTCTTCCCATGTTATCACCTCTACTCTAATATTATCATACTATATTTTATTATTTATAATAATTTATATCATATTTTAATACTATACCCAATACATTTTAAAATATAAAGGAATTTTAGGAGGTTTATATTAATGCAGCAATATATTTGCGTACCTTGTACCTATATCTATGATCCGGAATATGGAGATCCCGAAAATGGAATAGATCCTGATACAGCGTTCGAAGATCTACCAGATGATTGGGTTTGCCCAGTTTGCGGGGCTTCAAAAGATGAATTTGATCCATTAGACGAGTAACTTAACCTAAAAAACAGTCATAAAGACTGTTTTTTAGGTTCTTTTAACTAAGTTAATTTTAAACTCGTTTATATATGAAATTGTTTCACTGCATAAATTAGCTTCTTTATTAATAATATTATCAATATCAATTAATATATCTTTAATATCTTCTTTATTTTTAGACTTTTCATATGCTAACTTTCCTAAATTACATAAATCACTTTTTATATTATCATTAAAATTAATTAAGGGTATTCTAGAGACATATCCAGAGGTTATCATGTTACTTCTATTTAAAACTCCTCTTACAATATAACTTACTAAAGTAGAATTTAAATAAGATAAAAGCCAAAAGCTGTCTTCATCATTACATATAATGCATGTGTTTACACCGAAGGTACTTTCTTTAGGTAACTTGCAAGCAGTAAATTGAACCCCCATAGATGAACAAATTATTCCTGATTTATATAAAAGCTCTTTGTTTCTTACTATAAAGTTAGAAATCCCTCTTGAAATATTAATAAAATCCTTATTAATATACATGACCTTATCTGTATAGAACTTATCTTTTCCTGGATTTTTATAAAATGGAACTGTATATGGTTCTACTTTTTCCGTTGATAAATATAGCTTATCATTTCCAGTTGAAATTCCAGTTATACAATTAAACTTATCTTTTAATCTATCATTATTAAATAATATCTTAATATCTTCAGGACATTCTATTAAGAATTCACTATTATCATATTTATTGTTCAATATAATACTTTTTAAAGAATTTACTTTATATTTATTTTTATTAGAGTTTAATGTTTTTATTAATTCATTTTTATTTGTACATCTATTATTTATAATTATATTTCCTTGGAAATCTAGCCCCTTTTGTAATATAACTATGCTTGTTCTAACATCCGCACCTTGCTCAGAAAACAAGTCTGTTGGACACATTGTTATTTCATGTATAGAACAGGTCTTTAAGATTTTTTTCCTAAGTCCCTCATAGCTTTTAGATGTTAAGAAGGAATCATGAGTTATTATTCCTATCGCCGCTCCAACCTTTGCTAAATCTATTATTGCTGATATAAATATCCCATACATATTATGAGTTCCTACATCTCCAAAATATCTTTTTAGCTCCTTTTTATTTTCCCTTATATATTCTACTTCATGACAATTATACGGTGGATTTAATACATAGTAATCATGATTTAACTCTTTAATTTTTTTATTTTCATCAATATTCTTATAATAATATTTTATAAAATCTGTATTTTTAAATTTACAGTTATATTCTTGTTTATAATTAATAATATCTATACCATAAGTATCTATATTAAAACTCTCAAATGGTTTAAGCATTTCCTCTCTTCCACAACAAGGATCAAGTACACTTTTACCACTACTATTTATTCCTAATACTCGTCTTGCAATATAATTACTTATAAAATTTGGAGTTGAATAATATCCTATTTTTCTTTTATCTATATATGTTTCATCTATTATATTTTCTTTTATTACTTTTTCTTTTCTACCCATAAGCATTATCTCCAATTTTCAATATATAATATTATATTACAAGTATACACTAAATTAATAAACTAAATTATCAAAGCTATTAGCACTTAACACTAATACATCTCCGCTTTTTACAATTGTAGATCCCTTAGGTACTATAACTTCATCATTACGTTTTATCATTACTATTAATATATCTTCAGGAATATCTGAGTCCATAATACTCTTATCAGCCCATTTACTATCTTCTAATATATTAACTTCCATAAGTTTTGTGCTTTTATCTTCTTTATAGTCATTAAAGGTTCTTAAAACAGGAGTACTATCATCTACTAAATCTAGCTTTTGAGCAACCTTTGGTATTAATGTTCCTTGAATTGCAACAGAGAATAAAGCTATAAAGAACATTATATGAAATATATCATTTTGTATATTTACTCCATAGGTTACTGCGTATATTGCAAAAACTATTGAGGCTGCCCCTCTTAATCCTACCCATGAAATAAATATTTTTTCTTTTACAGAATAATCAAATTTGCTTAATATAATAAATGTAGCAAGAGGTCTTGCTATTACTATCATAAATATCGATATTGCTATAGATATACCAATTACACTTGGTAATTCAGATGGGAATGATAATAAGCCTAACATAAAGAATAAACCTATTTGCATTATCCATGATACTCCATCAAAGAAATGGAATAAACTCTTCTTATGTGGTATTTTACTATTACCTATTATTATACCTGCCATATATACGCTTAGATACCCATTTCCACCAAGCCATTCAGTAACTGCATATGACAATATAGCAATAGCTGTTATAAATATAGTATAAAATCCTTCTACTTCAAAATTAGCACGCCTTATTATATAAACAGTTGCTTTTGCTAATACACTTCCTACTAATATTCCAAACAATATTTGTTTTATTATCATTGGAACTATTGATTCTACACCTGAATTAGACATAAGAGTTAAAACTATAAGTGTTAGCATATACGCAATAGGGTCATTACTACCACTTTCTATTTCTAATAATGGTGCTAAAGATCCTTTTAAGTTAAGTTTTTGAGAACGTAGTATTGAAAACACAGATGCAGCATCAGTTGATCCTACTACAGATCCAATAAGTAGCCCCTCTAACAAACTAGTGCCTAGTACAAAGTAACAAAATAATCCCGTTAACCCAGCTGTAATTATAACCCCTAAGGTAGACATTAATATAGATGGAACAGCTGACTTTCTAGCGATCTTCCAATTTGTTCCAAAACCACCATAGAACATTATAAATACTAATCCTAATGAGCATATTTTACTAGTTAAGTCATAGTTGTCAAAATATATTCCTACAATCCCATCAGAACCAAATAACATTCCTAATACTATAAAAATTAAAAGCATAGGAACTCCAAACTTGTATAAAATTTTACTAGATGTTATGCAAATTAATAGTATTAATCCACATATAATCATTAATTCAATCATATTACCTCCTTAAAAAATATTTTTTCATAATTTAATTATACACTATAACTTATTCCTATCCCAATTAACAATCTTTAAATTTATTACTATATTAATTAACAATATCTTAACTTTTACTTTTATAAAGCTTTTAGTTGTTAATTAAATATCTATAAAATTTATATATTACTTTAATAATTATTTTTATTTTCCTAATTTATGCGATTATATATTACTATATTCAAAATCTTCAATAGATGCTTTATATATTTATATAAATAATATAAAAAGGGACATCTTTACTTTTTATAGTTAAAGATGATCCCTTTTATTAATTATACTTTAAATTTATCTATTAATTTATCTAAATTATTCGATAGTTCTGCAAGTTTATTCATTGAAGCTGCTTGTTCATTTATTGAAACCAATGTACTTTATATTTAAACTCTCTTTAATCAAGTAAAACTAAATTTATTAATCTTATATTTTATCTAACAATATTTCCTCTGTAAATACATCTAAAGGACAATAGCCACTTATCCCCGAAACATTTCCAGCTTCTAAATATTGAAACCCTATCCAGCTATTCCATATATGATTGTCTTCAGGTGTAGTAACATCATAATCAGCTACCCATAGTGGATACTTTGATAAGTCCTTTGTAAGACTTGTTTTTGCAAAGTTTGTATATGTGTATACTACAACCTCCTTTCCTGTAAGTCTTTTTACTTCTTCTAAGAAAGTTATACACATATTAGATAATTCCTCTGCTTCATACCAATCTGTTAATTCAATATCTAAAGCCAACCTACAGTTTGAATCTTTTCCATTTACATAACTTGCAAAATAATGGGCTTGTGCTTTTGCATCTACTCTTGCTCTAAAGAAATGGTAGAATCCTATCAACATATTATTGTTCTTTGAACCTAAATAATATTCCCCTAACCTTGGATTTACATAATAATTACCTTCCGTCGCTTTTATATATACAATTTGAACTCCACTTTCACTAATCTTTCTAAAGTCAACTTCTCCTTGCCAACTTGATATATCTATTCCTTTGTATTTTCCAGTGTTTATTGATTGCATATCATCCTCTCCTCTAAAGTTTGAATAATTGATTTTAAGATACAATATAATATGCAACCAAACCTAGAAATGTAATTGATATATAATAATAAAAAACTCCCATTATATAGGGAGTTTTTTATTATGAAGCTATTCTTTACACTTTATAAACCATTTAAACCTAATATACTTATAAAATCATCTATTTCCTCTTTTTCTAAGTATATTTGACCTAAGGTTCCATGTTTTAAATCTACCTTTTTTAAAGAATGAAAATCGGATCCAGCTGTATATATTATGCCTTTTTCCTTGGCTACATTTATAAAGTAATCTGTACCTTCATCCTTATTTCTATAGTATTTTGCTTCTATTCCATCAAAATTCAAGCTGATTATATCTTCAAATATATCTCTACTAAGTAACGTTGGATGAGCTAAAACTACTTTAGCGTTATAATTATGCAAAAACTCTATTCCTGCTGAAGTTAATATTTTACCGCCTTGAGATTTGAAACTCAATTTTCCTTTAAAATAAATTTGGCAAGCCTTAAATTTACCGCTACATATATTATTTAAAATCATCTTAAATTCATCACTTTCATATTTATCATCTGTAAAATACCCTAGTATATGAACTTTCTTTCCTTTAAACCTTGTAGAAAGCTCTATTCCCGGTATAACTTTAATTCCATGAATTTTCCCTGCTTTTACAGCTTCTTTATTACCATTTATAGTATTATGGTCTGTTAAAGCGATTATATCTAAATTTCTTTCTTTAGCTAATAAAACTATTTCACCTGGTTTTAACTCCCCATCTGATTTTGTTGAGTGAATATGAAAATCTCCCTTTGTGTACATTTTTAATCCTTTAATGCTTACTTATAATTTATAATATTTTACTTAAGCATTTTTGATATACTAATATAATTTTAATATCCTAAATTCTCATTTAAAATTAATACTTTAATTCTTCCTTTAATAAATTGACCTCTAATTACTACGAAATCATTGCAAATCCTATTTGGGCTTTTACAATCAACACAGCTTCCAAGTTTTGTACATGGTGTATCTTTATTTAATCTTTTTGCATCAATAGGAGCTGCATAATTCCTCACTCGCCTCTCGGCTTCTTCTATATCTTTAACAATTTTATTTGTTCCAGCTATAATAATAACCTGCTCTGGTCCATATATCATTGGAGCAACTCTGCTTCCGTTCCCATCTATGTTATATAATTCTCCACTCTCAGTTAATGCATTTGTACTACAAAGAAAAGTATCTGCTGAAAAATTCTTAATATATATCTCTCTTTTTTCAACTCTATTTATGTTTTCTTCATATTTGTCTAAAAAGTTAAATTTTCCACTTCTTATAAAGTCTATTACACCAGTTTCAAAAAGAGTCATAGAATCTCCAACTCCAATAATAGATCCTTCTTCTATAAGTTCTTCTAACTTTTTAATTAGCTCTTCTCTACTTTTAACATAATACCCTTCCATATTGTGGCTATTTAAATTTTTTATAGTTCTTTCAACTTGTTTTTCAATATACCATTCAACATTTTTATCCATATCTATATCCCCCTATACTACAACTCTAACCTTTAGTATAAACTTATGTATATTATATCATGCAAGAATAAAATGTAGGCTGTAGATAACATATAATAAATTATCTACAGCCTCTTATTAATAATATATTAATTTAAAATTTTAATTGTACAAATAGTATTTAGATGCTTTATTTTTAAAACCTTCAGCTTCTTCTTCCCACTTCTTTAATAAATAATCAGCATTTAATTCTTTTCCTAGCTTTTCTCTTAAATCTTTAGTACCTGAAAGAGCATCTAAAAACATTCCATATCCTTCAGTATATATAAACTCAAGATTTCCCTTATCCATTTTTATTATAGTTTCAAGTAGATGCACTCCAACCTCTACTGCATTTACTTCTCTTATATCTGTTAAATGTATTTGAACTCCCCCACACATCTTACCTTCATGCTTTGAAAAGGTAGGTGTATAGTATAATGGCCTAAATTTAACACCATTAATATTTTTTTCTTCCATCCTCTTTGCTAATTCATAACCATCTATCCATGGTGCACCAACTATTTCAAAAGGCTTTGTCGTTCCTCTCCCTTCAGATATATTAGTACCCTCTAAAAGACAAGTTCCATTATATAATATTGCTGTAGAAAGGCTTGGCATATTAGGAGAAGGACTTATCCATGGTAAATCTGTATCACTATGAAGCATCCATCTTTCCCATCCTTTTATTTTAATAACCTCTAAATCACAACCTATGTTAAGCTCATTATTAAAATAATATGCAAGCTCACCTATAGTTAAACCATATCTCACTGGAATTGGATACATGCCAACAAATGTCTTAAAGCCTTCTTCTAGTATATTACCCTCAACTTTTTCTCCTCCTAATATATTTGCTCTATCTAATACTAAAAACTTTTTATTATTCTCCTTGCAAGCGTCTAAACAATAAGCCATTGTGTATATATAAGTATAAAATCTTGATCCAACATCACCTATATCAAATACTAGTACATCTATATTTTCTAACATCTCTTTTGAAGGTTTTTTATTATCACCATAAAGGCTATAGACTTTTACTCCTGTTTTTTCATCTACATAACTACTTACCTCTTCTCCTGCTTGAAGATTTCCTCTTATTCCATGTTCTGGGGAAAATAAAGATACTAAATTAAACTTTTCATTAAATACATCTATTGTATATTGAAAGTTTTTATTTATTCCACTAGGAGATGTTATAAGTCCAACCTTATTATTTCCTACAATATTTTTAATTTCTTCTAAATTATCTATACCATTAAAAATTTTATGTTTCATATAAAATCACTCCTTTTAAATTTAGATATAATACTAAAAATCAAGGGCGACTCTTAGAGTCACCCTATAGTTTTTAATTTTTATATAAATTTTTAATAAATTACATTGAATGTGCTTGTGATTCTGCTAATTGTTCTGCTTCTTCTTTTAATAAGTTCTTTTCATACATTTTGAAGAATGGATAGAATATAACTAATGATATAGTAAAGTTAATTATAACAAGAACGGCCGCTCTCCAGTCATTTGTAGCCATAGCAGCTTTAATTGGTGACGGTAATACCCATGGTGCCATTACTGAAACTTTACTTACAAGATTTAAACTCATAGCTATATAAGTTATTGTACAGTTTATAACTGGTCCTACTACAAATGGTATTGCTAATATTGGATTAAGAACTATTGGAGCACCAAACATAATTGGCTCATTTATATTAAATATTCCCGGTATGATTGAGAACTTACCAACTTGCTTTAAATAAGCTGACTTAGAAAACATGAATAATATACAAAGTGCTAATGTACCACCTGATCCACCTATCCATACAAATAGGTCAAAGAATCCTTCTGTACCTATGTTTTGTGCAACATTTCCTGCTGCTGCTGCCGCCATATTTTCATCAAGTAAAACTAACCATATTGGTCTTAAAAGTGATCCTATAACTGATACTCCGTGAACTCCTGATGCCCATAATAAACATATAAATAATGTTGGTAGTAATACTCCTAAATAACTGTTACCTGCAACATTTACTAATGGACTAAATAATTTAGCTAATAAAACATTTATATCAAATCCAAGCATTACTCTTACAAACCATAGTGAAGTTATTACTATCGCTGCTGGAATTAAAGCTTCAAAGCTTCTTGCAACAGATGGTGGAACTTGATCTGGCATTTTAATTGTAACATTTTTAGTCTTACAGAATCTTAATATTTCTACTGCCACAATCATACTTAAAATTGCAGTGAACATTCCTGCTCCGCCTAGGTATTCCATCTTAAGAACCCAACCTAAAGCTGTGTCTGTAGCTTTATCTGTAACATTTAGTGGAATATTTAAGCTTAATAAAGCTGCCATTGAAAGAACTCCACCTGATATACCATCTAATTTATAGGATTTTGCAAGTGCGTATCCCATTCCATAACTTGCATATAAAGACATTAATCCCATTGTAATTCTAAATGGTAAAACTATATTTCCGGCATGTGGTGCTATAAATTCTTTCCATGCTGGTATTGGTATATTGATAACTAATAAAAAGAAACATCCAACAAGTATTAAAGAAAGTGTTGATATAATTCCATCTCTAATTGCTCTTAAGTGCTTTTGCTCAGACATCCTTGCCATTGGCGGCATCATTTTTTCTTCCATAAACTTCATAAGTTTTTCCATAAAATAGATTTCCCCCTAAAATAATAATTTTTATTTAATTTAAATATGTTTAATAATCTTACAAATTCTAACGGTGTGAAAATTTTCAAATTAAACAAACCATTAGAATGTTAATTTCTCTCCTTTCTTCTTAAAATTTATATTTAAGTTTATAATTAAACTTTTATTACTTATCTAATTAAAAATGTTTTTTCATCTGAAATTACATCTAGTGTTTCTCTCTCTATATTTTCAACTTTAAAGAATCCGTTTCCTACTTTAAGTTTTTCTATAAATTTTTCTATGCTATCTTCTTTTCCTTGTACTTCTATATGAATTGCTCCAGCTTCTCCCCTTTTAGATAGTCCAGTAAGCTTTAATGAAGAAGCACTCATTTGTGCAAAATACCTTATTCCTCCATCAGCTATATTTCCTGTTATAATAAGTTTTTGTCTAATCATTTTAAATCACTCCTAATCTAGCTTTATAAAATTTAAATAATATATATTTACCTTAACCCTCATAATATAATGGGCTATTTAACATTGTTTATTGCCTTTTAAGGTGCATATAATATGCCCCTTTAGTCGAAGAAACATCCTCATCAACTAAGTTATAATCCTTTATTAAATTATTAAGTTCATTTATAAAGCTTTCTTTAACAAAATCTATTTTTGTAATAATACTTCCCTTTATTGCTATATCAACTTTTTTATCTAAGTTAAGAAGTTTATACGCTTTATATGTATTTCTAGCTAAATGAAATCCTGCCTTTTTCAGAATCTCAATCCCATCTTCATCTCCTAATTTAGCTGCTTTAACTATGTTTGGCACTAAGGCTGCTATATCACCTTTGTTAGATGAGTAAACAAATTTTACTAAGCTTGGTATGTCTTTTACATTAATATCTTCTAAAATTTTTTTTGATAAATAACTGAATTCTTTTCCATCATCCTTATCATTTACTATTTTCTTTAAGGCTTCTACTGCAATAAAATATCCACTGCCTTCATCACCAAGTATATTTCCCCATCCTCCAACTCTTAAGTTTTCATTTCCTCTTTTTGCATAACTTATTGATCCTGTTCCTGATATAGTTAAAATCCCATCCTTACCCTTTAACATAGCATTTATTGCAAGATCAGCATCACTGACAACTGTAACACTTATAGGAAATCTTTCTTGAATATAAGATTTTATTACTTCCTTATTATTCCCAGTATCAGCCCCTGCAAGGCCAGCATAAATATGAATACACTTGCTTTCATCTAAATTTTTTAAGCATTTAAGTATCGATATTTCAATATTTTTAAGTCCTTCTTCCTTATTAACTACAATGTTTCCAAAACCAGCTATTCCTTCTGCAATCTTATTTCCTCTAAGATCATACGCTATTGCTTCTGTTTTACTTCCTCCTCCATCAACTCCAATAACATATTCAACGTTGACTAACTCGTCTACTATTTTTCTCATTCTATTTCTACTTTCTATTACCTTAAAATAATTTTTTATATAGGTTTTTAATTCATTTGTTACTTTACTTTGTATTTCTTCTCCATCAAATCCCTTAGTTATTAAGTTTTCAGCTTTAATTTCAAGAAATTTATCTATATTATTGTATATACTTTCCTTATCTTTTAAACTACTAACTTCGTATTCTATAGTGCTTAAGTCTACATAATATAATACTGGTCTTCCTTCTCTTTTATATATTAACTTCATATCCATAAGCTTCTTAAAATGCTTCACAACATTTGATCTATGCATATTTAATTGTGTAGCTACAGTTTTAGCATCAATTCCTTTTATTTCTCCTAAAACATATTGTTTTCTACATTCATCTTTTATAACTTCATAAACTAATTCATGCTTTAACATTTTTACCGCCTTGTCTACATACTTTACTATTTAACTTTACGTTTATTAGGTTTTATATATTTAGAGTAATCTATTAAGCCCTTCATCTCTTTATTTTCTATCATCATCCTTGATAATTCAAAAAACATAATTACAGAAGTAATAAAAATAAATATTAATATCTTCCAAATGAAATCAGGCATTTGTGCAAATAGTAGTTTAGGTATTATTAGTATTAATGGTCCTACGCACCCTATTACCCAACGATTTATTTTTATTTTTTTTACTTTACAAAGGTAATGTGTTAATTTAACTGGAACGATTACAATTCCTATAGATAAAATTAAATATAGTCCTAAACTTAATAAGCTTTTTAGCATTTGTATCACCCTATTTCACATTTATTTTCAATAATTTTGTAAGAATTTCTAAATTAATACATCTATTATACACTTATATAATACATTGATATCGTTAACAAGTCTATGTTTTTGAAATAAAATTTCAAATTTTATCACTTTTTCTGAATTAAACTATATTTATATGTACTTTTTCATAATTTTGTATATTATATTATTATTTTCTAAATTTTTTATTATAAGAAATTACACACTATTATATACACTTATACTTTCATGCTAAATTTTCATTAAATTTTATTGATTTTATATAAAGATATACTAAGGTATTATTAAAGTCCTTTTATTTTATATACATATTAAATAAATAGGTTATACTAATTTTATATATTATAAAAAAGTAGGTGAAAATAATTAACTATATAGTATATGATTTAGAATTTAATCAAAAATCTTTAAATAGTTCTAATAATAAAGATATATTAAAACTACCATTTGAAATAATTCAAATTGGAGCACTAAAATTTGATGAAAACTTTGATATAATAGATAATTTTAATAGGTTGATAAAACCTACAGTACACAATACAGTTCACCCTTACGTAGAAAGCCTAACTAACATAACTACTGATAGACTAGCTTTGTGCGAGACATTTCCTAAGGTATATCATGACTTTATAGAATTTATTAGTGATAGTGAAATAATACTTTGTGTGTGGGGAAAAACTGATATAAAAGAACTTATTAGAAATGCAAAATTTCATAATTTACCTATATCGTCAATACCTAAAAGATATATTGATGTGCAAATGTACGCCTCAAGTTATTTTAAAATTCCAAAGGGATCAAAGATAGGATTGAAAACTTCTGTGGAACTTCTAAATATAAAATTTGAAGATAATTTTCATGATGCCTATTATGATGCTTACTATACTTTAGAGGTCTATAAAAGTATTTATAAATATAGCACACCACCCAAAATTTGTAATTTCACCTCTGAGAGAAGAAATATTACTTCTAACAGTCAAGTTGACAATAAAGCATTAATTGAACAATTTGAAAAAATGTATAATAGAAAAATGTCTGATGAAGAAAAAGCTATAATAAAGCTTGCATATATTATGGGTAAGACTAATCAATTTACAACTTAGCTAATACTGTGCCTTATAATTTTAATTAGAAAAAATTACTATATTAATATAAATTATTATAAAAAGGCTGCCCTTATTAAGGCAACCTTTTATATACTTTTATAATATTCGCTATGGCTCCATAAAATTAAGAATTTGTGCTTTTATACTATACCTATAGTTCCTAATATTATACTTACTATTAATGCCAAGGTTGGTATAGCAACTGACACCATAAATATATCTAGATAAGAATCTTTATGTGTAAGTCCACAAACTGTAAGTAGTGTTATTACTGCGCCATTATGTGGTAAAGTATCTAGTCCCCCGCAAGCTACGGTAGCAACTCTATGAAGTGCTTCAGGACTTATACCATATGTCATTGCCATATTAGTTAAAGTATCCCCTAAAGCTCCTAAAGCAATACTCATTCCTCCAGAGGCTGATCCTGTAATACCAGCTAAAACTGATACAGATATCCCTTCAGTGATTAATGGATTAGATGATATTCCAAGAAGTCCATTCTTTATTATTGCAAAGCCTGCAAGAGAAGAAATTACATTTCCATATCCAACAGCAGTAGCAGTATTTAATATAGCTGGTAGCGAACCTGCTGCACCCTCGTTCACTATCTTAAGCTTATCATTTATTCGTTTATAGTTTAAAATCAATGTCGTAATAATAGCTATAAGTAACGCTACTATCAAAGACCAAGATCCGCCTGATTTAGCAATTGTAGTGTTAAAACCTTCTAGCCATGCCCAATCAAATCTTCCTTCTACAAAAACATAATTTGAGAGAACAAAGTTTAAAACTAGTACTAATATTATTGGTAATATAGAGACTCCAAATGAAGGTAAGTTCTCAGTTTGCATTTTAACATCCTTTTCTTTAGTACTACCGAAGCCTTCTCCACTTTGCATTCCTTTTCTAGCTCTATACATAAGCCATAAACTTCCACAACCAAACATTACAAGAGATGCCACTATTCCCATTATAGGAGCTGCCCAGGTATTAGTGCCAAAGAACGGCATTGGTATAGCATTTTGTATTTGAGGGGTACCTGGAAGTGCTGTCATTGTAAAAGTAAATGACCCAAGTGCTATTGACCCAGGTATTAATCTCTTTGGAATACCAGCTGCTCTATATAAAGAAACTGCGATTGGATAAACAGCAAAGGCTACTACAAATAGTGATACTCCACCATAAGTAAGTATTGCACAAGATACCACTACAGCTAAAATCGCCTTCTCCTTTCCAAGCCATTTTGCTACAGAATTAGATATTGAGTTGGCAGCACCAGTATTGTCCATAACCTTACCAAATATGGCTCCAAGTAAGAATATAGGAAAATACTGCTTAACATAATTAGCTAAACTCATCATATAAGTTTCTGTATAAACAGGTAATAAACCAAAGCTTCCACTTAAAAGTACAGCAAGAAGTGCAAGTATTGGTGTTAATATAATTACGCTTACTCCTTTATAAGCAAGATACATAAGAAGTGCTAATGATAATATAATACCTATAACCCCTAACATATAACTTTCCCCCTTTTAAATTCTAATTCCCATATTTTCTTCTTTAAAAATTCTCTCATCCATAATCTTTATTTCTTTAGCTACTATAGGTGAAAAATCCATAAGAGATAAAATATCTCTTTCCAAGTCAACACCTGGTGCTATTTCTGTAATAACTACTCCCTCTTTTCTTAACTCAAACACAGCCCTTTCTGTTATATATAGTACTGGCTGATTTTTTTCTAAAGCATATTCTCCACTAAATGTTATTTGCTCAACATTTTTTATAAATTTCTTATTTTTCCCTTCCCTTAATATATTTAGTCTTCCATCCTCTACAGCTAACTTCAATCCTCCTGCAGTAAATGTTCCACAATAAACTACCTTTTTAGCATTTTGAGTTATATTTATAAATCCACCACACCCAGCAATTTTAGGTCCGAATTTACTAACATTTATATTTCCTTTCTCATCACATTGAGCAAGTCCTAAAAATGCTATATCTAATCCTCCACCATCATAAAAATCAAACTGAGCACTTTGCTCTACTATGCATTCTGGATTTATAGATGCTCCAAAGCTAAGTCCTCCTACTGGAACTCCCCCTATAGGTCCTGATTCAACAGTAAGCTTCATCATATCTCCCATGCCTTCTTCATTTGCCACTACTGAAACCCCTTCTGGCATTCCTATTCCTAAATTGGTTACAGCATTTGGTATAAGCTCCATAGCAGCTCTTCTAGCTATTATCTTTCTTTCATCTAACTCCATACTTGATATTTTTTCTAAAGGAATTCTAGCTTCTCCAGTATAGCTTTCGTTATATACCTCTCCAAAAGTTTGCATATGATTTTCTGGATTTTCTGTTACTATAATATAATCTACTAATATTCCTGGTATTTTAACTTTATGCGGATGTATTGATCCTTTCTTTACAACCTTTTTTACTTGAACTATTACCTTTCCACCAGAGTTTTTTGTAGCTTGTGCCATAGCTAGTGAGTCTAAAACTACAGCTTCCTTTTCTAAAGAAATATTTCCATCTTCGTCTGAATATGTTCCTCTAAGGATACTAATATTTATAGGAAAAGCTTTGTAAAACAAATACTCCTTTCCCTCTATATTTATTAAAGATACTATATCCTCCTTAGTTAACTCATTTAATTTTCCACCATCAACTCTAGGGTCTACAAAAGTCTTTATCCCTACAGTTGTTATTGTTCCTGGCTTTCCTGCTGCAATATCTCTGTATAGATGACTTACTACCCCTTGAGGAAGGTTATATGCCTCAATCTTGTCGTCAATAGCAAGCTTTTGAAGCTTCGGTGCTAGTCCCCAATGACCTCCTATTACTCTTTTCACTAATCCTTCGTGTCCGAAATGATTTAACCCCTTATTCTTAGAATCTCCTTGTCCTGCTGCATAAACTAAAGTAAGATTTCTTGGTGCTCCCTTCTCTAAGTAATATTTTTCTATATAAGAACTAATTTCTTCTGGATGACCACTACCTATGAATCCTCCAATAGCCATGGTTGCATTATTAGGGATCAATCCCCCCAACTGTTCTACATTTATAACTTTACACATTCTAAATCCCCCTTTAGCTCTTTCTTAATAACTAAAAAGCAATTATTGTGCCATAAGTTAATTTAAAAATATACCTTCATGACAACACAATGTTTTAATAATACATACTTGCAGATTTACTATAAAGCTATTTATTTTCTAAATGATATTTTATTATAAATAACCTCACACAAAAAGATTTATCCATTTTTGTAAACATTTACTTACAGCATCAACAGTTTCTATATTTTTTTGTAAGCCTATCTTTACAAGTTTACCTATAACTTTATTAATATTGTATATAAAACCTTACATTAAGTTTTTATATAATAAAAAGTGTAGAGTTTATCTACACTTTTTGTTATATATATACATACCTTATCTAAATTATTATTTTATTAAAATACTATATTTTTCAAGTTTTTCATATAAAGTAACTCTACTTATTCCTAGTAGTTTTGCTGCTTTAGATTTATTTCCTTTACTAAAAATTAAAGCATCTTTTAAGGCATATACTTCTGCTTCTTCTATTGTTTTTAAAAGAGGCTTAATTTCTTCTTTATAAGAGCACTCTTCTATTTCATTTGGTAAATGTTGTTTTTCTATTATTTCTCCATAATCTACTAGGTTTATAGCCCTTTCGATTACATTTCTAAGCTCTCTTATATTTCCATGCCATTCATATTGATTCAATGACCTTATTGCGCTTGTTGAAACTCCTCTTACATTCTTCCCACATTGCTTAGATAACTTATCAATAAAATATTTTGAAAGAAGTTCTACATCTCCATTCCTCTCTCTTAAAGGAGGTATCTCTATCTTCATAACATTTAATCGATAGTATAAATCACCTCTGAAGCTTCTGTTTTTGACCATTGACTCTAACTCTTTATTTGTGGCAGCAACTATTCTTAAATCTAATTTTATAAATTTATTTGCTCCTATACGTTCAACTTCTTTCTCTTGAATTACTCTAAGAAGTTTTGCTTGCATATAAAGAGGCATATCCCCAATTTCATCTAAAAATATAGTACCTCCATTTGCCAACTCAAACTTCCCCATTTTCCCTTCTCTTTTTGCTCCGGTAAAAGCTCCTCCCTCATATCCAAAAAGCTCTGATTCTAATAACTCACTTGGAATGGCTGCACAGTTAACCTTTACAAAAGGAGCATGACATCTATTAGAACTTCTATGAATTGCATGTGCAAAAAGTTCCTTCCCAGTACCACTTTCCCCTATTAATAATACACTTGAATCTGTGCATGCTGCTTTATTGGCAAATATCTTACACATCTCTATGGATTTGCTTTTTCCCTTTATGTCATCGAAAGAGTATTTTGTACTATTTTCTTGCCTTAATCTTCCTTTATATTTATCTAGCTCTCTTTTCATACTGTTCAATTTTTTATGAAGAGTATTAATATCCTCTATATTTTTAAACATAACAGTTCCTATTGCTCCAATTACCTCTCCACTCTCGATAATAGGAATTCTATTTGCTACCATGTAATTTTCTTTTATCCTTTGAAGCTTAGCGAGTTCCGCTTTCCCATTGTTAACTACTATATGCATCCTTGTGTTTTCTATTACATCTGAAACATGTTTACCTAACGCGTTTTTTAAATCTATAGATAAAAACTCACAATATCTTTTGCTTATATAAATTATAATACCTTTCTTGTCAACCATGACAACCCCATCGAAAGTAATCTCTAAAAGTTCCTTACTTATATTAGAAAAGTCTAGCTGAGAAGCTTCAATCATAGATATATTCCTCATTTCATAATTTATTAGAATACATCTATAATTATATCATATACCATACTTATTTATGTGTAATATCTATTAAAAGGCCATCAATATCAAGTTTATTATCTTAAATATACATATGAAACTTTTACAGTAAATTATGTACTAATTCTATTTGTACAAGAAAATATTCTTAACATATTATTATAATGTTATCTATTAATTATTATTAATAATAGCATTAATAGTTGTTTGCATTTTATTACTTAAATTAGCATCATTTAATAAAACCATAGATATTAAATCAAGAAGATACATTGCTGAAAATTGAGTATTTATAAACCTTCTTCTATCAACAAAATTAGGATTATATACTATAAACTTTATATCTGAATATTTGCTTATAGAGCTTCCTTCAAAACTTGTTATTGAAACTATTTTAGCTCCATTCTCCCTTGATATTTTTAATGCGTGTATAACTTCTTCAGTTTCTCCTGATATAGAAATCCCTATAACTAAATCATGCTCTGATACAATTGAACTATTAATTATCATCATATGGGAATCTGAAATGCAATGAACATTAAACCCCATTCTTAATAGCCTTTGCATCATTTCTTCTCCAGTTAATCCAGAGCTTCCAACACCATATATGTATATATTTCTTGCTTTTTTTATTTCATTAACAATTTTGAATATAGACTCTTTATCAATTAACATTTTAGTTCTTTCTATAACTTCATTATAATATTGATAAGCATATGAAAATATACCATCTTCATCATTTACATGAGCTTCTACTTTATTTGATCCGAGTTTTATTTTCATATCTACAAAGCTATCGCAACCAATTTTTTTAGCAAATCTTGTTATTGTGGCTCCTGATGTACCTATTTCCTTTGCTAAATCAGTAATATTTATATTTTTTATTTCATCTCCATATTGCATAATATAATCTGCTATAGATTTCTCTTTATCAGAAAAGTCATTATATTTTCTTTGTATTTCACATAAAATATCCACTTAATATCCTCCATATATGCTCTATAAATTTAATATAACTATTAATTTACATATAATAGAATAGCATTAAACTCATTGAAATAAAAGAGGTAGGGATTTAAATCCCTACCTCTTAAAAGTGTTATAATACTTTTAGAACCTCATCATTAAATTTCTTAGTTATCAATTGAGGCCTAGTTATTGCACTTCCAACAACAACAGCATATGCTCCTTTTTCTAAAGCCATTCTAGCCTTTTCTGGAGTATCAAAGTTTCCTTCAGCAATTACTTTTGCTTTGCAATTCTTTATTAAAGCTTCCAAAACCTCAAAATTATTCATTCCCTTAGAATGCTCTGTATATCCTATTAAAGTTGTTCCAACATAATGGAACCCTAATTTATCAGCTCTTAACCCCTCTTCTATTGTAGATATATCTGCCATAAACTTTTGTGTAGGATATTTTTTAAATATACTCTTTAAAAATTCCTCATCTTGATCTATTGTGGCATCTAAAGCTATTATATCTGCTCCTGCTTCAACAAGTTCATCTACTTCCTTCATAGTTGGGGTTATATATGACTTCATATTTGGATAGTCTATTTTTACTATTCCTATTATAGGTAAATCAACTTCTTTTTTTATTGCAATAATATCATCAACACTATTAGCTCTTATTCCTATAGCTCCACCTTCTTTAGCTGCTACAGCCATTCTACTCATTATATAAGAGCTGTGTAGTGGTTCATTTTCTAGTGCTTGACATGATACGATTAATCCTCTGTTTATTATTTTCACCCTTATTACTCTCTCCCTATAATTTCATTTATTTTTTGTTTTAATGGATCAGCTTTTGCTCCAAATATGGCTTGCACGCCGCCTTTAACTTCTAATACAGCTGTAGCACCTAAAGCTTTAATTTTAACCTTATCAACTTTGCTTACATCTTTAACAGCAACTCTTAATCTTGTTATGCATGCATCTACATCATCTAGATTATCTTTTCCACCTAAGGCTTCTAAAACTTGAACTGCAGTTTCATTCATGCTATCTTTTGTAACAACTTTAACTTCTTCACCTTCTGGTTCTCTACCAGGAGTCATAACATTAAATTTAGTTATTAAGAATCTAAATGTAAAGTAATATAAAGCTGCCCAAATTGCTCCTACTGCTAATACTAATATCCAATTTGTTTTAGCATTTCCTTGAAGTACACCAAATAAAGTAAAGTCTATTAATCCACCTGAAAAAGTATTACCTATTGATATATTTAATATATCTGCTATAAAGAATGATAATCCATCAAATACAGCATGAACTACATATAACCAAGGTGCAACAAATAAGAACATAAATTCAATTGGCTCAGTAATACCAGTAATAAATGATGTTATTGCTGCTCCTAAGAATAATCCACCAACTAATTTTCTCTTTTCTTTAGGTACACAATGATACATAGCTAAACATGCTGCTGGTAATCCAAACATCATTGTAGCAAAACGTCCTGCAAAGAATCTTGTACCCTCTGTAAATAATCCAACATGATTTGGATCAGCTAATTCTGCAAAGAATATATTTTGAGCTCCTGTAACAGTTTGACCAGCAACAGTTGCAACTCCACCTAGCTCTGTGTACCAGAATAATGGATAAATCATATGATGTAATCCCACTGCTCCAGTTAATCTTAATAAGAATCCATATAAGAAAGTTCCTATTGCTCCTAGTCCAGCTATTGCATTACCTGCTGAAACTAACCACCCTTGGAACGTTGGCCATATTAAAAAGAATATAGCTCCAATAAAAATTGCTGAGAATGAAGAAACTATTGGAACAAATCTTGATCCACCAAAGAATCCTAAAACAGCTGGTAATTGAATATTTCCATATTTATTATGAAGATATGATACCGTTAATCCAATTACTATAGCTCCAACAACACCAGTATCTATTGACTTAACTGCTGGATTAAATGCAGTTATCATGCCTTTTATTGAAGCATTCATAACTAAGAATGATACTGCACCAGCCAAACCTGCAGTACCCTTATCTTTTTTAGCAAGTCCTACAGAAAGTCCTATACACATAATAAGTGCTAAATTTGCAAATACTACTTCTCCTGCAGATGACATAATCGAAAAAATTCCTTGTAACCAAGAAATATTTAAAAATGGATAAGCTTGTACAGTATTAGGATTTGATAGAGCTCCTCCTATACCAAGCAGTAACCCAGCTGCTGGTAATATAGCAATTGGTAACATAAAGGATTTACCAATCTTTTGTAGTTGTTTAAACATTTTAGTACCCCCTTAATTTGAAAATAATTTTTATAGCTTCTCTTTGATAAAAAAAATTTTATCTGAATACATTTACATACTATCATGAAAATAATTTTTATTCAACTATTTTTTATAAAATTTTTTTCACGTTTTTATATCCTATATTATTCTATTCTTTAATTTAAATATAGTATCTACTTTATATAAAAATATAATCTATTTTTTAATACAAAAAACCGCATCAAAATAAATGATACGGTTTTATTATTAATTATTTTATTCTTAAAATATATCTCTATAATTACAGATTTCTATTTTATTTTCCTCAAAAAAATTTTTAAGTTCTTTAGATGTAAGTATTTTTAATTCCTCTACTCGCTTTAAATTATAGGAGCTTGTCTCCATTATAAAGCTATCAATATAAGCTGGATGACTCATTGTTTCTAATATTTCATATTCCCCTACTTTACCTTTTAAACTTTTAAAGGCATCAACAGAAACTGTATTATCATAAAATATACCTTCGTAAGGTACTATTTTATTGTAATTTAAATCATATCTCAGTCCACCTCTTATAGGAAAGCTATACTTTTCTAATATTTTTTCTATTACAGGCTTTAAAAATTCTGACATATGTATATGATGATGTGAATCTAAGTGAGTTATTTTAATTCCACATGCTTTAACTTTTTCAATTTGCGCACAAAACTCATTATATATCTCATTAAGATCGAAATCTTCTACTTTTTTATTATATATTCTTTTGTAAAAATACCCATTCTCATCTACAATAGTTTTATGTGTTTTTAAAACTGGCTTATATGCAGATAATGTTAAATGTACTCCACATCCAAGTTCCGGACAGTCTTTTAAAAGCTCAACTGCATGGTCAAAACCTGGCATTCCAGCCATAATAGAAGTACTTTTAATTACTCCATTTTTGTGGGCATCAATTATACCATAATTTACTCCTCTACTTAACCCAAAATCATCAGCATTTATAATTAATCTCATAATACTCTTCTCTCCTTTAAGCTTTATACTATAATCTTATCAAATTACATAATTAACCTCAACTTCAATTGATTATATTATTGCTTTACTTAATCAATATTTATATCTTTATAATGCATAAATTACCATAAGCAAAATAAAGCATAAATGTTTAATTTTTAGTATATATATCTATCTATTTGAACAAAATAAAATGAAATTCTAATTGTAAAAGGAGTATATACTAATGAATAAAATTTTAAAAAATTCTTTATTAACATTATTTTTATTTACTTTAGTTTTAATGCCTATTAAGGTTCAAGCTATTGGTGATAATTGTTGCAAAGGAGATGCTGCTAATAAATCTGCCTGTGATTTAATTATGAAAGAAAGACAGCTTTGGATTGAACATGTTTTATGGACGAGAAACTTTATTGTAAGTGATATAGCTTCTCTTGAAGATAAGGATGCTGTATTACAAAGACTTCTAAAAAATCAAGATGACATTGGAAACTCAATTAAACCTTATTATGGAGAAGAAGCTGGGAATAACCTTGCTAAGTTATTAAGAGAACATATATCACTTGCAGGTCAAGTTGTTGATGCAGCTAAAAGTGGAAATAAAGAAGACCTAGAAAAATATAATAAATTGTGGTATGAAAATGCTGATAAAATGGCTGATTTTTTAAGTTCTGCTAATCCTAAGTACTCTAATAAAATGCTAAAGGATATGTTACACAAACACCTAGAATTTGTTACAGCTCAAGCTGTTGCTAGATTAAATAAAGATTGGAAAGCTGACATAGAAGCATATGATAAAGGACAAGAGCATATGATTAAGTTTGCTGATGTTATTTCCAATGGTATAATCAAACAATTTCCCGAGAAATTTAAATAATTCTCTGTGAGGTATAAATTATGAAAAAACCAGCTAAATTTTATTCTCTTATATTTTTAACTATTTTTCTCTCCTGTATTCTCATAGTATCTTGCCCAAAGGCTATTTCAGATGTAAATCTTGTACAAGATTCTGGTAAAGTTAACAAGTTATCATCTCATTTTCGTAAAACTACTGATAAAATAACCCTTAGTAAAAATCAAAAGGTAAATTTGCAGGGTCTAGATAAGCTAAATATTTCGGGTAGCAATCAATTTTCTGAAACTGGCCTTTCTTTAATAAAAGAATCTATACCTAATGGTTTTTCTATAATAGATATTGATTTAAGGCAAGAATCTCATGGTTTTATAAATGGTATACCAGTTAGTTGGAAGAATTCAAAAAATAATGCAAATGCCGGTTTAAGTAAAGATGAAGTTATCCTTGATGAAAACAAAAAATTAGATTCTATACCACTTAATGAACCTATAACTTTATATAATACTAATAAATCAATAATCCCTAAAGTAGTTGAAAATGAAGAGACTCTTGCTAAAAATAATGGCTTATCCTATATTCGTATTCCTGTAACAGATGGTCAGTTACCTACAGATGACATGGTAAAGTACTTTATAGATGTTGTTAAAAATCAGCCTGCTAATAGCTGGCTTCATTTTCATTGCAAAGCTGGTATAGGCAGAACTACTACATTTATGATAATGTATGACATTATGAAAAACTATAATGAAGTAAGCTTAAATGATATTATTACACGTCAAGTGCTTTTATCAAACATGAGTGAGAAATCTGCACAAGACTTTTATAATGGAGAGCACTTTAGATTTTTAAATGATTTTTATAATAAATATAAAAGTGGAGGCTATGAAACCTCTTCTCAAAGTTTTAAAAATGATATCTCCACTTCTAATGATTTATATATCAAAAACTCTATAATTCCTAAGTGTCTATATGTAATATCAGAAAATTACATGAGTAAAGAAGAGCAGACTATGATTTCTGCTCTTCAAGGAATTGTTTCAAATAAATCAGATCAACAAATTTATATTCTTACTTCAATGGAGCCAGACTATAAAGTCTGGCTCCAAGATTTAAATAGTAATTACAATGTTAAATATAAAACTGTAAAAGATCCTTGGGTATTATTAAGTAAATTCAAATCTTATATAAATGGATATATATTATATAGTAACTCTAATTTGCCATCTATAAATAACGCTTGCTCTCTTGCTTCATTAAAAGATTCACTAGTTATTGATGAATCTTTAGAATCTAAGGTTAAAAGTTATGGAATAACTAATTTAATTGAAGACTGTAGAAATACAGATAAATATTGGGCATATAATAACCTTTGGAATTCAGGATTAAATCATTCTACTGTTATAGAATTATCACCTGAAAAAACCATGGCTTTAAGAGATTATGCCATCATGTCAAAGTCACTAATCTTTTATGAAGATGATATAAATGATACCTCTCTAAGAGAAAAAATTTTTAATTCTATGGATGATACTTCTCGTTGTTTAGGTTGGGGACCTGATGAGCATACTAATGTAAGTATAGCTTCTAGGTGTGGAGTAGATATGATTGCTGCTGATTGGTCTTATAATCTATCTGTATTAAGTTCATATCCAACTATTGTACAAACTCAAAATTCTAATAATGAATTTACTAATGATGATAACGTTCATTATGTAACCTTTATTATGTCTGATGGTGATAATCAGCAATGGTTTTTAGGCAGTAACTATAGTTCTAAAAATTGGTATGGTTCTCCTTATAGAGGAACCTTTAATTTAGGTTGGTCTATAAGCCCATCTCTATATTATTTAGCTCCTACAGTTTTTAATTACTACTATAAAAGTGCTAGCTCTCCTCAATATGCTGATAACTATTTAGTTTCTCCCTCTGGAAATGGTTATATATATCCTAGTAAATTTCCTATAAATAAACTAGATAATTACACAAAAAGACTGAATGAATATATGAAAAAAGTAGATCAAAACTATGTTCTAATCCTTGATGATGATGCTTTTTATAAAAAAGAGTTATGGGATAAATATACTGATTGCTCTAATATAAATGGGCTATTTTACCTTAACTACAAAAAAAATAATGAATATGATGGTGAAATAATTTGGACGAATAATAAGCCTATCGTATCTTGTCGCGACTTACTCTGGAATGGTCTAGAGAATGAAGAAGAACTAATTAAAAATATTAATTCTAGAATTGAGTCAGGTTATACAGATATTACAAATCCAAATTCATATACTTTTGTTTATGTTCATGTATGGAGTAAAACTATGGACAACGTTGAATATGTAGTTAATAAATTAAATGATAATCCTAAAGTAAAAATTGTTACTCCAGATACTTTTATGAAATTAATTAAAGAAAATATATCCCCTCTTAAAGTTTAATATACGGTGATATAATTATATTAGTAACTTATAAAAGATAAAGAGGTGTAATAGAATGTCCATCCTTGAATTAAAGAATATATCAAAATCCTTTGGAAAACATAAAGTTTTAACTGATATTAGCTTAAATATAGAAAAAGGACAAATAATCGGTCTTATCGGTCCATCTGGCTCTGGAAAAACTACATTAGTAAAAACTATTATAGGAATGGAAAAGCCTGATAATGGTACTGTAACTGTTTTTAACACTGAAATTCCTAATAGAAAAATTCTACAAAATGTAGGGTACATGGCTCAAAGTGATGCATTATATGAGGACTTATCTGCAAGAGATAACCTTATTTTCTTTGCTAATTTATTTTCTCTTAGTAAAAATGAAATAATTGATAGGATAGACTACTTATCAAAATTAGTTGGCTTGGAAAATGAACTTAATAAAAAAGTGAAAAATTATTCTGGAGGCATGAAGAGACGCCTTTCTCTAGCACTAGCCTTGATTCAAAACCCCAATTTGTTAATTTTAGATGAACCCACTGTAGGTATAGATCCTGTACTACGTATAAGTATATGGAAAGAGCTCGTTAATCTAAAAAATGAAGGAAAATCAATAATTGTTACTACCCATGTAATGGATGAAGCCGAAAAATGCGATCATCTTAAATTAATTAGAGATGGAAAGATAATTGCAAGTGGTTCTCCCTTAAGCTTAAAAGAAGAATTTAAGGTTTCAACAATTGAAGACGTATTTCTGCTATCAGGAGGTGAAATTTATGAGAATAATAGCCTTAGTTAAAAGGATTCTTTTGCAAATGGTTCATGATAAACGTACCTTAGCCTTAATGATGATAGCACCTTTAATAATTTTGACTTTAATGAACTTACTATTTAATACAACTAGTACATCCAACATAAAAATTGGTGCTTATAATATAAATACTAACATCATAGATAATCTTAAAGAGAATGATATAGATATATATGACTTTAGTGATAATAATGATATATTTAATAAAATAAAAGAAAATAAGTTAAATGCATTTATTTCTACAAATAATGATAAGCTATATATTACTTACGAAAATAGCGATCCAACTAAAACTAAACAAATAGGTGCTATTATTCAATCATCTATCACTAAAATTCAACTTGAAAATCTCCTTGATATTACTAAAAAACAACAAGAAATTATTAATTTTCAAAGTCAATTTATTAATCAAAATATAAACAATAACATGATCCCAAATGAGTCATTTAGTACTATTCCGAATGAAATAGAACGTCATTATATATATGGGAGTGAGGATACTAATATATTTGATAGTATAACACCAATACTCATTGGCTTCTTTGTTTTTTTCTTTGTATTTTTGATTTCAGGAATATCATTATTAAAAGAGAGGACTAGCGGAACATTAAACAAGTTATTAGCTACACCAATTAAAAGAAGTCATTTAGTATTTGGTTATCTAATTGGATATGGAATATTTGCTGTTATTCAAACCTTCATAGTAGTTTTATTTTCAATTTATGTATTAAAAATCGAAATAGTCGGAAGCATATCCCTTTTATTATTAACTAACATTATGTTGGCCTTCGTTGCCTTGTCCTTAGGAATATTTCTTTCAACATTTGCAAATTCAGAATTTCAGATGATACAGTTCATTCCAATTATAGTATTACCTCAAATATTATTTTCAGGTATTATTCCGTTAGAATCAATGGCTAATTGGATTCAAGGTATCGCTAAATTAATGCCTCTATACTATGCAAGCGATGCATTAAAAAAGGTTATAATTATGGGTAATAACTTTAGTCAAATACAATTTGACTTATTCATTTTATTAATATTTTCAGTTATTTTTACAACGCTAAACATATTAGGTTTGAAAAGATACCGTTATGTTTAAAAATATCTATAAGTTAATAAGCCGTACCTCTTGCTAGAGTTACGGCTTTAAGTTCTATATTCATATATGGATAGACTCTTTCTACAAGTGTCCATCATATAGGCTCCATCTTAAAATCTATAGTCTTTTAATAATCCAAAATTATATTTAAACTTTTTATTTTGCATATTTAACAACAATATCTCTTAGTGTTGTAGCTGTTTCTAGTCCTAATCTATCATTGTAATACTTAGCAAATCTTTCATCTACAACGTACATTTCTGCTAATCCTATATGAGCTTCTGCTAAGTAACTTCGCCACGAGAAACTTAACCAAGCTTTATGCTTTTCATAAACACTTTTTGCTTTTTCTGATTCTAAATCCCTTGTTCTTATAACTTCTGCTAAAGCTTCAAACATTTCATTTTCAGTATTTTGCATTTTATTAAAGTCATCTTCACTCATATTCATAAACTTTTTATTAGATGCTTCAACAGTTTCATTACCATACTTTTCTCTAATCTCTTTTCCGTATTTAGCTTCATTTTCTGATATTTTTTCTTTTTTAAATCCTTCAAACTTCTCTTTATTTGACATTTCCCTCTCTCCTTTATTATGCTCCAATGTTTTTTCAACAGTTAAAATCAATTGATCAAGTTGATTTCTCCTAGAAATAAGTCTTTGATGATGCTCAATTAAAGATTGGCAGATATCAAAATTAGGCTTAGAGATTATATTTTGTATATCTTCTAATTTCATATCCATTGATCTATAAAGTAATATTTGTTGTAATAAATCTACTTCTTTTTCTCCATAAATACGATATCCAGAAGAGTTAATTCTACAAGGCTTTAATAACCCTATTTCATCATAATATCTAAGTGTTCTTAAACTTGTTCCTGCCAATTCAGCTAGCTTTTTAATTGTATATTCCATAGCATTACCTCCTGACAATTTTATAATAAAGGATTACGTTGCGTTAATGTCAATATATAAAAACAATATTTTATTAAATAAAAAAGCAAACTAAGTATAGTATAAAATACTTAGTTTGTACTTTTCTATAAAACTAATAATTAATTTTTCTTTCTTCTAAACATTTTTAATCCTAATAAGCTTAATGCTCCACCTATTCCAGCTAAAGCAGTGCCTCCTACTACAGCTCCTGTATTAGGTAACTTATCTTTACTGATAGATTCTTTGTCATTAGAATTTTTATCATTAGAAGTTGTTGCTTTCTCTTCTACTACTACCTTAAACTCTTTCTCTGTTTTAACACCCTTACTATCAGAAACTTCAAATACTACACTGTATTCTCCCTTTTCAGTAACAACAGAATTAGAGTCTAATTTAATATTGTTAGATTTTATATTTATATTGTTAGTTAAATCTCCATCTTCTTTATCTGATGCAACTAATTTATGAAGATCTTTATCCCACTTATCTCCAACATATAATTTTATATCTTCACCATTAATTACTGGAGCTTCATTTGTAACTTCTGCATTACCTAACTCAACTACTAATTCAAAGCTTGCTCCCATAGCATTTGAAGTATTTACATCAAAGGCTATCTTTCCATCTTTTAAGTTCACATTTGAGATTTGATCATCTGCTTTTACTAATTTAGTTGCTGATTTCGCAACTTCTATTGATATATTTTGTCCTTGGAAAGTAGGATCAGAAACAGATATTGTTAATGTATTATCGACATTTTTCTTTATCATAACTGATGCTTTTCCTAATGATGTTATACTTCCTGACGTATTTTTTCCATCTACCCAGAAGTTAGCTCCTTCCATATTTAAAGTTGTGTGTTTAACTCCATGAGCTATTTCATCATTTCTTACAATTTCAATATTTGGATTATTAGCATATTCTGCTACTTGTTGTGAAGATTTATTTGGTAATAATACATAGCTATATGATTGATCCTTTATATTTTTTCCATGATCTATATACATAGTTAAATAGTTGTTTGTAATAATTTTATTTCCTGCTGGTTTAGAAGCATTTATATCAAACCAATTTCCTTCTCTATTTTCTCTTAATAGATTAATGTTAGCTCCATTTGGAAAATAGTATCCTATATTTGCTCCCTCTACATTTCCTTCTAAATAAGCCCACTTAGCTTCATTAGCACTATCTTTATCTCCTAAAGCTCGTACCTTTTCAGCTCCATCAACAATAAATTTATTTGAACCATCTTTTCTTATCTTTCTATTTTCAATTATTGTTTCTGTGCTAAAATCTTCTGGATTAGTGATACCTGAACCTAAAGCAACAATTTCATTATCAAACATAAACCATGATTTATTTGCCTTTAAAGAGTCATACTTGTTGTCTATTTGCATTCCTGCAGCACCATATACCCCTAGCTTAGTTCCACCAGACCAGTTACTGTTTCCTAATTCATAGTAAACTTCATCTTGTAGTGGAGAACCTGGATCTACTCCTGGAAGAATATCTTTATCACTTCTTAATCTCTTATCTATAGTTGTTCCTGGCATTCTATATGGATCTATCGTTGGCCAGAAATCATCTGAGAATTGAGTTAAATCACTATTATGAAGATAAAGCATACCATCTCCTTGGAACCAAGGCTTTAAGTTTTCTTTATTCATGAATTCATATTTACTTATTCTATTTGAGCTTCTTGCAATAGCTAGTCCATAATCTTGTCTTTCATGAATAGTTTTATCCATCATATTTAAGGCATAATGTGCATCTCCTTGCTCCGCTGTAGAAATAGTTTGGTCTTTCATAATTGCATAGAACTTGTTTGTTACATTTATTGATTTAAACTTTGTTCCAAAGTCTATTACACTACTTGCTTCTGTAGACCATTGCTTTACTAATGCTTGTATTTTACTAGCTGTAGCTTCATCTGAAATCAGAGATATTTTAAGCATTCCCTCTATTATACCCGCCGCCTGCATGTATCCGTTTCCATCGAACCTAGATATAGATCTTCCTCTAACCATGTCCATAACATATCCTTTATATATTACAGGATCAAAGCTCTCAAATATCCAATTGTATGCATTATTTTTGTAATCTGAACTAAGTTCCCATGGAGTTCCTTCTAATAAGAACATTATATTAGAAATTTTATCTATAAGCACATTTCCATATGATCCAGTATAAGCAACTATTCCATGTTGAACATAAGATCCATCTGGATAGAAACCATCTCCACTAGTTACATACTTAAAGACATCCCCTATATCTTCTGATGCTTCTTTTATTTTATCAGGATCTTTTAAGTTAACACCTTGAAGTAGCTTATTTACACATACATCTGCTAAATTAGCTCCTGTATGATATTTACTTCCTGGCTCAATACTTGGTAAGAATTTTTGTATTGCATTCATATATTTTGTTACTTGTTCTTGAGTTAAGTCATCATACATTAATATAACAACATTGTTTAATCTAGCTGGTATTCCAATCATCCAATCCCACCAGTTACCATATTGCTCTATGCTCTCATTATAAGCATTCTTATTTATCCACTCTAATGCATAAATTATTTTGTTTTTTAAGTCTTCATTTTTGTAGTAAGTATTATTAGGTAAGCTATAAGCCATAGTCATAGATACAATGTTATTAAACATTGATGTTATTCTTGCAGGGTTAGCTTTATAATCTTGTAAGTCTGCCCATAAATAATTTTTAGTTTCATCTAAATTCATAGATTCTGAATATGTCTTAGCTTGTTTTGCATATCCCTCTATTTTTTTTGCTATAGTTGGATTGGTTACATCAATTGATGCCCCTCCAGTTAAATCTTCTTTCCATTTTAGTCTAAGAGATTCTATTAACTTGTCTATATCTCCATTAGCATTGACAACGATACTACTTGTGTTAACTTGATTTGTTACTGCATTTACAGTTGTACCTAAAGCTGTAGTAATAATTACACTTCCTGCTAAAGATAATGCAATTAATCTTTTTGTTGACTCTTTACTCTTTTTCATAAAATACCTACCTTATCTTATAATATTTAAAGAAATTAAGTTTAGTAAACCGGTTTATAATTTTCTATATTAATATTATACGTTTACAATAGGTTTCTTGTCAACATTTAGTATTTTAATCGGATAGAATTATATTAAAATTTCTAATTCCAGTATTAAGAAAAAAGTTATGTTAATAATTAATAATTAAACTTCCAATAAATTAAAAGAATATGTTGTTATCAATTTTATTCTATTATTTGCATAATTAATTATAAATTCTATTCCCTATATTCATCGCTATTCTTTTTAGACTTTATTAATCCTTGTTCCTCATAATAAGAAATAGCCTTAACCAAATAATATCAATGGTTAAGGCTACTTTCCTCATTTATTTATAATACTATTCTCCATATCACTTGCTAGTGAGGGTTTTCTCTTTTCTTTATTTTTAATTATACATAAATTATTTCTACTCCTGAGAAATTAATATCACCAACTAATGTTAAAGTATTTGTTGTTATTTTATCATTTTTATTTTTTTCACTAATACCGCCTAAAAATACATTAGTTCTATCATCAATATTCCAAGTTTTTGGTACATATAATTCTATTCCTGAAAAAGAAGCGTTAATTCTAGCTATAGCATTACCCTTACGCATAATTGCATTATCAAAATACAATTTCATACCTCCAAAAGAACAATTAAAATCTGCTTGCTCAAAATTATCTGTATTTATATATTTTACAGTAGCACCAAATGAATTTTTAAATCTAACATGACTTTCGTCTTCTACATCAATCTTCTCAAATTTATAATCTTCACAATTATATTTTGTGTTAATCCATTTAGTAGGCTTATGAAAAATCATAGAAAGACCAATACTACCAAGTAGTGCTGCAATCAATACAGTCCAAGGTGTAATATTTGTAATCCCTAACTGTTTATCATATATTATACAAAGAAATGCAATAGGGAACAAAATACCTGCAAAGTTAATACGAATAAAACTTTTCACAATAACTACTACTAAAAAAACTGTTAACAGTAAACTAAATACATTTACATCAGGAAAGTATCCAAGCTTACTTATAATCAAGAAAACTCCTACTAATATAAGTGCGAGTCCCCAAAAAATTCTCTCTTTTTTCATCTCATTTCCTCTTTTCTAATAATTTAATTTTTAATGGTTTATAATAATATCTTGAAACATACACCTGTTTATGAGTATTTTGAAATTCAACCTTACTTGATGATGATATGCTACGTGTTATGGAGTAAATATGATTTGTATTTAGAATTGTTGATTTTGAAACTCTCATAAAGTATCCTGGTAAAAATTCTTCAAGTTCATAAAGCTTATACTTCACATTATATATATTCTCAATGGTATGTGCACAAATTCCATTTTCCTCAGTTTCAAAAAACAAGACTTCTTCCAAGGAAAGATAATACTCAGTATCACCTCTGTAAAAAGTTATCTGTTTTTTGTATGACAACATATCGTCAAGCATAATTTGAATATTTTTAACATCTTCACTTAGTTCACTGCATCTAATAATAACTTCATTCTCTTTAATTTTATTATCTACTTCAATTCGTATTTTCATATTTCCACTCCCCATATTTTCTATTATATTAACTGTTTTTCCCCTTGTAAATATAACAACAGTAAGTGGTTAGTTATTCTTTGTAAGTGGTATGTTTTTTATACAGATATTGTATTAAATTATATAGAATGAAAAATTTATTGGTATCGATATAAAGGTTAAAAGTAAACAAAAAAAGTGCTCCATCCTTGTAAGATTATCACTTTTTCTTAGAGAAATTGTTCTCCCATATCTTGTAAAAGTTTTTTTATATTAGTCAAACTATGCGCTAAATCTATAAGTTAAATTTAAGAATTTAATGATTCTATTCCTGCATTAAATTCTACAACATCTACTGACATTATATTTTCACTTATGATATAGTGTTTCAACTTGTAAAAGCAGCCTTAACCAATTAGTTTCAGTGGTTAAGGCTAATTTTTTCATTTACTTATGATATGGCTCATTCTTCATTATCCTAAATGCTCTATAAATTTGCTCTAAAAGCATAACTCTAAATAGTTGATGGGGGAAAGTCATTTTTGAAAAACAAAGCTTGTAATTTGCTCTTTTAATAACACTTTGTGATAATCCCAAACTTCCCCCAATTATAAATGCTATATTAGAATTACCCATCACTCCACAGTTCTCTATGAAACCTGCAAACTTCTCTGATGTTAAGTTTTCTCCTTTTAAGTCCATTGCCACCACAAACATATTATCTTTTATTTTTGATAATATAAGATCTCCTTCTTTATCTTTTATTTGTAGTTCTTCTTTTTCTGATGCATTGTCTGGAGTTTTCTCGTCTGGAAGTTCTATTATCTCTAGTTTACAGTATCTACTTAACCTTTTAGAGTATTCATCTATTGCTTGCTTTAAATATTTTTCTTTTAGTTTTCCTACAGAAATTATTGTTATATTCATATTATTCTCTCCTCATATGTTCTAAGTTATATTGCTTTATTCTATATATCTTTGATTATATAATTCAGTAGATTTATCCTTATCAGATATCTCATTAAAATTACCTACTTCTATGAAGCTATCTGCATTTGTAAAGTTATCTACATCAATTATTGTTGTTCCTTTTTCAACTAGAGGCCTTTTCTTTAAATATATTCTAAGTACGTCAGCGTTATATACAGCCTTTATTCTATTTGATTCTATATTTGGTACATAGAAACTCTTTTGAAAACTTGATCCCTCTTGAAAAACTGCAACCATTGAATTTTCATTACTAAAAACTTGATTTTTTTTAACTTTAATTGTTATATGATCCTCTTCATAGTCTATATCTATATCCTTCTTATTTATTCCTATTAGCTTTCCTTCTATTAGATATCTATCACCATAATCTATAAAGTCTAAGTTTGATTCATCTTCAATGCTATCCAGAACAGAACCTACAACATCACTATTTAAAACTGTATCTACTATATTATTCATTAGCTCTTCATTTGTGATTAATGTTGTGAAAACCTGATTAAATACACTATTAAATGTTCCACCAAATATACTAATTATATCATTTCCACTACTAAAACTTTTCTGATTGTAATCAATATTATTATTGTTATTATTCATGCTTCCACTAAACATCCCACTCATCATATTATTTATTAAAAAAGGGAACATTTCAAACATTTTTTATCTCCTGCCTTATAAATTCTTATATAATATAATTATTTTATATAAGAATTTTTGACACAAAAAATAGCTAGTAAATTCAAGTGTTCTACAAATTTACTAGCTTAATTAATCTAATAACCTATATTATCGTTTATAAAAATTACATGAATCCTATCTTTTTTACTTTGGCTTGCAATAACAGTAAACTCTCTACATATTTTTTCTTTGCTCTTACAATCCATACAATATCCGACTTTAGCACATGGAGTATGTTTATTTAATCGCTTAGCATTCGCTGGTGCTGCCACTTCTCTAATTCTTTTAATAGCTTCATCTATATTCTTAACTATCTTATTTACTCCAACTAAAAGAATAACTTTTTCTGGACCATATAGCATAGCTGCAACTCTATTTCCATTACCATCAACATTATATAATTTTCCATCCTCTGTTACCGCATTACTGCTAGCAAAATATGCATCTGCAAAAAAGCTTTCTTTAAATATTTGTGTGATTTTTTCTTGAGTTAATCCCTCTTCATATCTATCTAAGAATTTATACCTTCCACTTCTTAAGTGATCTATAACTCCATACTCAAATAAGGACATAGATCCTCCGCAAGATACTGTAGATTTATCCGGAACTAATTCCTCTATTTTTGATATTAACTCTTCCTTTGTTTTTACTAAATAACCATTCATATTATTAGATTTTAATGCTTCTATTGTTTTAATTATCCTTTGCTCATTAACCAAATTAAGATTACTATCCATATAAGCTCCTCCATTAATTATATAATAGTCTTATTATAATAAATTAACTTTGACTTTAAAAGCTTTTGTAAATATAAAACTTTTTCTTATAAATTTTAAATATATTAATAAAAGTGAATAATTAAATTACTCACTTTTATTTTTCATTATATATTTCTTTTACCTTTGTTGGCAACTTGCTAGTTTCTACCTCTTCATAGCTTTTTGCTTTATCATCTTTTACATATATCATTAGATATCTGTCACTCTTTAAAACTTTATTTGCTGTAAATGTAACTAGCTTTTCGTTGCCATTCTTATCGTACCCATTTATTTTATATTCATATGTTTTGTATCTTGGATCAGTTGTTATATCCTCATATTCATTTACTGTTTTAATATAATACTTTGTTGAGCCTAATGTAATTAACTTATTAGAATTTATCAATAATAAAACACCACTTAAAATTAGTATAAAAATAACAATTCCTATTGCTTTTTTCATATTATTACTCTCCTTAAAATTTACTTTAAATAAATTATATATGCTTTATTCATAAACTCATATTTATAACAATTACATTAACCTTTCATTTTTGTAATAAAAAAGTCGCCAAGGCAACTGTGGAGCCGTCGACTTTTTTTAGCGCATGTGCATTTGCGAAGCTTGCCTGAGGAAAATCTTGCACGCGCACTATATTCTATTTTTTATTCTTTAGGCCCATAAGCTTTAATTAAAGAAAGTGATTAAATTATCTACAATTAAATTAGAAATATGATTTCCTAAAGAATAAAAAAAGACCTATATTTAATAGGTCCTTGTAAAATTATTTTCCACAACACTTCTTATATTTTTTTCCACTTCCACATGTGCAAGGGTCATTTCTTCCTATTTTGTTATCATTTCTTACCATAGCAGAGTCTCTATATCTCTTTTGAATTTCTTTTCTCTTTTCTGGTGAGAATATTCCTTCCCATTGTGGTAATGTGTATAGATATTCTGCCTTGGCATCTAACATATTAAAGTATAAATTTTCCAAATCTACTTCTAATGATATTTCATCAGTAGCTGTTACAGCTTCTAAATCAAGTGTATTTTTTAGACTATCATTTATTCCATCAATAAATCCCATAATAAATTCTGGAGTTGTATTATTATTATTAGCTAGTTCATCTATTGTAAAAGTAAACTTCTCCTTATGCTTTGCTAATAACTCTTTGTATAAGGCTTTTTCTATTTCCATATACTCATCCCAAAAAGCTTGTTCCCCTTTTGTCTTAACATATTCAACTACCATATCTGTCCATTGCTTATATAAACTCATATCTCATTCTCCTTCTTAAACGGTTTTTTATATTAATTATAATAAATTTTTATTCATTAGTCTTAACAATATAAGATGCTTCTTCATTGCAATAACTACACTTATTCCCTTTTAATTCTTCTATAATAGGAAATGTTTCTTCGTAATTAATTAAATCATCCATTGCATCATCAATATGAACTTCACATGCATATATTTTTTTACTATCCATTATAATTCATCTTCTTCCTTATAACTAAATTTCTATTAAGTTGCTTGGAGCATGCCTGCTTGCCATAGTTAAGAAAATATCTTCTTGCTGGACTATATTATTTTCATAAAGTACTGAATTAACTGTTTGTAAAGCTAAATCAGGATGATTATTAGTTCCACTTAAATGACCTAATATTATCTTTTTATGTAATTTATATCTAACTAGATCAACAATTGCTTTGCCACAATCCTCATTAGATAAATGACCAACTTCGCTTAATATTCTTCTTTTTAAGTTATATGGATATGGCCCAAATTTCAACATATTTACATCATGATTACTTTCTAACAAAATAATTTCTGAGTCTCTTATATTCTCTCTTATTTCTTCTGTATATATTCCAAAGTCCGTTGTAACACTAATTTTTTTCCCTTTAGAATGCATAGTGTATCCAACTGGTGCAGCTGCATCATGAGGTATATTGAATGATATTACATCTAAATCCTTTATTGATAAGGTAGATCTTCTATCCATTATCCTTATATTATGTTCTTTTATTTTTCCTATATTCCCTTCCATAACCGCCCACGTATCTGCATTGCTATATATAGGAATATCATATTTACGTGATAATACACCTATTCCTTTTATGTGATCTGAGTGCTCATGAGTTACAAATATTCCATCTATCTCATTAGGATTTTCTCCTATACTCTTTAAGGCATCATCTATTTTTTTTCCTGGTAACCCCGCATCTATTAATATCTTAGCATTTTCCGAAGCTATAAACATGCTATTGCCACTGCTCCCACTATATAATGAGCAAAACTTCATTTTTCCATCCCTCACGTAGATACTATTCTACTACTCTTACTATATCTGCTCCTAAAGCAGTAAATTTATTTTCAATATGCGGATATCCTCTATCTATATGCTCTATTTCTAATATTTCGGTTACACCTTCTGCAATTAATCCTGCTATAACCATAGCAGCTCCAGCTCTTAGATCTGTCGCTATAACTTTAGATCCTACTAATTTATCAATTCCCTCTACTATAGCAGTTCTACCTTCTACCTTTATAGTCGCACCCATTTTCTTTAATTCATCTATATGCTTATGTCTACTTTCCCAAATACTTTCAGCTATTAAACTTTTTCCTGGAACAACACTTAATAAAGCTGACATTGGTTGCTGTACATCTGTTGGAAACCCTGGATATGGAGCTGTTTTTACATTAACTCCCTTTAAATCTCCTTCAACATAAACCCTAACACTATCATCGCCCTCTTCAACTATTGCTCCCATTTCAGTAAGTTTTGCTGCAATTGATTCTAAGTGCTTTGGTATAACATTTTTTATAGTAACATCACCTTTTGTTGCCGCTGCTGCAATCATAAAAGTCCCTGCTTCTATTTGATCTGGTATAACACTATAATTGCATCCTGATAACTTTTCAACACCCTTTACTCTAATTACATCCGTTCCTGCACCTTTTATATCTGCACCCATAGAGTTTAAGAAGTTTGCAACGTCTACTACATGAGGTTCTTTTGCAACATTTTCAAGTATAGTTGTTCCTTCTGCCAAAGTCGCTGCTATCATAACATTTATAGTTGCTCCAACCGTAACAACATCAAAGAATATATTTGCTCCATGTAAGTGTTCAGCTTCTACAGTAACAGCTCCATGCTCTATACTTACTTTTGCACCTAATGCTTCAAATCCTTTTATATGTTGGTCTATTGGTCTAACTCCTATAGGGCATCCCCCTGGAAGTTCTACTCTTGCTTTTTTAAATCTTGATAATAAAGCTCCTATAAAATAATATGATGCTCTCATTCTTCTTACATCATCAGTACATGCCTCTACACTTATTACATCACTTGCATCTATTTCTAAAGTGTTATTATCTATTTTGTTTACTGAGCATCCAAGGCTAACTAAAATTCTTTCAAGACAATGAACATCTTCTATATCTGGTACATTATCTATTAAACACTTTCCTTCACTAGCCATTATTGCTGCTGGTAATATAGCTACAGCTGAATTTTTAGCACCATTTATATCAACCGAACCATTTAAAACTTTTCCTCCATTTATAACTAACTTTTCCATCCATTTCACCCTTATCATAATTTATATATATCTATTAATCTTTCCTAATATTTCAACTATTATCCATCATTATTCTGTAATAATTTAGTTTTCTTAAAAACTTACAATACTCATTATAACATAAAAATAATTTAAGGAAATAGAGTTTTTTCTTCCAAAACTCTTTTTTAATAACCTTTTTTACTACCTCTATAATATTCAAACTTTTCTTTATATATCTTTTTTAATTTTTTGTAATATGTTATAATTTATAAAAACGTTTATATGTAATTTTAAATACATATAAATTAATTTAATATGAGAGGCTAAATCTATGAAATATTACTTAGTAGCATTATTTGATGATGAATCTTATAAAAATTTAAATCCTATTCAAAAAAATCTTTCTAAAAGATTTAGAGCTAATAGGAGCTCTCCAACACCATATATTCCTTTAGAAGTAATTGAAAATCCTAATATAGAGAAATTAGATGTTGTTATAGATAAAATAGTGAAGCCTTATAAGAATTTTAAGGTTCAATTATCTACTGAAGTTTCAATTTCAGAAACTAACAAAACTCTAAATATGAGAATAGAGGATGTTGGGTATATAAAAAGACTTACTAGACTAATGAGCGATACCTTAAAGCTATATGGATTTAACACACAAAATTATAGTAGTGAGCCATCAATGCATATATCCTTAGCTAGTCTTAATTATATTCCAAAAGATATGAAAAAGTTTGATGGTGAAGTTAACTTTAAATCTAATTGTGAAACTCTTAAAGTTGATAGAATTGAAATATGGAAATTTTCTACTAATAAAAGAGAAACCTTAGTAAAAAGTTATCCTTTAAAAAAGAATTTATATCTTTAATATTGAAAAGTGCTTAATTTTTTAAGCACTTTTTTATATTTTCATAATATATAAAAAATTTATTTTTTTGTATTCGTTTACCACACTTTTCATTTATGAAATCTTTTTGTAAAATATATTATAGTAAATCCTTAAAAACAGGGGGATATTTATGGAAATTATAGCTTTCTTTGAATCACAAAGAGAAAAAAACAAACAAATCATTATTGATAGTACTCTAAGTGAATATAAAATTTGGGCTAGAAAACATCTAGAACTACATACAAAACTTAGCTCATTAGCTGATGAAACTAAGTGTTATAAATATTGGATAGACAATGATAATCCAATAAATAAATCAGTATTGTTCAAAAAATACTTAGATTGCTTTGCCCATATCATTAATATTGGAATTGATAGGCACTATGATCATATTAAGGAAGTTGTTATAAAGCCAAATGATTATTGCTTAAGTGATCAATTTTTAAATCTTTTTATAGATTTAAATGACTTAATAATATCACCTTCTGATGATCATTACATGACTCTTATTGAAGATTTTATAAGTCTAGGAATTACTTTAGGCTATTCAGAATCTAAAATTAAAGAATCATTTATTAGTAGATAATAAAAAACCTTCTAGATTTCTAGGAGGTTTTTTAATATTTCTTTATAATAAGTGTAATACTATCCTAGAGGTGATTTTATATGTTAGCAATTTTATATGCAATAATCTCGGGGATATCTATGACACTTCAAGGTGTTTTTAATACTAAATTAGAAGAAAAAGTTGGAACCTGGGAAACAAACGTTATAGTACAAGGAACCGCACTTATTGTAACATTAATTATTGTAATGTTTTTTGGCAAAGGAAGTTTCAAGAATGTAAAAGATGTAAATAAAATCTATTTACTAGGTGGAGTCCTTGGCGTAATAATTATTTTTACTGTTATGAGAAGTATTGGCGCAATGGGTGCTACATGTGGTATTGCTATAATTTTAGTTGCACAACTTGCTTCTGCTGGAGCTGTTGATGCTTTTGGTTTATTTGGTGTTGAAAAAATATCTTTTCATCTTAGAGAGTTTATTGGAATAGCTATAATGATATTAGGAATTATTATATTTAAGTGGAGAGTGTAAGCTCTCTTCTTTTTTACTCTTTAGGAAATTATACTATTAACAAAAATCATACTTTTAATATACTATATATTGTGATCAATTTTAGGAGTATAGTATGTTTTCACTTAATAAAAAATTAGATTCAAACTTAAAAAATTGTATGTTATCAAAACCCTATAATAATTATAGAGTACTTATTAAATATAAAAAATTTCATGATAGCTTAATAAAAAAAATTCCCTCTTATAAAGGTGAATTTATAAGTAATATAAAGCATTGTCAATTAATATGTGCCAGACTAAATTCTAATGGTATTCAAAGATTACTAGAATATCCAGAGGTTGATTATATTTGCTTTGACGAATACTTCTCTTTATGTGGTATGAGCGTTAGTACTGCAAATAAAATTAGAATATCTAGTAAAACCAAAGTTAAAGGTAAAAATGTTAGTGTTGCAATTATAGATACTGGCGTTTATCCCCATCCTGATTTAATTACTCCTTATAATAGAATAATTACATTTATAGATTTAATAAATGGATTAAAATATCCTTATGATGATAATGGACATGGAACTTGTACCGCCGGAATAATTGCTGGAAGCGGAGGAAAATCCAATGGAATGTATAGTGGAATTGCTCCTGAATGTAATATTCATTGCTATAAAGCCTTTGATAAAAGTGGAAAGGGGTTTATATCTGATGTACTTAATGCAATAGAGATGATTATTGAAGAAAATGAAAAGCATAATATAAAAATCTTATGTTTACCATTTGAATTATTACATTATAATGTATTTTTCCAAAAGTGTTTCAATTTAATGGTATCATCAGCAAATAGTAAAAACATAACTTGTATAGTCCCAAGTGGTAGTAATAAAAATTTAGAAGGGTCAATTACAGGAATTGCTTTATGCAATGATTGTATAACCGTTTCAGGTTATGACTCTACATCAAAAATTAAACCTTATACTTATTCATCAGTTGGTACATTAAAAAAGGACTCAAAACCTAATTTATGCGCTGCCTGCGTTGATATAGTTTCTTTAAACTCTAATACCAGTTATATTTCTGAAAGAGATGGAATTAAGTTATATCCTTCAAAGCTAGATAGTTCATATAAAACCTTTAGTGGTACTTCTCTAGCTGCAGCTTATGTATCAGGCGTATGTGCTTTAATTTATGAAAGCAATCCGGATTTAACCCCCAAAGATATATCATCTCTTTTAAAGGTATCATGTGAGTTACTAGATATTCCTAGAAACTGTCAAGGCGATGGTAAAATAAATATTAACTCTATAATAAAATGAAAGGTACTAATAAAAGCACCTTTCATTTTATATCTCTTTAATATATATTTTATTGAACTATATAATTAGTTGGATCTACTGGATCATTATTTACTCTAAGTTCAAAATGTAAATGCGGTCCAGTGCTAAATCCAGTGTTTCCTATTGCTCCAATTACAGCTCCCTTTTTAACTTTATCTCCTACCTTAACATAAAATCCATCTAAGTGTCCATAATATGTAATCATATTATCTTCGTGCTTAACCATTATTAAATTACCATAGCCACCATCATTATATTGAGCATATATAACTTCCCCATCCATTGCAACTAAAACATCATCTCCTGTGTTCCCTGCAATATCTATTCCTTTATGGAAAGAGTTCCATCTCTCGCCATATCCGGATGTCATATCTCCTCCTCTAGTTGGACTTTTTAAAAAAGCGATTCCATAATTATATGGATTTTTAGTTCCTCTATAAACTTTTTTGCTTATTGCTTCTTTTATCTTTTCCTCCTTAACTATTTTAGTGCTTATAAGTTTATCATTTTCATATGTAACTTCTTTTACTTGCTTTTTCAGACCTACTTCTCCATCTTCAACCTTTGTTTCTCCTAAATACATAGAATCACTTGGTATTATTATTGTGTTAGGTTGTATTTTTATATTATCTTCATTTACATATTTTATACTTAGCTTTAAGTTACTTGAATTTTCTTTTGATAAATCATATATAGCACTAGTCAGTTCTTCATTTGTTTGTAATAAAGCTACATCAAATTTATTTTCTTGTAGTTTTATATCTCCATTTATTTGAAAAGATACTATTGAACTTCCTTTAATCTTCTTTTCGCTTATATATTTTTCCAAAACTAAATTTGTTATATTACTAATATCATTCTCTATTGAAGTATATCCTATAATCTTATCATCTAACCTTACTTCATATCCGTTTATTCTTCCTGTTAAAGCCACAATTAGATTATCAAGTATATTATTTCCACTTGATACTTTATTTGATATAGAATATGTTTGCTTGTTCAGATTTATATTGCTGAAGCTTTCATCTGTTTGAGCCTTTACCTTAGTAAAACTAATATTTAAAATAAGCCCTATAACAAATATTGATAATGTAGCCTTTTTAGCTACCTTTATCGAGTCTCCTTTTATATCCATAAAATCTCCTTTCATTTTAATAATGTTAAGCAACACATCTATTAGTTTTCCCAGTTTTAGAAATAATATTCTTTTTATATATTCTATAGTTTTGTTGAGCCTATTACTCCTCTTTGTTATAATTATGTTATTGCAATATTACTGTTAGAAAGGTGGTTGTAATTATGAGCACTTTCATGCTTAAATCAAAGCCTTTAAAATTTACTCCTATAAGTAATATATTTATTGAAAAATATATGCCTAAAGCTCGAGGAGAATTTATTAAAGTATATCTTTTAATGCTTAAATATAATTTTACTGGTGAAATTGGAGTTAATGCCTCAATATTAGCTACATCATTAAATCTATTAGAGTCTGATATAATAAATGCACTTAATTATTGGAATGATGAAGGTGTTATAAGGCTAATCCCAATTGATAAAATGGGAAACTTTGATATAGAATTTATAGATCTATCTTCTGATAATAATGTTGATAAAAGTGAAATTAACTTATTAGCAGAACTTTCAGATGAAACTAATAATGGTATGTTGAAGGATATAGAAAGACTACTGGGTAGACCTCTATCCCCTAGCGAGTTTACAACTTATATAGGATGGAAAAAAGATTTTAATTTTTCTTCTGAATTAATCCTTCTAATAATTGAATTTTGTGTTTCTAAGGGTAAAACTAACCATAGATATATAGAAAAAGTAGCACTAGCATGGAACGAAATGAAAATAAAAACTATTGATGATGCACAAAATTATATAAGAAAAACAGAAGATAAATGGGGAACCTACAGAGAAATACTTAAATTTTTAGGAATTAGAAATACAGATATAATGAAGCCTCAGGAAGATATGTTAGAAAAATGGACTACAAATTATGGTTTTTCATTAGATATAATAAAAAAAGCTTGTGATATTTGTTTTCAAAGGCTAAATAGAGCGGATTTTAAATATATAGATGGAATATTATCAAGTTGGAACAAAGATAACTTAAGAAGCCTAAAGCAGATCGAAGAAAAAGAGGTCTCTTATAAGAATCTATCTTCAAAGAAAAATTATGCTAATTCTAATTCAAATAATTTTAACAAGCCTAAATTAAGATTTGATAATTTTAAAGGCCGTGACTATGATTATGATTCTTTAGAAAAGAAACTGTTAGGATGGGATAATGATGATTAAAGGATATGAAAAAGATTTAACTTCAATATATGAAAATATAAAGATTGAGGAACAAAAAAATTTAAATAATAGACGAAAAGAAATAGAAGAAAAATATCCTGAGATTTTACAGCTAGATAATTTAATTCAAAAGAAGTCTTTAAATTTATCTTTGTCTATATTAAAGGGCTTAGATGAGAATTCTTTAAAGAAAATTAAAGAAGAAATAACAGATTTAAGATTTAAAAAATGTGAAGCTTTAGTCTCTAGAGGATATAGTCAAGAATATTTAAGTCTTCATTATAGATGTCCAAAATGTAAAGATGAAGGGTATATTGGAATTAACAAATGCTCTTGTTATAAAAAAAAGTTAATAGAATTATACTATAAAGACTCTGATTTAGAAGATACCTTAAAAGAAATTAACTTTAATGCTCTTGATATTTCTTTATTTTCTAATCATAAAATAAGTGATGATAAATTTACACCTAGAAAAAATATTGAAAATATTATTCAATATTTAAAAGGAGATTTTATTCATAATTTTAATAATACTAATGATAATATACTATTTTATGGTGATTCTGGAACTGGAAAAACTTTTTTAAGCTGCTGTGTAGCTAAGGAGCTTCTTGATGAAGGATATTTAGTTGTTTACAGGACTATAGATGAGTTAATTAAAAACCTAAGGGATATACGATTTAATGGTAATATGGAATTAGAAAATTTTTTAATTAACTGTGATTTATTAATTATAGATGACTTAGGTGCAGAGCAAATAACTGATTTTTCAGCTACTGAATTTTTTAATCTATTAAATAAAAAATTATTAAAGAAGAAGAAAATGCTAATATCAACAAATTTAACTCTATTTGATATTAGAAAAACATATACGGAAAGAATTTCTTCTAGATTACTTGGTAATTTTAAGTTATATAAGTTTTACGCTGAAGACATAAGAATTCAATTAAACTTAAAAAGAAGATAGGAATAGTAAATTCCTATCTTCTTTTATTTTTTATCTATCTTACAAAAATATTTTTTTGCAAAACAAAAAGCTTTGGAAAATATTCCAAAGCTTCTGGAGCTGGCAATAGGAATCGAACCTACAACCTGCTGATTACAAGTCAGCTGCTCTACCGTTGAGCCATGCCAGCACATATTATATATTTCTTATCACTTAAAGTGGCGACTCAGAAGGGGCTCGAACCCTCGACCTCCGGCGTGACAGGCCGGCACTCTAACCAACTGAGCTACTGAGCCAAAATTTATGGTGGAAACAACAGGGATCGAACCTGTGACCCTCTGCTTGTAAGGCAGATGCTCTCCCAGCTGAGCTATGCTTCCATGAATGGTGACTCCTAGGGGAATCGAACCCCTGTTACCACCGTGAAAGGGTGGTGTCTTGACCGCTTGACCAAGGAGCCATATAATGGAGCTGGCAATAGGAATCGAACCTACAACCTGCTGATTACAAGTCAGCTGCTCTACCGTTGAGCCATGCCAGCATTTATTATATATTTATCACTTTAAAGTGGCGACTCAGAAGGGGCTCGAACCCTCGACCTCCGGCGTGACAGGCCGGCACTCTAACCAACTGAGCTACTGAGCCAGATTATGGTGGAAACAACAGGGATCGAACCTGTGACCCTCTGCTTGTAAGGCAGATGCTCTCCCAGCTGAGCTATGCTTCCATRAATGGTGACTCCTAGGGGAATCGAACCCCTGTTACCACCGTGAAAGGGTGGTGTCTTGACCGCTTGACCAAGGAGCCATGTTTGTTTTTAGCTTATTGTTACTCGCTATTCGCTCGGCGAGCACATAAACTATAATACCTAAATTTTAATATAGTGTCAACACTTTTTAACAACTTTTTTTTTTATTTTTAAAATACTTTGATTATCTATATTTTCATACTAGTAATTTAAGACTTTTGTTAGCTTATTTTGATTTTTTAGATATTTTTATATTAATAAAAATATACTGCTTATATTTAAAGTATTTATATACATTCTAGTCTTCTAATTTAGTATTCCATATTTGATAAGTTATATTACTATGATAAAATTATATTTATTATATTATTTTAAGGAGATTTTAATTATGATACATCATGATTTAATTATAGTTGGTGGTGGTGCTTCTGGATTAGTCGCTGCAATTACAGCTAAAGATTTTGGCTTAGACGTCGCCATAGTTGAAGGAACTGATAGGATAGGCAAAAAAATTCTTACTACTGGAAATGGAAGATGTAATATATCTAATAGAACTATTTCTTTCCCTTTCCTTTCTTATCATAGTGAAAATACAGGATTTTTTTCTAATGTATTATCTAATTTTAATATAAATGATACAGAAAATTTCTTTTTATCATTAGGTCTTCCAATAATAGAATTACAAAATGGTAAGGTGTATCCTAAGTCACTACAAGCTTCATCAGTTGTAGATATATTAAAATTAGCATTAGAAGATAGGAATATTCCCTTATATACAAACTGCAAAGTAAAAGATATCCACAAGAAGAAAATCTTTAAATTATCCACAAGCAACGAAGAGAATAAGTTATTCACATGTAATAAATTAATTTTAGCCTGTGGAGGAAAATCTGCAATTAAAACCGGTTCTGATGGCTCTGGATATAATTTAGCTAAATCTCTTGGCCACTCTATAATTAAAACTATTCCTGGGATAGTTCAACTAAAATTAGATAACCCTTATCTAAAATCAATAACAGGAGTAAAATTTGATGGATATGCACTACTACTAGTTGATGGTAAACCTGTAAGAAAAGAGTTTGGAGAAATACTATTTACCGATTATGGTATATCAGGACCTCCAATTTTGCAACTTTCAGGGCATGCTTCAAAGGCATTACTAAAAACAAAAAAAGTTGAAATAGTTGTTGATATGATGCCTAATCAATCACTTAGTGAAGTTGAGGATTTTCTAGAAGGCCACTTTGCTATGTTTTCTCATAGGCCAATTATAGATACTCTTATTGGAATCGTTAATAAAAAATTAATTCCTGCACTTTTAAAGGAAGCAAATATCTTAAATTTACATTCCCCTTGCTATGATTTAGCTTGGGATGAGAAAAAAAGGCTTATTAATTTATTGAAATATTGGAAGTTTAAATGCACGGATACTAATGGATTTAATCAAGCTCAAGTTACTATAGGTGGAGTAGATACTAAAGATGTTAATCCTAAAACATTAGAATCTATATTAGTTGAAAATCTATATTTTTGTGGTGAAATCCTAGATGTAGATGGTGATTGCGGAGGTTTTAATCTTCAATGGGCTTGGAGCTCAGGATGCTTTGTTGCAAAAACAATTGCAAATTCCTAATATAAAATTAAAGGTTAATAAACAGAATTTTTTCTGTTTATTAACCGTTTTAATATTTTCTCCAATGAGCTATTAACTTAGTTAATTCTTTATTATCTAAGGTTTCTATCCTATGTATAGTAGTTAAAGAACCATTCTCTTCCTTTGTAAAACTTGATAATGACTTAATTTCTTCTCCATATTTACATTCCTTTTCGAAAGTAACTTTAATTTCTTCTAACTTATAGTTTTTAACTATATCTTCTGGCAAAGATTCTATAGCCCACTCTACATACTTTGTATTATTTACATGTTTATTAAAGTCTATGTCTGTATATCTGACGCTAAAATTTATTTCATACATTACATCCTTAAGCTTTTCTAACTTAGGTATTTTAAATTCTCCTTCTATGTCTCCCTTTAATCCATATACTTCATATTGTTCTGAAGGTATTCTCATAGTTCTTCTTTTTTCCAAATTAATAAGTAAAAATATGGCATTAGCCTCTACTACTAAATTTCCACTTTCATCTTTTATTTCATACTTTCTTATAGCATAAAACTTTTTAAATCCAACTGGCTCCGTTTTAACTAGAAGTTTTTCTCCATACATAGGATATCTATTAACTTTTACATTATAATTATAAAATACCCAAGTCATATTACTTTTTAATAGTCCTGCCATTCCTGATCCTAATTCTTCTGACTGTTTCGTACCTATATCAGATAAGATATTTAATATTGTTGTTATAGAACATTTTAAATTACTATCTACATCATAATAATGTAATTCATATTCTTTACTATAAGTTTTCCCCACTTTGTTCCTCCTAATTTTAAATTTAAAACTCTGTAATTCTACAGAGTTTATTTAAGTTTATTTAATTCTCAAAACCTTTGTTTATAATATAGGATCTATAAGAATCTCTACCTCTTCATTTCTATCCCATACTAATATATTTAAATATGCCATTGTATATGCTTGAATTAAAAATTGACCTATAAGTGCTAATATCATTCCTAAAATAGGTATAATAATATTACCAATTGTTAAAACTATTCCAAATCCAATTGTTATTCCCGATATCGCTGCTAATTTTCCTATAGTTGTCCAGAAGTATCCCTTTTTAAATAATCTGAAGGTTTCTCCTATAGATTCAGTAATTGTTAAATCTCTTACTATTAGCATAGAGTTAAACAAAAATACAAATGGTCTCATTATAACCACTATAGCAATAAATAATGGAATTAATATAATTAATCCAATACCTATAGTTAAAAAGGCTAATAATACTGTAACTAAAATCAAGCTTACCATTGCTGCCAAAAGCATTAGGTATATTAAAATATTTAATCCTATTATACTCCACTTTCTTTGCCAAACATATATATTAGCACTTCTCCAACTTACTTCTTTTCCTTTATTTGCATCATCTAAAAGTTTAATAATGACGGCATTTGCATACATCATTATTAAACTAGCTAATGTAGTTAAAAGGAGTATTATTAGAATTGTTCCTATCCCAATGAAAGGAATATCTCTATCAAAATATGAATACGAATATGAATAAGATATTTTAAGAAAACTCGATAAAGTGATAGCGAATATCGTTCCAATAAGTATTACCATTGTAGGTAAAATAAATATTCCTATAACTTTTAAAATTTCTGTAATATTATTTTTAGATATATAAAAAGCTTTTGATAGTACTTCAGAAACTGATAAATAACTTCTTTTCTCTTCCACAATTTCACCTCTTTTATATTTTTATAATTCTATATTAATATATTAACTTAGACTAGAATTATTTACATTATTTTAAGTAAATATATTTTTTTACACATTATATTTTATTATAATTAATAATTTATTTCAAATTATTTACTATTATTTTTTATTTGAATATAAATGAAGAGATTACTACAAAAAATTTATAGTAATCTCTTATATATTATAATTCTTTTGTTACTCTTATAGTTTGATCTCTTCTTGGACCTACACCAACTATAGATATTTTAGTTTCAGTAAGTTCCTCTATTCTACATAAATACTTTTTCGCATTTTCTGGTAACTCTTCATAACTTCTAGCCTCAGCTACCTCATCTCCCCAACCTTCGAATTCTTCATATATTGGTTCACATTTAGCTAAGTCTTCTAAGCTTGCTGGAAAATAGTCTATAACTTTATCATTAAACTTATATCCAACACATATTTTTAGGCTTTCTAATCCTGCTAAAGTATCAATTTTAGTTACACATAAAGAAGTTAATCCTGATACTCTTACTGTAGTTTTTAATATAACAGCATCTAACCATCCACATCTTCTTGATCTTCCTGTAGTAACACCATATTCATGTCCTTTTTCTCTTATCCATTCCCCTATTTCATTATCTAATTCTGTTGGGAATGGTCCCTTACCAACTCTTGTAGTATATGCTTTTGCAATACCAACTGCGTTTGTTACCATAGTAGGCCCAATTCCTGAACCACTAGCAACTCCACAAGCCGTAGTATTTGATGATGTTACATATGGATATGTACCATAATCTATATCTAGAAGCATTCCTTGCGCTCCTTCAAATAGTACTGTTTTATCTTCTTTTATTTCATCATATAATCTAACAGATGTGTCTTGTACATAAGGTCTTAGTCTTTCTGCTAGCTCTAAATATTCTGAAAGAATCTCATCATAATTTAAAGCGTCTCCACCTAAAACCTTCGTTATGTATTCATTCTTCATTTCTATATTTTCTTTTAATTTTTCTTTTAATATATTTTCATTTATAAGATCACAAATTCTTATTCCACATCTTTCAAACTTATCTGTATAACACGGTCCTATACCTTTACCGGTTGTTCCTATATCATTTTTTCCTCTTGCTTTTTCCTTTAATTTATCTAAAACTTTGTGATATGGCATTATAACATGTGCTCTATCGCTTATTATAAGTTTTTCTGGAGTAACTTTAACTCCTTCGCCTTCTAAATAATCCATTTCTGTAAATAAAGCTTTTGGATCTACTACAACACCATTTCCTATAATATTTAATTTATTATCATATAATATTCCTGAAGGGATTAAATGAAGTTTATATTGCTTTTCTCCAACTTCAACAGTGTGCCCCGCATTATTTCCACCTTGAAACCTAACTATTACCTCTGCTTCTTCTGCTAAGTAATCAGTCATTTTACCTTTACCTTCATCTCCCCATTGAGCTCCTAGAACAACAAATGCTGACATTTATATTGCCTCCTTATAAAAAGACTTATAAGTCCTTTATTTATAAATTAATTGATGTTAATTTCCACCTACCATATTAGCAAAGTAAAAATAAAGTTTCAACCATTTTGCGAATATTTTTTTATATTTTATTTATATAGTTCGTGTTAATATTTGTATAATTGTCTATCAATCTTTAGTTTCTATTAAAATGAATTTAATTATTCTACAAAAATAAATTTTCCGAAATATAATTTTTTATAATTAAAGGAAGTAATTCTAATTACTTCCTTTAACTTACATATTGTTATATTTTTCAGCACATACTTCCATAGCTTTTATTACCGAACTTCTAAATCCACTTTTCTCTAATTCTGCTACCGCTTCTATAGTTGTTCCTCCTGGTGAGCAAACCATATCCTTAAGTTCACCTGGATGTTTTCCTGTTTCTAATGCTAATTTTGCTGATCCTAATATACTTTGTTCAGCCATTTTATATGCCTTATTTCTTGGTATCCCAAGCTTTACAGCAGCATCAGCCATAGCTTCTATAAACATAAATACATAGGCTGGCGAAGATCCGCATAAAGCTGTAAATGCATCAAAATATTTTTCTTCTAAAATTTCATATTCCCCAAAATTTTCATAAAGATTGCATATATATTTAAGTTCTTCTTTTCTTAAATTTGAATTTGGACATATAGCAGACATTCCTTCACCTACTAATGCTGGAGTATTTGGCATAGTTTTTACAATTTTATAATCCTTATCTAAGAAATTTTCTATATCTGATATACTTATTCCTGCTGCTATAGATATTATGATAACATCATCCTTTAGAAAGTTTTTAATTTCTTCTATGACTTGCTTATACATATTTGGCTTTACAGCTAAAAATAATATTTCTGACTCTTTTGCTACTTCTATATTACTAAGGGTACATTTTACTTCAAACTCCTTTAATATTTTATCCTTAGATTCTTCACTTCTTGTTGAAATAATTATATCTTTACTGCTTATCTCTTTTGAACTTAAAAGCCCTTTAAGCATTGCTTTTCCCATGTTTCCGCAGCCTATAAATCCTATTTTTTTATTCAATATATTCACCTTCTTATTAAAATCATTGTTAATAATTTTCTTAATTAATTATTATTTATAAATTCCCCCATTATACTCATAGAATAGCTTTATATTATAGTTACAAACTATTTGTAAGGAGGGATTAGTTATGAAAGATAATTTATTGCTTATTGATCTAGAAAGTAAAATAGATAACTTATTAAACTTTAATCCTTTAGAGGAAAATGTAAAACCTATTATTAAATTAGTCAATAAAGATAAGTTTTATGATATCTATATTTATCTTAGAGATTTAACTAAGGAAGAAATTTTAATAAAATATGTAAATAATTTTCTTATATTAAATCTCTCCTTAAAAAATAAAAATAATAAAGTAAATTTAAAAAGAGTATTCTATTTGAAAAATGTAGATATAGACAAAATAAAAAACATCGTTTGCGCTAATTTAATTTACTTTAAAATTCCAAAAATTTAAAATTAAATTTATAAAATAAAGCTATGCATTTGCATAGCTTTATTTAGTCTTTATAAACTAACTCTAAATTAGCAAACTTACTATGAGCACCTATCCATGCCATCTTAACAGTTCCTACTGGACCATTTCTCTGTTTTGCTATAATACATTCTCCTATATTTTTTTCTTCTGTTTCTTTATTATAGTATTCATCTCTATATAAGAACATAACAACGTCAGCATCCTGCTCTATTGACCCTGATTCTCTTAAATCCGAAAGCATCGGTCTATGGTCAGCTCTTTGTTCAGGAGCACGTGATAACTGTGATAGGGCTATTACAGGACATTCCATCTCTTTAGCTAATGCTTTTATAGACCTAGATATTTCTGAAACTTCTTGTTGCCTACTTTCACTTCCTGAACTACCGCTCATAAGCTGTAGATAGTCTATAAGTATCATATCTATGCCATGTTCCATTTTTATTTTTCTACACTTAGATCTCATTTCCATTACACTTAGACCTGCAGTATCATCAATGTATATCTTTGCTTTAGATAAAGGTCCTGTTGCCCTAGCTATTCTCTCCCAATCCTCATCATCTAAATTACCTGTTCTAAGCTTTAGCATATCTACATTAGCCTCTGAACAAAGTAATTTGTAAGCTAACTGCTCCTTAGACATTTCCAGAGAAAATACAACTACACTTTTTCCTTCCCTTAATGCAGCATTTTCAGCTATATTTAGTGAAAATGTAGTTTTCCCCATAGAAGGTCTGGCTGCAATAAGAACCATATCCCCCTTCTGAAAACCTGATGTTTTAGCATCTAAGTCTCTTATTCCTGATCCAACTCCAGTTATAGATCCTTTATTATTAAATAGCCTTTCAATCTCTAAGAATCCTCTTTCTAATACATTTGATAGAGGTTCATAATCATTTGAGCCTTGCTTTTCTGCTAAATCAAAAATCTTTTTTTGAGCAGAATCTAGCACATCATCTACTTTATCTTGTTTGTTATAGCTTTCTTCTATAATTGCTGTAGATGATTTTATTAGTTTTCTTAGTAATGATTTGTCTGCCACTATCTTTATATAGGCTTCGAGATTTGCTGTAGTAATTACAGATGAGCTTATTTCTGATATATATGTAACTCCGCCAGCCTTATCTAACTTATCTGTTGATTTTAAGTATTCTAATAAGGTTACTAGGTCAACAGCCATATCTTGCGAAAACATTTCTCTAATAGCTTTAAATATAACCTTATGCCCATCTCTATAGAAGTCATCTTCATTTAATTTTTCTAATGATTTTGCAATAGCACTTTTATCTATTATCATAGATCCTATTACTGATTGCTCTGCTTCTAAACTTTGAGGTAAGCTTCTCATTATTGGTGCTTCCATATGTAACCTCCTTCCTCTTCATAATAATATATTATATCAAACTTTTAGATTATATAAAATAAAATTAAGCTTCCAATAAAGGAAGCTTAATTAATTAGTTTATTTTTTAAATACTATATCCATTAATTCTTCTATATTACTTATAGCTTTAACTTCTATATCATTTAATTCTAATGGTATTTCCTTTTCATTAGCCTTAGGAATTACTACTAGTTTTATACCTTTTCTTCTTGCTCCATATATCTTTTCAAATATTCCACCTACCGGCTTTATATTTCCTTTTAAAGATATTTCTCCCGTTATTGCTATATCCTGTCTTATAGGTCTTTCTAATAATGCACTTATTATTGAAATAGTAATAGCGGCACCAGCTGATGGTCCGTCTATTCTACCACCACCAACAACATTTACATGTATATCGTAATCTTTTATATCTTTATCGGTTATTCTTCTAATAACTGATGCAGCATTGAAAACTGAATCCTTTGCCATAGATCCTGCTGTATCATTAAACTTCACAGTACCCATTCCTGGCTTTTTAGATTCAAATACAACTGATTCTATTTCTAATGTTGATCCTATAAAGCCACTAACTCCTAATCCATAAGTATGGCCTATTTCAGATTTATCTATATCCTCTATTATTTCATATGGTACATATCTTCCTATAGAAATAACCTCTTCTACATCTTTAAGTGTAATTATATTATTTTTATTTTCTTTTGAATTATATAATGAATAGCCATATGCATCAGCTAATATATTAACTGCTTTTCTTCCTTCTATAGTATATCTACTAATAAACTCAGCTATTCCATCTTCTAATTCAACATTTAATTTTTTAGCTGCATTTTCTATTATGCCTTTAATATCTTTCGCTGACAATGGTTCAAAGTAAACCTCAGTACATCTTGATCTTAATGCTGGATTTATTTTGCCAGGTTCTCTTGTAGTTGCACCAATTAGAACAAAATCAGCTGGTGCTCCTTTTTCAAAAAGATATTTTATATATTGAGGTGTATTTTCATCATCTGGATCATAGTAAGATGATGAATATTCAACTCTTTTATCTTCTAAAACTTTTAATAGTTTATTTTGAAGTATTTCGTCTAACTCACCAATTTCATCTATAAATAGAACTCCTCCATGAGCTTCTGTTACTAATCCTGTTTTTGGCTCAGGAACACCAATCTCAGCTAAATCTTTTTTACTACCTTGATATATAGGGTCATGAACCGATCCTAATAATGGGTTCGTTATTTCTCTTGGATCCCATCTTAATGTAGTTCCATCAACTTCAACAAATTCTGAATCATTATCAAATGGTGTAAAATTTAACTTTTTAGCTTCTTCTAACGCTAATCTAGCTGCTGAAGTCTTACCAACTCCAGGTGGTCCATATAAAATTATATGTTGTGGATATGGTGATGACATTTTTGATATTAGAGATTTTATAGCTCTTTCCTGCCCAACTATTTCTTCAAAGTTTTCTGGTCTTAAAAGACTCATTACGTTTTTATTAATCTTCTTTGAATCTAACTCTTCTAATCTTTCTAGCTTCTTAGTAGTTTTAGCACTTTCAGGACCCTTTTGTTTTTTTATTATAGATAATTTAATATCATCCATAAATTTGTCTTGTCTTTCTTGAAGTGCCTTTTCAACTTGGGTTTCAACCTTGTTTTGAACATACTTTCTCGCTATATTTTCTGATATATAATAAATTGTATCTTCTAATACACCTCTTAATTCACTCTCACTTGGAACAGCCTTTATTCCTTTTCCATCTGAAGCTATTACATTAAGAGCATATACTCTTTCACATATATTAGGAGAATTTGCATACTTTTGAAGCTTAAACCTAACCGTTCTTGCTCTTACTGCACCCTCATCTAATACATTCTTTAATATTTGATTTATAACATTTACTTGTGCATCTAAAGATAATTCACTATCTAATATACTTTCTATATTTGTTTCGTCATGAGTCTTCAAACTTAGTCCTCCTTATGATTGCGGTACAATTATTAACTTCATCTTAGTTGATACTTCTGGATATAGTTTTATTTCTATATCATAACCACCTGCAACCTTTATTGTATCCATAACTATTTTTTTCTTATCTATTGATAAATTAAATTGCTTATTTATTAATTCTGCTACATCTTTACTTGTTATTGCTCCAAATAATCTTCCACTTTCACCACTTTTAGCTTCAATTTTAACTTCTTTTCCTTTTAACTCTGAAGCTAACTTTTGTGCGGCTTCTATCTCAGCTAACTTTTTCTTTCTTTCATTTTCCTTTTTAGTATTTAATATGTGCATATTATTATTATTTGCTTCTTCTGCTAATTTCCTTGGAAATAAGAAATTTCTTGCATATCCATCTGATATCTCTAAAACATCGCCTTTTTTTCCTAACTTTTTAACATCTTGTAATAAAATTACTTTCATGTTATTCACCCACCTTTAAATGTTTTTCTATTGATTTTTTAAGTATTTTTATAGCATTATCTATTGATATATTGTTTAATTGCGCTCCTGCCATATTCATATGACCACCGCCACCCATAGATTCTAATATTACCTGTACATTGGCCTCTCCAATAGATCTTCCACTTATAATTATATCTCCATTTATTTCTGCTAATACAAAGCATACATTTATGCCCGATATATTTAAAAGCTCATCTGCTGCCCTAGCTGCCATAAATCCCTTTTTCATTCTTTTAGGTGCAACTGCAATGGCTAATCCATTAGTTACTTCTGCTGACCTTATAGTATCTGCTATTATTAAGTAATCATCAAGATCATCCATAAACATCTTTTTAACTTCAATTGTATCTGCTCCCAATCCTCTTAAGAATGATGCAGCATCAAATGTTCTGACACCAGCTTTAGTTGAAAAACCTTTTGTATCCATAAATATTCCAGCTAGTAACCCTTCTGCTTCTAATCTTGATAAATTAGGCTTTTGAACCATATATTGAATTAATTCTGTCGCCATCTCAGATGTAGAAGATGCATATACTTCTATATAATTTAATATTGAACCTTCTACTATGTCCGGACTTCTTCTATGATGATCTACTATTATTTTCCTTTGAGCCTTCTCTACTATATCTAAATCTAGCATATAACCCTTATTATGGACATCAACTATTATTAGAAGTGTCTTTTCATTAATTTGTTCATAAGCTTCCTCTGGTGAAATAAACAATTTATCATATTTTGAATCTTTCTTTAATTTAGATATAAAATAATCGATTGCTGTTGTTTCATTACCTAATATAATATTACATGGTTTACCTAGTTGTTTTACAACAGAAGATAGACCGACTGATGACCCAAAACAATCCATATCAGGGTTTTTATGTCCTATAATAAAAACATTGCTACTTTCATATATTAATTCTTTTAATGCATGTGCTATAACTCTTGCTCTTACTCTAGTTCTTTTTTCTATTTCCCTTGTATTACCACCAAAGAATTTTATTTTCTCATTACTCTTAATAACAACTTGGTCTCCACCTCTACCTAAGGCTAGCTCTTTTGCTGTTACTGCAAAATTATTATTTTCAAGAGGACAAGTGCCCCCTCTTCCAATTCCTATACTTAAAGTAACTTCAAATTTATTTCCTCTATCAATATTAGATATCTCATCTAATATACTAAACTTATTATTTATTTCTTCATCTATGTACTTATCTTGTACTGAGAGTACATATTTATTAGAATCATATTTTGTTATCATAGCTTTAAGTCTTTGTGCATATAGGTTTATTGTTTTTTCAATTTCTGCAACTAACATAGGTCTATCGCTATCTATTGTAGTTTCTAAGGATTCTGAAAGATTATCTACCTCTATAAGCATTATACTCTCTTTAGTATTATCTATATTTTTCAAATTGCTTATATCGTTAAAATAAACTATATATAAATCTTCATTTATATCATAATTTTCTATTTTACTTGCATAAACCTTATATAAATAATCTACTATTTTTATTTTTTGATGTAAATCTTTATCACAGGTTAGTAGTCTAGATAAATTTAATCCTCTTGCTATGCTTACTACATTTAATCCTATAGGATCCTCATTTGGTATAAACTTTTCAAATTCTTTATTACACCAAAAAATTTCTCCTGATTCTTTTATTAAAGCAACTGGAAATATCAAATTTAGTATATTACTACTTATGTCTCTATTTATATTTTCCTTTATTTCTTCGATATGATCTTCATTTTTTCCCTTAATCATATACTCACTTATATTGAATATAATGAATATAAGAAGTAATATGGTTCCTAAAAGAGTACTTTTTATATAATAAAATCCTATACAAGCTCCTACAAACATCAGTGGTGTAATTATAGCCATAATAGTTTTAAGCCTTTTTTTAATTAAATCATTCCATATCATAAGATTAATGGTGCTCCTTTAAATATAATTGAAGTTTACTTAAACTCTTACCATCTTTTTCATATTCATGACCTTCTGCTATACCAACTTGTAACTTTTTCTTCATGTCATCATCTACATCTTGACATGAATAACCTAGTTTTTGAGCTAATACATATAATACAAGTATAGCACCCGATATGCAATTTAGAATTGCATCCTGAGCTACATTACTTCCCTTAGTAAGTAAATGATAGAACTCTCCTATTATGCATAATAAATTTGCCTTTAACTTTTCTATCATTTTTATATTAGCCATTATATTTAAATCATCCCTCTTCACAATGCTCACCCCTATACTAAACCCTTGTATATATATTTTAATTATAATTTGCCCTTAATGCAACAAATTATCAGCCCAATTACAATATTTGTAAAACTTTTCTATATGAATATAACAAAAAACCCCTGATATGTCAGGGGTTTATTATATTACTCAGTTGTGAATGGTAATAATGCTATATTTCTTGATCTCTTTATAGCACTTGTTAATTCTCTTTGGTGCTTAGCGCAAGTTCCAGAAATTCTTCTTGGTAATATCTTACCTCTTTCTGTAACGAACTTTCTTAGCTTAGTAATATCTTTGTAATCTATTGCTTCAGCCTTTTCTACGCAAAAAGCACATACTTTTCTCTTAGATCTTCTCATTTTTCCAGATCTTTTCATATCTCTCATGCTAATTTCCTCCTTCTTAATAGACTATTAGAAAGGCATATCTCCGTCATCTACAGGAGTCATGTCTTCCTCAAAATTCATTCCACCAAAGTTACCTGATGGATTGGAATAATCAGAACCCGTATTTGAAGAGCCATATCCATTATTATTAAATGAACCTTGATCTCTTCCAGCACCACCATTGTTACTTGATCCAATGAACTCAAAAGAATCTACAACTACATCAGTAGTGTATCTCTTAGTTCCATCCTTAGCATCATAACTTCCAGTTCTAATGCTTCCAGTAACAGCTAGTTGTCTGCCTTTTGTAAGATATTGTGCTATTGTTTCACCAGTTTTACCAAAAGCAATGCAGTTGATAAAATCAGTTTCATCCTTCTTGAAAGGTCTTGTTACTGCTAAAGAAAATCTTGTTACAGCAGTTCCACTACCAGCAGCAAAATTTAGCTCTGGATCTTTTGTTAGTCTTCCAATAAGTATTACCTTATTCATGACAATATCACCTCTTACGCTTCTTGTTTAACTATGATGTGTCTTAAAACACCATCAGTAATTCTGAATACTCTGTCTAATTCTTTAGGTAGTTCTGAATCAGCATTAAAGTTGATTAATGTATAGAAACCTTCGTTAACTTTTGAAATTTCGTAAGCAAGCTTTCTTCTACCCCAAACGTCAACATTTTCTATAGTTCCTCCACCGTTTTCTATTACACCCTTAAACTTTTCGATAGCAGCTTTACAAGCTTCTTCGTCTAATGATGGGTGTAGTATGAATATAGTTTCGTACTTTCTCATCATTTTCACCTCCTCCCCTCGGACCTTGGCTGTGCTTTGCACAGCAGGGATTACAATTAAATATTGTAGCATTATTCATTTTTTTTTGCAAGTTTTAAATTTAAATTACTACAAATTAACTATTTTTTTAGCTTCTTTTTGAAATTTACTTCTTGGTAACATTATTATTCTTCCACAACCTGTACATTTTATCTTAATATCTGCTCCAAGTCTTATTACTTCAAATTCTTTACTTCCACAAGGATGCTGCTTTTTCATTTCTACTAGATCCCCTAAATCAAAAGTCTCTATCATTTCAAACCTCCAACCATTTAAATTAAAGCTAAATATATTTATTATCATTTATATTATTTACTATTTGAGTCTTAGGATACGGTATTTCTACCCCTTCTTCATCTAATGCTTTCTTTATATCTTTTCTTAATTCTCTTTCCATTTTCCATTGAGATAATGGTTTTGCTTTTCCTACTACTCTTATTGTAACACTTGAAGCATTTAAGGAAGTTACTCCTAGTACTTCAATATCATCTGTAACTTCATCTTTATTTTTCTTCTTAAACTTCTTACATGTATCTTCTATTAATTTTATTGCATTATCTACATCTTCTTCATATGCAATTTCAATATCCACCATAAATCTCATATTTCCTCTTGAATGATTAGTTGCTTCTAATATAACTCCATTAGGTAAAATATGAGTATCTCCACTAAAATCTCTTAAAACAGTAGATCTAATTCCTATGTTTTCAACTATACCACTATGCTTTCCTATTGTTACATGGTCTCCGACCCCATATTGATCTTCAAACAGTATGAAAAACCCATTAATTATATCTTTTACCAAACTTTGAGCTCCTATACCAACTACAAATCCTACTGCACTTAATACAGCCGCTGATACTTTAAATGTACTACCAATTATTATTGCCCCACTTGAAAAATACACTGCATATTTTAATGAGCTTTTTAAAATTGCACCAACAGTAATAGCCTTTTGACTATTCATAGAAAAACTTAATTTGCTTTTGATTTGTTTTTGCACAAACTTATCAATTATTTTATTACCGATTTTTATAGTTAAGTACATAACAACAATCAGCAATATAAGCCTTATACCTTTGTTTAATATAAACTCTAAGGTGTTTATTGAAGTTTCCCACGCAGCCTCCCAATCTACATTTAAAGTTAATTTTCCATTTTTATCTATTACCGGGCTAACGAAAGTCATGAAATTTTGCATAATTCACCTCTAAAAAAATATTAAATAATTTCTTGAAATTCATTTTTATCTTTCTCGTATATATTTTTATATCTTATAATATCTCTTGATATAATATTATCTATGTATGTTTTTTCCTCAATTCTAACACAAATACCACAACTTTGAGTTATTGCAGTAGGTGTTGGCATCATTTTAAAAATAATATTTTCATCCTTCAATATCTTTTCTGCGCTCATAGCATCAAGAGTATTTTTAAAAACTATAATATAATATTTCATAGTGTCCTCCTATTTTGTAAGTTTTAATTCCTTTAATTATATTATATATATTTTTATATTTAAATAGTATTATATTTATAATGTAATTTAATACTTTGTAAATACTATTAAAGTATTTTATAATTTAGTTATAACTACATATAAAAGGAGTAAATTATGACTATATATTTAGACAACGCAAGCACAACATTTCCTAAACCTAAGAATGTTGCTGACTCTATATATAATTTCCTTACAAATATTGGAGGTAATCCAGGCAGATCAAATCATGATAATGCGCTTCAAACTAATAGGCTTCTATTTGATGCTAGAAGCATAATTGCTGATTTTTTTAAATTTGATTCTATAGAAAATGTTATTTTTACTAATAACATTACTACATCATTAAATATACTAATTAATGGCTCACTTTCTTTAGGTGACCATGTTATATCCTCTTCAATGGAACATAATTCAGTTTTAAGACCATTATATAACTTAAAAGAAAATGGATTTATAGATCTAGATATAGTTAATGCTAATAAATTCGGTTTTATTTCTCCTGTTGACATAAAAAAACTTATAAGACCTAATACTAAAATGATTGTTTTAAATCAGGCTTCTAATGTAGTCGGTAGTATTCAGCCTATAAAGGACATTGGTGCTATTTGTAAAAATAATGATATCTTATTTGTATTAGATACGGCTCAAGGGGCTGGTGTCTTAGATATAAATTTTAAAGATTTTAATTTAAATGCTTTAGCTTTCACAGGTCATAAAAGCTTATTTGGACCTCAGGGCATTGGTGGTTTTATAATTGATGATAAGCTTAACAACATATGTAAACCTTACACTTTGGGTGGAACAGGAAGCTTATCTCACTCATTATTTCAACCGGATTTCTTACCTGATAAGTTTGAATCTGGAACCCTTAATATGCCTGGAATAGTTGGCTTAACTGAGGGAATTAAGTTTATAAATGATGAAGGTATAAATACTATATATGAAAAAAATAGATTCTTAAGAAAATACTTGCTTAATGAACTTATTAATATGAATAATATCATTGTTTATGAGGATATATATAGTGATAACTACACTTCTTGTATTTCATTTAATATTAAGGATATGGATACAGCAGAACTTTCTTTCACACTTGACAATGACTTTGGTATTAAAAATAGATCTGGATTACACTGTGCACCACTCGCACACAAAACTATAGGAAGTTTTCCATCGGGTACAGTAAGATTAAGTCTTAGCTACTTTAATACGAAATCTGAAATAGACTATACTATAAACTCTATAAATAAAATAAATAAAGCTAAATAGCTTTTTATGAATATCAACCTTCCTTATTGTCAATAATTTCAATGAGGGAGGTTTTATTATGAATAAAAATTTTTCAATTGATTCATTATCTTCTAATGCTTATTTAGAAGTTAGAGATTATTTATATAAAAATTTAAAAAATGTACTTGCTGATAATAGGGATATAATATTTGTTTGTATTGGTACAGATAGATGTACTGGGGATTCATTAGGTCCACTAATTGGATATAAATTAAAATTTATTTCTAATAATAAAATCCATATTTACGGCTCTCTAGAAAGCCCCGTCCACTCTAAGAATATTAATGACATTATCAATAAGATAAATTGTAATTTTGATAATCCATATATAGTAGCAATCGACTCTTGTTTAGGGAAAATTAGTAATATAGGTAAAGTTTTTATAAATAAAGAACCCATTCGCCCAGGCTTAGCTGTAAATAAAGACTTACCACCTATAGGTGATTTAAGTATAACTGGAATTGTTAACATTGGAGGAAATTTTGAATTTATAGTTTTACAAAATACTAGATTATATACAGTAATGGCTTTAGCTGACTGTATATCTAAAGGAATATACCACTTTATATTAAAAGTATCTAAAGAATTTAAATATCTTAATAAATCATCAAAGGTAAATTACCTACAAAAAAATGAGAGCTTTTAAACTCTCATTTTTTGTTTTAATATATTATTTCTTATTAATAGCTTCATTTAATACATATGTTTCTTCTTCTGATAGTTCATACCTTGAAATTCCTTTATCTACAGGTTTTGCATAGGTAGTACTATCTTGTCTAGAGTAAATTCCAGTTAATAAAATTCCATCATTATGTGAATCTAATATTGCTATTGAAAAACTTAAATCACTTCCGACATCAGGGAATGCCTTATATCTCATTATAGCTATTTTATTTACGCAACCCTTCATTTCTTCTTTTATTACTTCGCATTTGTTAAGAGCTTCTTGAGACTTCTCAATAGATGCATCTATTTCTTCTAATTTTGAATTTATAAGTTCTTCTAAATTTTTATTATTAGAACCTCTCATAATTCTTCTATACTTTTTTTCAAGTTTATTTATAGATCTTACTAATGAAATTACTATTATGAAAAGTAATAACATTATAATTAATAGCCCAATAACAATAAATGATGAATAGTCATTTATCATACTTATAATGTTCTCCAAATTAAATGCTCCTCTCTAGAATTCATAATAAAGTACAATTTAATGTTTCACGTGAAACATCCAATTTAATTAACTTACAAATGTTTCACGTGAAACATCTATAAATTAATTATTTCTAGTATCCTTTGTAAATCTTCATTTGAATAATATTCTATTTCTATTTTTCCCTTGTTATTTTTATTACTTATGTTAACCTTGGTTCCAAAGTAATTCTGCAATCTCTCAGTTACATCTTTATAATATGGATTCATGTCTCTAGTTTTTTCTTTTTCTTTTTTCTCAATATTTAAATTCTTTACTAATCTTTCTAACTCTCTAACTGAAAGTTTTTCATCTATTACCTTTTGTGCAACTTCACATTGAACTCTAGCATCTTCTATTGACAATAATACTCTTCCATGACCTTCTGATATAACTTCATCTATTAAATATTGTTTAACTGTTTCACAAAGATTAGTTAATCTTATAGTATTACTTATAGCAACTCTAGATTTACCTACTCTTTTACTAAGTTCTTCTTGAGTTAAGTTAAAATCACTTAATAGTTTTTTGTAAGCCATTGCCTCTTCTATAGGGTTTAAGTCTTGTCTTTGAATATTTTCTATTAATGATACTTCTAATACATCTTTTTCCGTTAAATCCATTACTATTGCTGGAACTTCCTTTAATCCTAGTAACTTTGCCGCTCTCCATCTTCTTTCTCCAGCAATTATCATGTAATAATTATCTTGTTTATTTAATATTATTGGTTGTATTATTCCATGTTCTTTTATTGATTGCGATAATTCAGCTATCTTTTCATCATCAAAAGATTTCCTTGGTTGATCATTATTACTTTTAATTAAATTTATTGATATAACAGATGGCTTATTATTTTCTTTAGTTGTAACATCGTTAGGTATTAGTGCACCTAACCCCTTACCTAAAGCTGATTTTTTATTCATATTTAATCACCTACTTATTGCCTACTTAAAAATTCTTTTGTTAAAGACTTATAAGATTCTGCACCCTTACATTTTTCATCATATAGCATTATTGGCAACCCAAAGCTTGGTGCTTCTGCTAGCCTTATATTTCTTGATATTGCTGTTTCATAAACCTTATCATTAAAGAAATTCTTAACTTCATTAAAAACTTCATTACTTAAATTTGTTCTATAATCATACATAGTCATTACAACACCTTCAATTTCCAAATCCTTATTTAAAGATTTTCTCACTAATTGAACAGTATTAATAAGCTGACCTACTCCCTCAAGCGCATAAAATTCGCATTGAATTGGTATTAAAACTGATTCAACTGATGTTAATGCATTTATTGTCAAAACCCCTAACGATGGTGGACAATCTATAAAAATAAAATCATACTCATCTTCAATTTCTTTTATTTTATTAGTTAAAATTAATTCCCTATTTTCTTTTCCTATAATTTCTACCTCTGCCCCTGCTAATTCCATGGTTGATGGTGCTATAAACAGGTTTTGTACTAACTCACTTTTCAAAATCACTTCTCTTAATGAGGCATCTGAGGTTAATACATCATACATTGATAATTCTAAATTTCTTTTATCTAAGCCTAACCCACTTGTTGTATTTCCTTGGGGATCTATATCTATTGTTAGTACCTTATAACCCTCCATAGCTAGATATGCGCATAAATTTATATTTGTGGTAGTTTTCCCAACCCCACCCTTTTGATTGAATATGCAAACCTTCTTCATATAAAAGCTCTACTTTAGAGCTTCACCCCCCTTCTTATAATAATATTATATATAGTTTTCCTTAATATTAAAAGATTAACATAATAAAAAGTAGTTAAATTAACTATTTTATTTTTCAAAAAAATAAGTATACTCTTAATAAATTTAAGAATATACTTATTTTCATTATTTCTTAGGTATAGATACCGTTATTTGTATAAATTCTTCCTCATCTTTAAATTTATACTCAGCTGGTATATTAAATTTATCAAATACTTGCTTAATAGTATTTACATATAGTTTTGCTGGAAAAACACTTTTTATTTTTTTCTTTTCTTTATTATTTAACTCTTCTCCAGCTAGTTTTAATAATTCTTTATTAACAGCTTCCTCAGTGGCCTTAACGTTAAGTGAATTTTTAACAACCTTTTCTATAACTATTAACTGCAAATCTTCGTTAGGTAAAGATAGTAACGCTCTAGCATGTCTTTCTGTTAGTTTGTTCTTTATACAAGACTCTCTAACTTCTGAACTAAGCTTTAGTAATCTGAGTTTATTAGCTATAGTTGATTGTTTTTTGCCCATTCTCTTAGCCAATTCATCTTGAGTAAATTTATGATCATTTATAAGATTATAATAAGCCTCTGCTTCTTCAATAAAATTTAAATCCTCTCTTTGTAAATTCTCTAACAAAGCAATTTCTGCAGATTGTGTATCTGTAATCTCAATAATATTGCATGGTACACTTTCTAGCTCTGCCATTCTAGCAGCTCTCCATCTTCTTTCACCTGCTACTAACTCGAAATTTTCTCCTCTTCTTCTAACAGTAATAGGTTGTATTATTCCATGCTCTCTTATAGATTGAGATAACTCCTCTAATGCTTCTTCGTTAAAAAATCTTCTCGGCTGATAAGTATTTGGAAATATCTTATCTACACTAATATTATTAATTTCTCTATTCATATGCACCCAACCATCCCCTATTATTATAAGTTACCATTTATTCAATTAAATTACTTTTATTCAATAAATTAAAAATTCTATTTTCTTCTCTAATTTCCTTCTTTTTATTCCTTAATATTATAAGACAAATTTATTTATTAAAACTTAATTATCTACAAATGAATTTATATACTTTTCAAAAAATTTATTAATCGACTTTTTTTATTAATATATATTGTAGAATATGATTTTATTTAATAGGTTTTTTGTTTACTGTTCCTGCTTTTCTAGGATATACCTTAGGGCATTTACTTATCTTTTTAACTTCAACTATATTATGTTTTAAGTCAGACTCTTCAATATTAACTTCTACTATACCATTTAGTTCTCCACCTAAAACAGCTATAGCTTTTTGGGCCTCCTTAAGTTCTTCTTCTATAGCAGGTCCTTTTAAAGCAACAAAGTGGCCATCTATTTTTACATAAGGCATACAAAGCTCTGACAATACTGCCATATTAGCTACAGCTCTTGATGTAGATACATCAAAGTTCTCTCTTAATTCTGGTTTTCTTGATCCATCTTCTGCCCTAGAATGAATTGTAGTTACATTCTTTAACTCTAAATTGTTTATAACTGTATTTAAAAAGTTAATTCTTTTATTTAATGAATCTAATAATGTTACTTGTACATTAGGATTCATTATTGCTATAGGAAGCCCAGGAAACCCTGCTCCTGTTCCTACATCTATTATAGTCTTGGCATTTTTGATTGCTTCTGACTTAAAAGCTTTAATACAATCTATAAAATGTTTTTTAATTACTTCTTCATCCTGTGTTATTGCCGTAAGATTTATCTTTTCATTCCACTCTTGAAGTAATTTCATATAACTTATGAACTGATTATACTGATGTTCTGATAATTCTAATCCAACTTCTAAAGAAGCTTCTTTCATTAATTGAAAATATTCCATAATTTCCTCCAAAGAAATTTATTTCTTATATTGATGTTCTAAATAAATTAGTAAAACAGATATATCTGCTGGTGAAACACCTGATATTCTTGATGCTTGACCTATACTTACAGGCCTAATGTTAGATAATTTTTGTATTGCTTCAGTTCTTAAGCCCTTTACATCCTTATAATCTAATTCATCAGGAATCAATTTTTTTTCAAACTTCTTAAATTGTTTTACTTGATCTAATTGACTTTCTATATACCCTTCATACTTGGCAATTGTATTTATTTGTTCACCAATATCATCTTCGTATTCATATCTGTCTATATCCAGACTTACTAAGCTAAAGTAATCTAACTCAGGTCTCTTAATAAGTTCATAAAAACTAATAGGCTTTTTAAGCTCTGTTGATCCTAAAGAAACTAAAAACTCATTTACTTCTTTTTTGTTAGTTATTTGAAGTTCTCTCAATCTCTTTACTTCATTTTCTATATTGTTTTTTCTTGTTAAAAACTTTTGATATCTTTCTTCTGTTGCAAGTCCTACTTTATATCCAATTTCAGTTAATCTAAAGTCTGCATTGTCTTGTCTTAATAATAACCTATATTCGGCTCTTGAGGTCATCATTCTATAAGGCTCATTTGTTCCCTTAGTAACTAAATCATCTATAAGTACACCCATATATCCATCTGATCTAGTTAATATCATTGATTCCTTATTTTTAATTTTTAATGCAGCATTTATACCAGCAACTATTCCTTGAGCTGCTGCTTCCTCATACCCTGAGCTTCCATTTAATTGTCCTGCACCGTATAAACCTTCAAAGTTTTTAAATTCTAAAGTTGGCTTTAATTGAGTTGGATCAATTGAGTCATATTCTATTGCATATGCAGTCCTCATTATCTCTACATTCTCTAAACCTGGAACTGTTCTTAACATTTGTAATTGTACATCTTCTGGTAATGATGATGACATTCCTCCAATATACATTTCTTGAGTATCTTCACCTTCTGGTTCTATAAATAATTGATGTCTTTCTCTATCTGGAAATCTCATAACTTTATCTTCTATAGATGGACAATATCTAGGTCCTACCCCCTCTATTAATCCATTATACATTGGTGATCTAGATATATTTTCTTGTATTATCTTATGAGTTTCTTCACTAGTATAAGTTAACCAACAAGAAACTTGATCTCTTGAAATGTCTCCACTAATAAATGAAAATGGAACTATTTTTTCATCACCCGGTTGTTCTATCATTTTAGAAAAATCTACTGATCTTTTGTTTATCCTTGCTGGAGTACCAGTTTTAAATCTTCTTAATGATATTCCTAGATCTATTAATGATTGTGATAATTCATTCGCTGCTGCTAATCCATTTGGACCACTGTTATATGTAACATCACCTATGATTATTCTCGCTCTAAGGTAAGTTCCAGTTGTTAATATAACAGCCTTACATTGAAAATAGCCTCCGTTTTTAGTAAGTACACCTTTAACTTTTCCATCCTCAACATCTAATTCTATAACTTCTAGTTGTCTTAAACTAAGATTTTCTTGATTCTCTAAAGCATTCTTCATTCTATTTTGATACTTTTTCTTATCTGCCTGTGCTCTTAAAGAATGAACTGCTGGTCCTTTAGATGTATTAAGCATTCTTGATTGTATATAGGTATGATCTATATTTACTCCCATCTCTCCACCTAATGCATCTATTTCTCTTACTAAATGACCTTTAGCAGTACCTCCTATATTAGGATTACAAGGCATCATAGCTACTGAATCAAGATTAGTTGTACAAATTAATGTCTTTAATCCCATTCTAGCTGTTGCTAGTGCTGCTTCACAACCAGCATGACCAGCACCTACAACTACTACATCGTATTCTCCCGCATTATATTTCATATTTATTTCTCCTACTTTCCACAACAAAATTCTTTAAATATTTTATTAACTAAATCTTCTTCTAATTCTGAACCTGTAATCTCTCCTAAAGCTTTTAATGCTGCAGTAACATATATAGAAATTAAATCAAGGAATTCATTATTTTTAACTCTTATAAGAGCATCACTACAATTCTCCCTAGCTCTTATTAAAGCTTGCTTATGTCTTGAGTTAGATATTATTAAACTTTCGCTATCTATTTTACCATCAAAGAACATATTTTTAATCTCATTTTTTAATCCATCTATTCCAACATCTTCTTTGGCTGAAATTTTTATTATATTCTCAAAGTTATCTAATAAATTGTAATCTAAATTGCTTTCTAAATCCATTTTATTTAATAAAACTATAGATTTTTTATTTTGAATAGCCTCTATTATATCTTTGTCTTCTTTATCTAATTCTCTAGATGAATCTAATACTAATAAAATTAAATCAGCTTCATTTATTTTTTCTTTAGATCTCTCTACACCTATTTTTTCAACTACATCTTCTGTTTCTCTTATGCCTGCCGTATCTATTATTTTTACTGGTATTCCATCTAAATTTATATATTCTTCTATTACATCTCTAGTTGTACCAGCAATATCAGTAACAATTGCTCTCTTTTCTTTAAGAAGTACATTTAATAAAGATGATTTTCCTACATTCGGTTTACCTACTATTGCTAAGCTTAATCCATCCCTTATTATTTTACCTTCATCAGCACTCTTAAGAAGCTTATTCATATGTTCATAAGCCTTTTCAAGGCTATCCTTAACTCTTAAAGGAATACTTGGATCAACCTCTTCATCATCTTCAGTAAAATCTACTGCATATTCTATTAGAGCTAATACATTTAATAGATATTCCCTAAGCTTATTTATCTTTTCTGATAGCGATCCAGTACTTTGCATTAATGCTGATTTCATTGCTAATTCAGTTTTAGCTGTTATTAAGTCCATAACAGCTTCTGCTTGAGATAAATCTATTCTACCGTTCAAAAATGCTCTTTTAGTAAATTCACCTGGCTCTGCAAGCCTAGCACCAGCTTTTATTACCATTTCTAAAACTTTATTTGTTGATGTTACTCCACCGTGACAATTTATTTCTACTGTATCCTCTGCCGTAAAGCTTTTAGGCCCCTTCATATAACTTATTATTACTTCATCTATTAAATCATTTGTATCTATATCAACTACGTGTCCATATCTCATAGTATAAGTTTTCATTTCACTTATATCTTTTCCACTTTTTGATTTAAAAATTTCAGATACTATATTTAAAGCTTTATCTCCAGATACTCTTATAATTGCAATTCCACCTTCACCTATGGCTGTTGATATTGCACAAATTGTATCAAATTCTTTCATCTTCTATCCTCCTTAATGTATATTAGATAAAATTTCTTTTGTTCAATATACTTTGTATTTATATATTCTACCCCATTTTAACTAATATTCATTTTACAGAACTATTTAAATTAAGTCAAAAGAAATAAAGGTAAGAAAGCCTATTGGCCTTCCCACCTTTATTTCTTTATATCTACTACAATTCTTCTATGAGGTTCATCCCCCTGACTAAATGTATAGACATAGTCATTGTCCTGTAAAGCAGAATGTATTACTCTTCTTTCATAAGGGTTCATTGGTTCTAGTTTATAAGGTCTTCCAGTTTTTCTAACTTTATATGCAGTTTTTTCAGCCACTCTTATTAAGGTTTCTTCTCTTTTTTTTCTATAATTTTCAGTATCTAAAACTACCTTTTTATAAGGAATATCATGTTCTTTATTAACTACTAATGATGCTAGATATTGAAGAGAATCAAGTGTTTCTCCTCTATATCCAATTATTAATCCCATTTTAGGCCCATTTAAGTTTATATAAAGTATATCATCAGTTTCTTTAATTCTTATTTCTGCTTGTATTCCCATGTTATCAAGAATACTTCTCAAAAATACTCTTACATCTTCCTTATAATCTCTTTTAACCTTAACTAATATTTTTGCTGGCTTTGTTCCTATAAGATTTAAAAATCCTTTAGAACCTTCCTCTATAACTTCATATTCGACCTTATCCTCTGTAACCTTTAACTCTTTTAGAGCACTTTTTAAAGCTTCACTTACACTTTTACCCGTCATTTCTAATGTTTTCATACCCTATTCACCACCTAGTAAATACTCAATAATAACATATTTTAATTTTTCTTCTTAGTCTTTGGTGTTGCTTTTTTTGCATTTTGAATAGTTTTTAACTTTTCATCTTCTTCTTTTGCTTCTTTTTTCTTTTTAGCTGGTAAGTAATTTATAAAATAAGTTTGTGCTAATTGTATAACTCCACCTATTACCCAATAAATAACTAATATTGATTGGAAGTTAATTGCCATTATCCCCATCATACCAGCCATCATAATATTCATACTTCCCATATTCATTGGACTATCTTCATTTTTAGGCATTGACTTAGTTAAAAGTAAACTTGGTAAATAAGTACTTAAGAAAGCCAATACAGGTAATATGAAATATGGATCCTTTACAAATACATTAGGTATCCATAAAAATGATGCATCTACTACAGACCCTTGATCTATTTTCATAAATACATAGTATAAAGCAAATAATATTGGCAAAGGTAGTAATGTAGGAAGACAGCCTCCAAACATACTTACATTATTTTCTTTCATAACCCTTGATGATTCCATTTGCATCTTTTGAGGATCATTTGCATATTTTTTACGTATTGCATTTAATTCAGGTTGAACCTCTTGCATTCTAGCATTTGATCTGCTTGATTTTATATTTAATGGTAATATTAACAATCTTATTATTATAGTAAATATTGCAATTGTTAATACATATGAAACACCACTTGGTTCCATATTAAATACTGTAAGAATAACATTATGAAGATTATCAAATATAACCTTCAAAAAGTCTGTTATTGGCGATAAAAAGTTCATCATATTTTATGCGTAACCTCCTTATTTTACAGGATCATATCCACCTTTAGAAAATGGATGACACCTTAAAATTCTCTTTATAGCTAAAAAACCACCCTTTATTGCTCCATATTTATTAATAGCATCTATTGCATATTGTGAACATGTTGGAACATAAATACATGTTGGTGGTCTCATTGGTGAAATATATTTTCTATATAAATGTATAGATTTTATCATTAATTTCTTCATTACTTATATAAGCCTGCCTTTAAAAAAAGTTTTTTCATTGCGTCTTCAACTTCAACGAAACTTTTCTCCTTTATAGCACTTCTTGCTACAAACACAAAGTCATAACCTGTTTTAATGTCTTTTTCATTAAGTCTATAACTTTCGGTTATCAATCGTTTACTTCTACTTCTAACTACACTATTCCCAACTTTTTTACTAACAGAAATTCCTACCTTATTATAAGTAAGCCTGTCTTCTGATTTGTTTTTCTTATTATTATAAATGTATAAAACCAAAAGATTATTAGCTAAAGACTTTCCCCTTCTATATACTAATTTAAATTCATTATTTTTTCTTAATCTGTACACCATTGGAAACTCTCTACTCCTTTTTTTCCTGCATTGCAGAAAAAAGGCCACTATTTGCGGCCCTTATGCTGTTAATCTTTTTCTACCTTTTTGTCTTCTTTTCTTAAGAATAGTTCTTCCTGATGAAGTCTTCATTCTTTTTCTGAATCCATGTTCTTTTTTTCTTTGTCTCTTTTTTGGTTGGTATGTCATGAACATTTCACTACACCCCCTTTAAATTGTAATTTCTATAGTAAAAACTATAATCTCTATTTTAAATTTACCTTATTATTATATATACATCAGCATTTTATGTCAATACACTATAATTTTCAAATTATGTTGATAAATATAAAAATATTGCCACATTTTTTTGTGGATAACTTCTTGAATACTCTATTTGACTTGTGTTATTATTAATATTGAATGTGAATAACTTTATTTAGCAAACAACTTATCCACACTTGTGGATTAAATTGTGTATAACTTGTTTGCATTTTCTTTATTATTTTTATAATTATATATATTTTTAGCTAAAATATTGCTTTTATACCATGTTAATAATGTTAAAAAAGGTCCATACTTATACTGTGGATAATTTTTATATATCTTTAGCATCAACATAATTATTAACATGTGAATAATTTTATTCTTATTTATTAACACGAAATTTCATCTGTTAATAAATGTGTTGATATATTGTTATTAACTATTTAATAATTAAATATAAAATTTATTTTATGGAGGATATAAGATGGATAATGATCTAAAATCATTATGGGAAAAAACATTAAATATAATAAAAGGTGAAATGAGCGAAGTTAGTTTTAATACATGGATTAAAAGCTGCGAGCCTATTTCTATATCTTCCAATACAATAAAAATCAGTGTTCCAAATTCCTTTACTCAAGATATACTGGAAAAACGTTATAAGGATTTGGTTGTAAATTCTATAGAGGCAGCTTGCGCCAAAGTATATAAAGTAGAATTTATTGTAGCATCTGATGTTCAGGAAGCTGAAGAAAGGGAAGAAAAAAAATCAAATTTTGATGATAAAGTATCTATTACCGTAAATGATGAAATGTCTAGTACATTAAATCCTAAATATACTTTTGATTCATTTGTTATCGGTAATAGTAATAGGTTTGCTCATGCAGCATCATTAGCAGTTGCTGAATCTCCAGCCAAGGCATATAATCCTTTATTCATTTATGGAGGAGTTGGACTTGGAAAAACTCACTTAATGCATGCTATTGGACATTATGTGCTGCAAAATAATTCTAGTGCCAAGGTTGTATATGTGTCTTCTGAAAAGTTTACAAATGAGCTTATAAATGCAATAAAAGATGATAAAAATGAAGAATTTAGAAATAAATATAGAAATGTTGACATTCTTCTTATAGACGATATTCAGTTTATAGCTGGAAAGGAAAGAACTCAAGAAGAATTTTTCCATACATTTAATGAATTACATGATGCAAATAAGCAAATAATTTTATCATCAGATAGACCTCCAAAGGAAATTCCTACTTTAGAGGATAGATTACGCTCTAGATTTGAATGGGGCTTAATTGCTGATATTCAAGCTCCAGATTTTGAAACAAGAATGGCAATATTAAAAAAGAAGGCTGATGTAGAAAAATTAAATGTTGCAAATGAGGTTATGGTTTATATTGCAACAAAAATTAAATCTAATATTAGAGAACTTGAAGGTGCTTTAATTAGAATAGTAGCTTATTCATCATTGACGAATAGGCCAATAACTGTCGAATTAGCTAGCGAAGCTCTTAAGGATATAATATCAAATAAACAAAATAAAAATGTAACTATAGATGTTATTCAAGATGTTGTTGCTGGATATTTTAATCTTAGGATAGAAGACTTAAAATCTCAAAGAAGAACTAGAAATGTAGCATATCCTAGGCAAATTGCAATGTATTTAAGTAGAAAGTTAACTGATATGTCTCTGCCCAAAATCGGAGAAGAGTTTGGGGGTAGAGACCATACTACTGTAATACATGCCTATGAAAAAATATCTGATAATTTAAACACAGATGAAAGTCTACAACACACAGTAAATGATATAACAAAAAAACTAACTCAAAATTAACTAACAACTGTACATAAATATATTGAATTATTTGTGGATAACTATGTAAGACAATATCACTTGTTAATAATGTGGATAAGACATGTAATTTTTGCTTCACTTATCCACAATATTTTTTTACAAACAATTTAGTGATTTCAACGGCTAAAGCCACTTATCAACATATTAACAGCCCCTACTACTACTATTATTATTTTTTATCTATATATTTATATATATTATCTATATTTAAAAAATCAAAATGTTTATAACTTAAGGAGGTTTTTATATGATATTTATTTGTGAAAAACAAAAAATACAAGAAGGTATATCAATTGCTAACAAAGCTATAACAGGAAAAACAACAATGCCTATATTAGAAGGTATCTACATAAATGCTAAAAAAGATGGCTTAACTTTAATAGGATCTGATATGGATGTATCTATAGAAACAAAAGTAGAAGCAAATGTTTTAGAAGAAGGTATGATTGTTATAGATGCAAAAATCTTTGGAGAAATTATAAGAAAATTACCTAATTCAGATATAAAAATAGAAACTTTAGAAAATGACATAATACAAATTACATGTGAAAAATCAATATTTAACTTAGTCTATATGAATGGTGAAGATTATCCAGCTTTACCAAATATAAATGAAAACTTGTCAGTTGAAGTTCCTCAAAATATACTTAAAAATATGATAAAGGGAACATCATTTGCTGTAGCTCAAGATGAAACAAGGCCAATACTTCAAGGAATTTTATTTGAGGTTAATAATAAAGTATTAAATTTAGTAGCTCTAGATGGTTATAGATTAGCTGTAAGAAGTGAATTTTTAGGCAATGATAATAATATAGAAGTTGTAATACCAGGAAAAACATTAAATGAAGTTTCAAAAATATTAGAAGATGTATCAGATATAGTTAAAATAACTTTCACAAATAACCATATATTATTTAATTTAAATAATACTAAAGTTATTTCTAGATTATTAGACGGTAAATTTGTTAATTATTCTTCGTTACTACCTCAAGAATATAAAATTTTAGTGGATGTTAATAAACAACAACTACAGAATTGTATAGAAAGAGCATCTTTAATGGCTAAGGATGGTAATAGTAATTTAATAAAATTAGATGTTCAAGAAGATACTATGATAATAACATCTAATTCTCAATTGGGAAAAGTGAGAGAAGAATTAAATATAAATCTGCAAGGAGATCAAATACAAATTGCATTTAATTCTAGATATTTATTAGATGTATTAAAAAATATTGATGACGATGAAGTTAAAATGGAAATGACATCAAGTGTTAGCCCATGTGTTATAAAGTGTAAAAATACAGATAACTCAAAATATCTTGTTTTACCAGTAAGGTTAATAAGATAAGAAAGGAGATTTGTGCATAAATTGTGAATTAATATGCATGAAATTGGAAATGGTTGATATAGAAATAAATACAGAATTTATTAAATTAGATTCTTTTTTAAAATGGTGTGGAGCAGCCTCATTAGGTTCTGAAGCTAAAATGTATATTTTAGATGAAATGGTTAAAGTAAATGGTGAGATTTGCGTTCAGAGAGGAAAAAAAATCAGACAAGGGGATATAGTAGAATTTAACGGTGAAAAATACAGAGTTATTTAAAGAGTAGCTATATTCTATTTGTATTAACCTTATAATTACTTTTATTCCTCTAATATGTTATAATTAAAATAGGTGTTAAAAATGTATATTAAAAGACTTCAAATGTTAAATTATAGAAATTATAAATCTTTAAATATAACACTTGGTAAAAATGTAAATGTATTTATGGGGGATAATGCTCAAGGTAAGACTAATATTCTTGAAGCAATTTATTATTGTGCGTTTGCAAAATCTCATAGGACATCAAAAGATAAGGATTTAATAAATTGGAATTCGGATAGCGCATATGTAAGTTTATTAGTAGGCAAGGATAGACTCGATAAAAATATTGATATAAATATACTAAAGGATGGGAAAAAGGCAATACGGATTAATAAAGTTAAGGTTTCTAAAATAGGTGAGCTGTTTGGGAACTTTAACGTTGTTATGTTTTCGCCTGAAGATTTAAAGATTATAAAAGATTCTCCAGGAGTAAGGAGAAAATTTATTGATATGGAGTTATGTCAGTTAAATTCTAAGTATTACTATAACCTAGTTCAATATAATAAAGTTCTGAATGAAAGAAATGTTATTTTAAGAAATAAGAATTTAGATAAAGAAATTTTAGATGTATATGATATACAATTAGCAAATTATGGATATCATATAATAATAGATAGACTTAAATATATTAACAAATTAAATTTTTATGGAAAAGATATACATAGTGACATATCTTCAGGAAAAGAAAATATAGAATTTAAATATATAAGTACAATAAAGGATTTAGAAAATATAGAATCTAACTTTTATGAAATCTTAAAAAAGAACAGAAAAAAGGATATTGAAAAAGGAACAACCAGTGTAGGGCCACATAGAGATGACTTTGTTATTCTTATAAATAACATAGATACGAAGAGTTTTGGCTCACAAGGACAGCAGAGAAGCTCTGTTCTTACAATAAAATTTTCATCTTTAAAAATAATAAAGGAAATGACATCAGAATATCCAGTATTGTTATTAGATGATGTTTTATCTGAGTTAGATTTTAATAGAAAGAGATATATTCTTAGTACTATTGGAGAAATTCAAACTGTAATAACGTGTACTGGGATAGAAGATTTGACTAATTATTTAGATAGTAGCTCCAGAGTCTTTAAAGTTAAAGATGGAGAAATCCTAAATTAAGGGAGGAATTCTTATGTTTTTACATTTAGGAGAAAATGTAGTTGTTCCAATTAAAGATGTAATTGGAATTTTTGATTTGAAAACTACGATGTACAGCTCAGATACTAGTGCTTTTCTAAGAATGGCAGAAGAAGATGGGTTTGTAGAGAGGATTTCTAAAGAAAAACCAAAATCATTTGTTATAGCTGAAGTTAATAAAAAGAGTAAAATTTATTTATCTCCAATTTCATCTTCAACTTTAACAAAAAGAACTAATATAGATTATAATCCATAGTTCCAATATTAAATCTTCATGTGATTATAATAAAATTTCATTTTAGGAGGAGATTAGGTTGGAAAATAACAAGCAAAGTTATGATGAAAGTCAAATTCAGGTTTTAGAAGGCTTAGAAGCTGTTAGAAAAAGACCAGGAATGTACATAGGAAGTACTAGTTCAAGAGGTCTTCATCATCTTGTGTATGAAATAGTTGATAATAGTATAGACGAGGCTTTAGCTGGATTTTGTACAGAAATAAGTGTAACTATTAATGAGGATAATTCTATAACTGTAATAGATAATGGTAGGGGAATGCCTACTGGAATACATCCTAAGATAGGTAAGTCAACTGTAGAGGTTATAATGACAGTTCTTCATGCTGGAGGAAAATTCGGCGGTGGAGGATATAAGGTATCTGGTGGATTACATGGAGTTGGGGCCTCAGTAGTTAACGCTTTGTCAGAGTGGTGTGAAGTAACTGTAAATAGAGAAGGTAGCATATGGCAACAAAAATATTCAAGAGGAGCTGTTGTAACTGATTTATGTGAAATAGGAGAATCAGAAAATCATGGTACAAAGGTTTCATTTAAGCCTGATACTGAAATATTTGAGGAAACAGAATATGATTTCGATATACTATCTCATAGGTTAAGAGAATTAGCTTTCTTAAATAAAGGAATTAAAATAGTACTAACTGATAAAAGAGAAGATGATAACAAAGAAGAGATATACCACTATGAGGGTGGTATAAAGGAGTTTATATCATATCTAAATAGAAATAAAGAAGTTTTACATGCAGAGCCAATATATGTTGAGGGAGAAAGAGATGGAATAATAGCAGAAATATCACTTCAATATAACGATGGCTATAATGAGAATATATATTCATTTGCTAATAATATAGATACCATAGAGGGTGGAACTCATTTAGCGGGATTTAAAACAGCTTTAACAAGAGTTATAAATGATTACGCTAAAAAGTTTAATCATTTAAAAGATAATGATAAGAATTTATCAGGAGATGATATTAGAGAAGGTTTAACAGCAGTTGTTTCTATTAAGATATCTGAACCGCAATTTGAGGGCCAAACAAAAACAAAACTTGGTAACTCAGAGGTTAGAGGAATAGTTGATTCAATAGTTGGAGAAGGAGTATCAATATTCCTAGAGGAAAATCCTAACGTTGGAAAAATAATAATTGAGAAAGCATTAATGGCAGCAAGAGCCAGAGATGCGGCCAGAAAAGCAAGAGAATTAACAAGAAAATCAGTATTAGAACGTTCATCATTACCTGGGAAATTAGCTGATTGTTCATCTAAGGATCCATTAGAATGTGAAATTTATATAGTTGAGGGAGATTCAGCAGGTGGATCAGCAAAACAAGGAAGAAATAGAAGATTCCAAGCTATATTACCGTTAAGAGGTAAAATATTAAATGTTGAAAAACAAAGATTAGATAGAATACTAACAGCTGATTCAATAAAGTCTATGGTTACAGCATTTGGTGCCGGAATAGGAGAAGACTTTGATGAAGATAAATTAAGATATAGTAGGATAATAATAATGACTGATGCCGATGTAGATGGAGCGCATATTAGAACTCTATTATTAACATTTTTCTTTAGATATATGAGAGGCTTACTAGATGGAGGCCATGTATATATAGCGCAACCACCACTTTATCAAGTAAAGAAAAATAAAAAAGAATACTATGCTTATTCCGATTCAGAGCTTGAAAGATTATTAAATGAAGTTGGTGGAAAAGATAATTCAACAGCTATACAAAGATATAAAGGTCTTGGAGAAATGAATGCAACACAATTATGGGATACAACTATGGATCCAGATAAGAGAGTACTTTTAAAGGCTACTATAGAAGATGCTATAGCAGCGGACGAAATATTTACTATATTAATGGGCGATAAAGTTGAACCAAGAAGAGAATTTATTCAAAAGAATGCTAAGAAAGTAAGCAATTTAGATATTTAGTACTAAAACGAGGTGAGGTACATGAGTTTAAACGAGGGAAAAGTTATATCTATTGATATAAACAAAGAAATGAAGAGGTGCTACATCGACTATGCAATGAGTGTTATAGTTGGTCGTGCACTTCCAGATGTTAGAGATGGACTAAAGCCAGTACATAGAAGAATATTATTTTCTATGCATGAGCTAGGTTTAGCTCCAGAAAAAGGATATAGAAAATGCGCAAGAATTGTTGGGGAAGTTTTAGGTAAGTACCATCCACATGGTGATACATCTGTTTATGATGCACTTGTAAGAATGGCTCAAGATTTCTCAATGAGATACATGCTTGTAGATGGTCATGGGAACTTTGGTTCAGTAGATGGAGATAGCGCTGCGGCTATGAGATATACTGAGGCAAAAATGAATAAAATTGCTGCCGAAATGTTAAGAGATATAACTAAAAACACGGTAGATTTTATTCCTAACTTTGATGGTGAAGAAAAGGAACCAGTTGTATTACCATCAAGATATCCAAACCTTTTAGTAAATGGATCATCAGGTATAGCTGTAGGTATGGCAACAAATATTCCTCCTCATAATTTAGGCGAGGTTATAGATGGAACAATAATGCTTATAGATAACCCTGAAACAACTATTTTAGAATTAATGACTGTAATTAAGGGACCGGATTTTCCAACTGGTGCTACTATAATGGGTAAAGCTGGTATTAGAGCAGCGTATGAAACTGGAAAAGGAAGAATTATAGTTAGAGCTAAAGCTGAGATAGAAGAAGAGAACAATAGACATAGGATAATAGTGACAGAGATACCATATCAAGTTAATAAGGCTAAGCTTATAGAAAATATAGCAGATTTAGTAAAGGATAAGAGAATAGTTGGAATATCTGATCTAAGAGATGAATCTGATAGAGAAGGTATGAGAATTGTAATAGAGCTTAAGAAAGATGCAAATCCTAATGTAGTTCTAAATATGTTATATAAACATACTAAAATGCAAGATACTTTTGGTGTTATAATGTTAGCTCTAGTTAATAATGAACCACAAGTATTAAATATAAAACAAGTATTAAATTATTATATAGAATTCCAAAAGGAAGTTGTAACTAAAAGAACAGTTTTTGAATTAAATAAAGCTGAAGCAAGAGCTCATATACTTGAAGGATTAAGAATTGCACTTGATAATATTGATGAAGTAATAAACATAATAAGATCATCGAAAACTGGTGAAATTGCTAAAAACACATTAATAGATAGATTTGGATTAAGTGATAAGCAAGCACAAGCAATCTTAGAAATGAGATTAAGAAGATTAACTGGATTAGAAAGAGAAAAAATAGAAGAAGAGTACTCTGAACTAATGAAGTTAATAGAATATCTAAATTCAATACTAGCAAGCGAAGAAAAATTATTATCTGTAATCAAAGAAGAATTAACAGAAATAAAAAATAAATATAACGATGAAAGAAGGACTTCTATAGAAAAAGTAATGAATGAAATAGATATAGAAGATCTTATACAAGAAGAGGAAGTCGTTGTTACTTTAACACATTCAGGATATATAAAGAGAATATCAGCAGATACCTATTCTTCTCAAAGAAGAGGGGGAAGAGGAATACAAGCAATGTCTACAAAAGAAGATGATTTTGTAGAACATGTAAATATAACTTCAACTCATTCTGATGTATTATTCTTTACAAATAGAGGTAGGGTTTATAAATTAAGAGCTTATGAAATACCTGATGCAGGAAGAACAGCTAAGGGTACTAATATAATAAATCTTATAGCTATAGAACAAGATGAGAGAATAGAAACAGTTCTTACAATAAGCGATGATGTAACTGAAGGATTCTTATTCATGGGAACAAAACAAGGTTTAGTTAAGAAGACACCTCTATCAGAATTTAAGAATCTTAGAAAAAATGGTTTAATAGCTATAAACCTAAGAGATGGAGATGAACTTCTAAAAGTTAAAGTTACTCGTGGAGATGCTGATATAATAATAGTTACACAAGATGGTAATGCAATTAAGTTTAATGAGAAAGATGTAAGAGCCATGGGTAGAACTGCATCAGGAGTAAGATCAATAAACTTAAGGAAAGATGATATAGCTGTATGTATGGATATAGCTGTAGAAAATGAAGACTTACTTGTAGTAAGTGAAAATGGCTTTGGAAAAAGGACACCTATAACTGAGTATAAGAGACAAAAAAGAGGTGGAACAGGATTAATAACATATAAGCTATCAGAAAAAACTGGTAAAGTAATAGGTGCTACTGTATGTAAGTTAGATGACGAACTTATGCTTATAAATACTAGTGGAGTAGCTATAAGAATAAACGTAGCAGGTATATCAGTAACTAGTAGATCTGCTATGGGCGTAACACTTATGAGAACTACAGAACAAGAAAAAATAGTAGCAATTGCTAAAATATCAGGAAGCATTGAGGATAAAGATGAGCAACTTACTTTAGATAGTGACTCTAATGAGGACGAAGTTCAAAGTGAAATTGCTGTTGTAGATGATTCAGATAATAGCTTAGATAAATTAATAGATAGATTAGAAGATGACAACTAAAAAAGCAATTTAAAACAATAAAAAATATTGTAGCTGTGTAGTTATTAAATACATGCAGCTGCAATTTTTTTATAAATTTACATAGATGTAGCCGCAAAACATATATAAATACATAGCTATAGTGTATAAATATGGTTTTAATAACGTAATCTTATCCAGGTGTATCAATAATAGAATTAATTAGATAATAATAGAAAAATAGAGTAAATTAATAATAAATTTAAAAAATAAATACATATGAATAAAACTATATGAATTTAAAATGATATTATAAATCTCGTCGCTGAGAGATGCGATAAAACAAGTCAAAAAAACTTTGAAAAAAGTTGTTGACAGTAAGAAAAACAAATGATATTATAAGAAAGTCGCTTGAGGGCGATGAAGAAAATGGTCTTTGAAAATTGAACAGAATATAAGTTAAGTAAACAAACCAGCAATTCTTTTAGACGTCTTAAAATTAAGACTCAAAGTAATTTGAGCAAAGAGATTAAACTTTTTATTGAG